>JADHXQ010000037.1 GCA_016782885.1 Phycisphaerae bacterium | reverse complement strand
CACCATCGTACGTGGCGTAGTTGCCCGGGTCGACTACGCCGTCAGTGAAGACAGTGCCCGTACCGCTCAGATTACCGCTGTTGTTCACGTAACCCGGGGCCGTGTCGCTACTGGTCGGGTAGTCGTAGTACGTGCTGCCCGAGCCGCTGTAGTACGCCGCCTTGTACCACTCGTCCTCGCTGGTCACCGCCCACGTCGCTCCGGCGTTACGCGTAATCGTGTTGGCGCTCATGCCGCCGGACGTCAGGGTGTAGGCCCCGGTCTCGGTGTCGCCGGCGCCCTGCCCGTTGTGCAGCCAGTTGGCGAACCGGCAGGCATCCCAGAAACTCACATAGTTCACCGGGCGATTCTCCCAGTCAGCCGCCGTGCCGCTGGGAACACCGCTGAAGTCGTAGGTGGACGAAACGGAGTTCCACGTGATCTGGCAGCCGTACGAACTGCTGTCCATGCTGCTGTTGTACAGCCCGTAGGTATCCGCCGTGGTCTTGCCCACGGCGTTGAGGAAATCGCGGTACTGACCGGCAGTAACCTCGTACTTGCCAATGTTGTACTCGTAGGACACCGCGCCGTAACCAGTGCTGTCGGCGCTATTGCCGACATTGCCCACAGGAACGGTCACGATATCCACCGCCATTGCCGCCGAACCCAACGCCGATACGATTGCGGCCACGCATACGATCTGAATTGCTCTCTTCATCTTACTGCTCCTTTCTTGGTTCCCATTTTGCGAACCTGCTGATAATGCTCACCCCATCGACGAGCCTCCGCAAACGGCAAAACCCGCGCCGATGGCATACGAAGATACGTTGTCCGATTCTGAGACTTCTCAGATACGCTTTTGCGCAGGAAAGGAAACGTGCGAACTCAAAACCGCTCCTGCCTCATTTTAGATTCGACCGGCTCCGGTCGAATGTGCTCTGCCGCTCCATTATGGAACGCGCTAACCTACATATGGGGATTATACTACGAGACCCCGATTTCACCCAGGGAATTCTCAGATTGTTTCGCGTTCTTGCGTTACATGCCGTCCCGAACGCTTGCACGAGGTGCGGTTGCGAGTGATAATGTCCGTAATCGTCCCGTCGCAATCGACGGGACATCGGAACGTTTGTTCCATACGAGGAGTATATCATGCACAAAGCGATTAGAACTGCTATGGCGGTCGTGCTGGTCGCCGGTATGGCAGTCGATCTGTCGGCCGTCGATAAAGCCGAAGCCCCCGTCGCCAAACCACTCAAGGTCGTGATCCTCGTCGGCGGACACGGGTACGACGCCAAAAACTTCGACAAGGCCTGGGGCGGACACGAAGATATCAAGTGCGAAGTATGGAAGGGCAAACCGTACACCGTTTTCGACGACCTGACCAAATTCGACTACGACGCGATCCTGATGTTCAACCTCTCAAGCGGTATCACCGATACGCAGAAAGCCAACTTCCTGAAACTGCTCAAGAAGGGCGTGGGGCTGGTGGTGTGGCATCACGCGCTGGCGAACTGCCAGGACTGGCCGGAATTCGAGAAGATCGCCGGCTGCAAGTTCTGGATGAAGGCCGGCGAAAAGGACGGTAAGAAAATCGGCAAGAGCGGCGTGGGACATGCGCGTTTCAAGATGCATATCGCCAACACCGACCACCCGATAACGAAGGGAATGAAGGATTTCGAGATCCAGGACGAATCGTACAACAAGCAGACTTTCACCGATGGGCTCAACGTACTGGTCACGACCGACCACCCCAAAAGCGACAAGCCCATCGCCTGGACGGTGGATTACAAGGGCGCGAAAATCTTCGGCTACCAGGGCGGACACGATGTAAGAGCCTGGACCAATCCGGGCCACCGACGCCTGCTGGGCAACGGCATCCGATGGGTCGCCGGGCGAAAGTGCATAAACACCCCCCTGCCCGATCCACCCGCGTCTAAGAAAACTGCGCCAAACAAAGTTTCCCCGTCAAAGGCGAAACGTCAAACTCGGCGGACAACGTAAGGAACCTGGTCACATCCACATTGACTTCACAAAGCAACACGGCGCCTGGGGCCTGAAGAAAATATTCGTCTGTAGATAGCGAAAAAAGCCAACAGCCCACAGATAGCTATCTGTGGGCTTCGATGTACTATGTATAATGAACGTTCGTCCAATCACGTAATAATGGCGCTTCCCATGAAGAAGATAATCGTAACGGTACTGCTATTGTTGACCTCCTGGGCCCAGGCGGCGGACCCGCTGATGAACTTCGACAAGATGCTGTTCGTCAAACGCCAAACCTATCACTCGTCCCACTTCTACACCGACTTCATCGACGGGTGCAGCCGCTACGGCGGAAACCTGTGCGTCCTGGACATTAAGACCAAAAAGGTCACCGAGCTGATACCCGAAATGAAGGACGGCATCTTCGGGCGGTTCGATCTGCACTTCGACGCGAACAAAATCGTCTTCGACTGGAAGAAGGCGCCCAAGGAGGGTTTCCGGATCTACGAGATCGGCATCGACCCGGTAAAGGGCGTGCGCACCAGCGGTCCCAAGCAGCTCACGTTCCCCCCTGCCGACGAGCAGGCGCGCATCAGGAAGTACGACAACTCGTTCCTGGGCGGGACCGCGCGGATGTACTATCACCAGACCGACGACATGCACCCCTGCTACCTTCCCGACGGCGGGATAATGCTGGTCTCGACGCGATGCGAGTACGGTACGCTGTGCGACTCGCCCGACATCCTGTCGACCACGGTGATGTATCGCATGGACGGCGATGGCAAGAATCTCCAGAAGCTCACCAACAGCCCCGTCAGCGAGTTTTCGCCGTCGATGATGTCCGACGGGCGCGTGCTGTATACGCGCTGGGAATACGTCGACAAAGGCCAGATCGGAATCAAGTGCCTCTGGGCGATGTACCCCGACGGCGGCGCATCGGTAGAGGTCTACGGTAACGATATCCACCTGCCCCCCACCTTCCTGCACGGGCGACAGATTCCCGGATACTCCAACCTGTTCGTAATGCTCGGCACGCCGCACTGGCCCCAGAGCGGGATCGGAACGGTGATTCGAATCGACACCAAAAAAGATATCCGAACGCGCGAACCGATGACCTACATCACCCCAACCGTCGACGTGAAACAGGAACCCGGATGGAACCACCTGGTCAACGGAAAGTGGGTCAGGCACACTAACGGACCGCTCTACATGGACCCCTACCCGCTGTCGAAAGACACCTTCCTGGTCGCTTACAACCCCGACAGGAAGTGGAACGACCCGGTAGCCTACGGGCTGTACAAGCTCACCGAAGCCGGACAGCACGTGAAGATACACACCGAACCGGAAACCTCGTGCTGGCAGCCGTATCCGCTGCGGGCACGCAAGGCCCCGCCGGTGCTCCGGTCGGTAATCGATGAAAAACTGGCGAAAAAAAATCTCGCCATCTGCACCGTTCAGGACATCTACTTCGGAATGGAGGGGATCGAGCGCGGCGAGGTTAGATACATCCGGATCATGGAGCAGCTCCCCCGCCCGTGGGACTGCAGGCGATTCTGGGACCCGCGGGGCAGGCTCACCCGCCACACGCGACTGATCAGCCTGGGCACCGCGCTGGCGGGCAAGGCGATGTGGGGCGTCGTGCCCGTTGAAAAAGACGGATCGGCCCACTTCACAGTCCCCGCCGACAGGAACATCTACTTCCAGGCCCTCGACGAAGACTACCTGGAACTCCAGCGCGAGCGCACCTACGTGAACTACCGTCCCGGAGAGAAACGCTCGTGCGTCGGATGCCACGAAACGCCCAACGACTCACCGCCCCACCGCGGAAAACTGCCCCTGGCGATGAAACGCCCGCCAAGCAGCCCCGGTCCCCAACCGGGCGACAAGACCGGAAAACAGGCAATTCACTACCCCGCCTACGTCCAGCCCGTTCTCGACAAGCATTGCGTAAGGTGCCACGGCGCCGAGAAACCGGCGGCTAAGCTCGACCTGACCGGCGAGCTGACCACACAGTTTTCCCGCTCGTACGAGAACCTGATTCGCCGCAAAATGGTCCCCACCTACCGCGAATTCACCGACTGGGAAGGCTCGCCGTATTCACCGCCGAAATCGATCGGATCGCACAAGAGCAAGCTGATCGCCCAGGTGATGAAGGGCTGCCCGGGAAACAGGGAAAAACTTCCCCTTTCCGCCCTGGCGAAACTCGCCACATGGGTCGACGCCAGCGGAATCTACTTCGGATCGTACTGGGGCAGGAGGCACATAAAGTTCAAGGACCACCCGAACTTCCGACCGGTCCCGACGTTTGAAGAAGCAATCAGCACAAAATGCCCGCTGCCCGTTAAAGACAGGTAGCACAACGACAAATTACCACCAGGAAAGAACCATGACACAGACACGCAGAAGTTTTCTAAGACAGGTTGGCGCGGCGGGCGCCGCATTGACCATCGGCGGTTCGGCGTTTACGAAAGCGGCGAAACCGGCGGCGAAAAAACCTAACTTCGTCCTTATTTTCATCGACGACATGGGATACGGCGACATCGGATGCTTCGGCTCGAAGGCCAACCGCACGCCCAGGCTCGACCAAATGGCCGCCGAGGGCATGAAATTCACCAGCTTCTACGTCACCAGCAGCGTCTGCACGCCGTCGCGGTCGAGCCTGATGACCGGATGCTATCCGCGGCGCGTCAATATGCACGTGAACCAGCGGAATCTCTGCGTGCTGTTCCCCGGCGATCCGAAGGGGCTCAATCCCAACGAACAGACCATCGCCGAAGTGCTCAAGCCCCAGGGCTACGCGACGATGTGCATAGGCAAGTGGCATCTCGGCGACCAGCCGGAATTCCTTCCGACCCGACAGGGCTTCGACTCCTACTTCGGAATCCCGTACTCCAACGACATGGGAGGCAGGAGCAAAACCAAAGGACGCCCTCCGCTGCCGTTAATGCGGGACGAGAAGGTTATCGAAGCGCCGATCAAGCAGGATACGCTTACCAAACGCTACACCGAACAGGCCGTCAAGTTCATCGCCGCCAACAAGGACAAACCGTTCTTCCTCTACCTGCCACACGCCATGGTCCACCTGCCGCTGCACGCCTCAGACGACTTCCGCAACAAATCGAAAAACGGACGATACGGCGACGCCGTGGAAGAGCTCGACTGGTCCACCGGACAGATACTCAAGACGCTCAAGGACCTCAAGCTCGACGATAACACGCTGGTGATCTTCACGTCCGACAACGGTTCGACCGGGCGCCACGGCGGGTCCAACGCGCCCCTTCGCGGACACAAGGGTCAAACGCTCGAAGGCGGACAGCGCGTACCGTGCGTTATGCGATGGCCCGGAAAAATCCCCGCGGGCAAGACGTGCGACGCACTGACGTCGACCATCGACGTCCTCCCGACGTTCGCTCGCCTCGCCGGGACCACCGCCCCCAAGGACCGCATAATCGACGGACGAGACATCATGGACCTTATGAGCGGAACCAAAGGCGCAAAGAGCCCGCACGAAGCGTTCTACTTCTACCAGATGGACCAACTGCAGGCCGTCCGGTCCGGACAGTGGAAACTCGAACTTGCCCTGGAGTCGAGAAAGCGAAACTGGGGCAAGCCCGAGGGAAAGACCATGATGAAACTGTTCGACCTGAAAAACGACATCCACGAGGACAAAGACGTCTCATCCGCAAATCCGGAGATCGTAAAGCGCATGCTCGCGCTGGCGGAAAAAGCCCGCGTGGACCTCGGCGACGTGAACCGACCCGGAAAAGGCCAACGCCCCGCGGCATTCGTCAAGAATCCGATCAGACAGTTGCTGAAGGAATAATTTTGGGGCTTACAACCGAACCGCTTGCCGTTTGCCGCCGCGCCGTTGATCGTACCGCCCGTCCGCTACAGCGACCAACCGTCGCGGTACGGCGGGTCGACCAGCGCGTCGGCGTGTTTTGAATTGGTGACCTTCATCGCCGCGGCGTCCCATTGGATCAACCGCCTGGCGCGCAGCGACAGGGCGCCGAGCAGGCCCATCTCGGTCATCTCGCATCCGAATTCGATGGGGCATGTGGTCTTCTTGCCCGTCTTGCACGCGTCGACCCATTCGGTGTAATGAACCTTGTAAGCGCAGCGGGGCATGGTTTTGGGCGGCTGGGTGAAGTCCTTGAACGTTTTTTCGGGCAAGAGCAGGCCGCCTGCGACACCGCGCCGGTTACCGAACGGATTCCCTCCGCCGTATCCGGAAAGCAGCTTTCCCTTTTCCCCCTCGAATAGCAGGCCCATCGCGGGCAGCGCGAGTTTGTCGTCGAGTTCTTCGGGTCGGTTGGGCTTGATCCCGCCGTCGTACCAGTGGACCCTCAGCGGGGGCAGCTTCCCGCGGGCGGGGAATTTCCAGGTGACGGTGTTGGCGTTGCCCTGGCATTCGGGCGTCGAGACGCGCCCGGAAAAATACCCGGTGAACTTGTGCGTGCTGCTGCTGGATATCGCCGTCGGGGCGCCGAGCTGGAGTTCGTGGAAATACGCGTGCAACGTGTGGCAGATCATGTCGCCGACCGCGCCGGTACCGAAATCCCACCACGACCGCCACTTGCCCGGATGGTACGCCCGATGAAACGGTCGATACGGCGCCGGACCGATCCACAGATCCCAGTCCATCCCGGGCGGCGGGGTCTGTTTGTCTTTGGGGCGGGCCTCCAGGCACGGATACTTCGGGTGATCGCACCAGATGTGCAGTTGGCGGATCGCCCCGATAACGCCCGTGCCCAGCAGTTCGGTCGTGCCGCGGGCAAGGTCCGTTCCGGACGATTGGGCGCTGGTCTTGGTGACGAGGTCTTTGGCGGCCAGCAGGGCCTTGCGGATTTTGCGGGCCTCGCCGATCGAGTGCGTCACCGGTTTGGCGCAGTAGATGTGTTTCCTGAGTTTTATGGCGGCCGACAGGACGATCGAGTGAGTGTGGTCGGGCGTGGCGACTATCAGCGCGTCGAAGTTCTTGGCGTCTTTGTCGAACATCTGGCGGAAGTCGTGGTGGCGGGAGGCTTTTGAATATCGTTTGAATACTCCGCCGGCGAAACGGTGGTCCAGGTCGCACAGGCTGACAACGTCTACACCACCCCCGCAGCCGTGGATGTAGTTCTTGCCCATACCTCCGATCCCGACGGCTGCGACCTGGAGCCTGTCGCTCGGCGCGGGCTTGTCCGGCGCTCCGCCCAACACGGCGCGCGGGATGAAAAGCGGGACAGCGGCCCCGGCAGCCAGAACGGTGCGGCGCGAGATTTTTTCCGCGTTCTTTTTTGATGACATATAAATGCTCCTCATTAACGGGTGATTGTTCAGCACATTAATATAGCCCCGCCGGTTTCCATACGTCAAGCTATCAAGTACACCACTGGCACAACAACATGTTTGTACAGCCGGATTCCCCGCCCAATCCCAGATTCGCTTTGCCCGACGCGCCGCATCCGATATAATTATCGAATGTTGGATAAACCCACTGCCTTAGAGGAGCAGGAATATGCGATCTTACTTGCCCGTCGTCAGCGTGTCCGCCGTTTTGGTCCTTTCGATGTTCGTTTCGCCCGCCGCGGCGGAAATGACCGCCGATGAGTACGCCGCCACGAACTTTGATGTGCTTCAGAACGATGTCAAGAATGCCCGCCGCTTTGGCGGAAGGGTCGCCGCGGAAGTTTACAACGCTTCGGCGTTGATTCTGAAGGAAGACAAGACACCGATTGACGTAATCCTCCGCCGAACTCGCAAACTTGCCGAAACGCTCAAGGCGATGCCTGGCGGTCCGAAGCTCGACGCCGAGTCCAAAGCGCTGTCCGTTTTCGAAGCCGACAATAAAAGCGGGAAGTTCAAGGACGACCAGAAGAAGCATTTCCGGGAAATCGCCAAATTGCGGCGGAAGATCGCATTCAAGAACCCGCTGCTGAACTTCGACAAGATCGTTTTTCTCAAGCAGAACATGTCCACTTACGGACACATGTGCGACCAGTATTTCGGACACAAGAACAATCCGGGGAAAGGGCTTTTTCTCCTCGAAAACGCATTCTCCAATTCGCCGCGTGAAGTACCGCTGCTCGAGGGCGCCAAGGTCAAGGGCGGGCATCTTGACGGTAAGGAACTCAGCGGCTCGATGATTTCGCTCGACGTTGGATACGACGCCAGGCAGATGCTCTTCGCGATGTCCGAAAGCGGGCGGAAGGGCTGGAGCCCCGAAGGCGTGTTCCACATCTTCAAGTGCGATATCGATCCGGCCAACGCGTCGGTGGGCATTAAGAATCTCGTCCAACTTACTACCGGGAACTGGAACGATTTCGACCCGTGCTTCATGCCCAGCGGACGGGTTCTGTTTATCTCGGAGCGGATCGGCGGGCTGGGGCGATGTCACGGACGCCGCGTGCCGACGTACACGCTCCACTCGATGCTGCCCAACGGTGAAGACATCATCCCGCTGAGCTACTTCGAGACCAACGAATGGCATCCGAGTATCGACAATAACGGAATGATCATATACACGCGATGGGATTACATCGATCGGGACACGAACGTGGCGCATCACATCTGGCACACCTACCCCGACGGGCGCGACCCGCGCAGCTACCACGGAAACTATCCGCTCCGCCGCAACGACCGCCCGTGGATGGAGATGTCGAACCGCGCCATTCCCGGTTCGCACAAGTACATCTCGGTGGCCGCCGGGCACCACGATCGCGCGTACGGATCGCTGGTGCTGATAGACATCCGCAAGAAGGACGACCGGAAGATGTCGCAGTTGAAACGCCTGACACCCGATAATCCGTTCCCCGAAGCCGAACGCGGAAAGAAGATGTACGCCACCCCCTGGCCTCTCGACGAGAACTTCTACATCACCGTTTATCAACCGCAGAAAAAGCAGCTCGGAATCTACCTTCTCGACGCGTTCGGGAACAAGATATTCCTTCATGAGGCCGACGGTATTGCATGCCTCGACCCGATCCCGCTCGTCAAGCGCACCCGCCCGCCGATTATCCCATCGCGAACGCGTCAGGCCCGCGAAGACATCAAGCTGCTGGGTCCGCCCGCCGATCCGAAATGGGGCATCGTCACCGTAAGCAACATCTACGAAGCCGAGTTCCCGTTCGCCGAGGGGACCAAAATCACGGATCTTCGCCTGATCAACGTGTTTCCTAAATCGACCCAGAACGCCGACAGCCCAAGAGTTGGTATCGGTAAGCAGTCCTTTGCGCGGGGCGTCCTGGGGACCGTGCCGGTCGAAAAAGACGGCAGCGCCCACTTCAAGGTCCCCGTCGGGATATCCTTCTACATGCAGGCGCTCGATGAGCGCGGGCTCTGCATCCAGACTATGCGGAGCGCGACCTATGTCCACCCGGGCGAAACGCTTAGCTGTATCGGCTGTCACGAGGAGAAGAATACCATCTCGGCCAAAGCGAGCAGTCCGCGGGCGGCGATCGCCCTGAGGCGCGGACCCTCGGAGATCACGAGAGGGCCCGCCGGTTCGTATCCGCTGTCGTTCATTCGCCTGGTCCAACCGGTGCTCGACAAGAAATGCGTCCCTTGCCACACGAAGGAAAAGAAGGCGCCCTCGCTGCTCGGATCGACTGGAACAAAGTTCTCGCCGGCGTACAACACGCTGGGGAAATACGCATGGACGCGACACGGCAGCAACGGCGGTATTCGCCAGAACAAGATCACCTACTCGATCCCGGGCAAGAACGGCGCGCTTGCCTCGAAGCTCTACAAGCACCTGACCGAGGATGAAAAGCACAAGAAGAACGCCAAGCTCACGGTAGAAGAACTGCACCGTATCACCCTGTGGATGGACGGTAACAGCGTCTACTGGGGCGCCGATACGGAACTTGAACAACAAGCCAAGGGCCTGCCCACCAAACCGGTATGGGGAATCCCGCCAGGATTCAAATTCGAAGAATTGGTCAGGTAGTCGCCGGGCCAAACCAAGCACGAAACGAAAGAGACGATGAAAACAACGCGACGCAGTTTCGTGAGGTTTTGCGGGACCGTTGGTTTGGGACTCGCCGGGCGGATGGCTTTCGGGGCCGCCAAGAGCAACCAGGCCAAACGCCCGAACATACTGTTCATAATGGCCGACGATCACACTTCCCAGGGGATCGGGGCATATGGCGGACGCCTGGCGAAACTCAACCCGACACCGACCATCGACACGCTCGCAAAGGAAGGGATGCTGATGGAGAACGTGTTCTGCACGAACTCGATATGCACCCCAAGCCGAGCGAATATCATAACGGGGCAGCACTGTCAGACAAACGGCGTGCTGGACCTCTACAGCACCCTGCCGGCAAGCAGGCACTACCTGCCGATGGAGATGAGCAAGGCTGGATACACAACGGCGGTGATCGGCAAGTGGCACCTCAAGGTGGACCCGTCCAGCTTCGACTACTACTGCGTCCTGCCCGGACAGGGGCGATACCACAACCCGATCCTCTACACCAGCGACGGCGGGACGCCCCAGAAGGTGCGGATAGACAGCACGATGACCAAGACCGCCAACGTCCTGAAATTCACCGGCCACTCATCAGACGTGATTACTGACATCGCCCTGAAGTGGCTCGACAAGAAGCGCCCCGCAAACAAGCCGTTCTTCTGCATGCTGCACTACAAAGCGCCGCACGACATGTTTGAATACGCCAAACGATACGACAACTACCTCGAAGACACGGAAATCCCCGAGCCGGAAAACATGTACGACCAGCCCGGAAAGAACTTCGGCTCGATAGCGACCCGCGGGAAGAACGACGAACTTATTCACGTGATCGGATCGTCAATGTCCAAACGCATGACGCGCCGCAACATGGGCATGCACATGCGGATCGACAAGAAGCTGCCAGACCGCCAGTACACCCGCCAGGCCTACCAGAAATACGCCAGGCGATTTCTGCGATGC
Organism: Phycisphaerae bacterium; assembly: GCA_016782885.1. GTDB lineage: Bacteria > Planctomycetota > Phycisphaerae > SM23-33 > SM23-33 > BS750m-G57. Next base: position 28,610 of record JADHXQ010000037.1, on the reverse strand, counting down.
GTCAAAGGAGTCGACGACAACATCAAGCGACTCTTCGCCCGCCTCCGAGGGAACGGGCTGATGGACAATACGATAATCTTCTACACCGGCGACCAGGGCTTCTTTCTCGGCGAACACGATTTCATCGACAAGCGATGGATGTACGACGAGGCCATGCGAATGCCCATGCTGGTGCGCTACCCAAAACTCATCAAGCCCGGCAGCCGCAATAACTGGATCATCAACAACACGGACTTCGCGCCGACCATGCTGGACCTCGCCGGGGTCAAAACGCCGGACTACATGCACGGGCGCAGTTTCGCCGCCGGACTGCAAGGCAAGCCGAAACCCGACGACTGGCCCGAAGCCACCTACTACCGCTACTGGATGCACATGGCCCACGGGCACAACAATCCCGCCCACTTCGGCATCCGAACGCGGAAGTACAAGTTGATATTCTTCTACGGCTGCGACTTCACCGACACCCACAAGGACAAGCCCGTCACCAGGCACGGGGGCAATCGCTACTACCCCAACACGCCGGCGGCATGGGAGTTCTACGACCTGACAAAAGACCCCCGCGAGATGAATAATCGCTACGGCGACAAGATGTACAAATCCGTAATCGCCAACCTGAAAAAGCAGCTCAAGAAGCTCCGGGCCGAATTGGGCGAGACGGACAAAAAGTACCCGCGAATCCAGAAGATCATCGACGCCCACTGGAACGACTGAGCAATGAAGGCATATCTTGCAGCAATTGCAGTTCTGTTCGTGACGGTCGGGGCGAGCCAGGCGGTCGAATATTCCGTTGCGCCGGGCGGCGATGACGGAGCTTCGGGCTCGGCGTCAAAACCATTTCGGACTATCCAGAAAGCCGCCGACGCCATGAAACCGGGCGATGTCTGCATCATCCGCGCCGGAACGTATCGCCAGACCGTCCGCATAAGAACCTCGGGCGTTCGCTTCGCGGCGGAACCCGGTGAAAAGGTCACGATCAGCGGGACCGGGGCGATTGACGCCAAATGGTCCGTCCACAAGGGTAAAATCTACAAAACGTCCGTCACGGGCCCGATCGCCCAACTCTTCGTCGACGGCGAGATGATGGTCGAGGCGCGCTGGCCCGATCAACCACTGTCCAAACGCTGGGACAAGTCCACATGGCGCACCACGCAGGCGGGAAGCGGGTACGGCAGGATTGTCGATCCCGAACTGGCCAAAACGGGCGTAGACTGGACAGGCGCGCTGGCCGTGCTGAACGTCGGGGCGTGGCAGACGTTCCTTCGCACCGTAGAAAACCACAAAGCCGGCGGAGATTCCTTCCAGTACGCCAAAGATCTCGGCAAACGCCACGAATCGAAGCAAACCCAGCGCAAACGCGCGATGAAGGATTTCGATCGCTACTTCCTCTACGATAAGCTCGAAGCACTCGACTCACCGGGCGAATGGTTCTGCGATCCCAAGACCTCCACGCTCTACCTCTGGCCGCTCGACGGGCGAAACCCCGCCGGTCGGACCATCGAAGGCAAGCAGCGCGACTACGGATTCATCGCCAACCGCAAGAACCATATCCAACTCGACGGCCTGAGGTTTTTCGCTACGACCGTCCTGCTGAACAACTGCAACGATTGCACTATCGAAAACTGCTCGCTGGACTATCCGACCTATGCGAGCCCCCCCGCCCGAGCCAAGAGCGATATCCCAAAACAGGTCGCCCGCACGAACGCAATGTTCCTCGGCGGGCTCCGCGGCCTGGCGCCGACGCTGATCTCGGGCAAGGGCAACGTGGTGCGCAACTGCAGTATCGCCTTCAGCGAGGCGCCGGGACTGATATTGACCGGCAGCGCCAACACGGTCGAGAACTGCCTCATCCATGACATCGACTGGCGCGGGCTGGGCAACGGCGTGGCGGGAAACTGCGCGGGAGTGCTGATGCCCTCCTCCGACCGGTCGATCTTCCGGCGCAACACGCTGCACCACGTCGGTTCGTCCGAGGGCGTCGTCCTTCCGCGGAGGGGCCCGTCGATCTGCGAGTACAACTACATCCATCACGGCGGGCTCATCCAGAGCGACGGCGCCCTGATCCAGTCCAGCGGGATACGGCTTGGCGGCACGATCGTCCGCTACAACTGGGTGCACGATCACCTGGCGTTCAGGTGGGGCGGAATCGGGATTCGCGGCGACGACCTGACTCGCGATCTGATCGTCCACCACAACGCCGCATGGCGGTGCAACGAAAAAGCTATGATGATAAAGGGCGACCGAAACCAGGTTTACAACAATACTTGCGTCAATAACCCCACGCTGGACCTGGTGCTCTGGTCGGCGCCCACCCCCCGCAAGGAATGGGCCTCGCGCCAGTGGGCGCACCTGCTCGCCCAGCAGAACGCAAATTCAAAAGCATTCAACAACTACGCTCCGGTCATCACCGGGCAAATGCATCACGAGATCCGGCGGGCTGGGAAAATCACGTCCCCGGCGGGGGAAATGTCGCACAATCTCGGAGCCGATTCATACAAACTCATCGACGCGAAAAAACTGGTCTTCCGCAAAACCCCGCCGCCCCTGGTTAACGCTGAAGCATTCGATTTTCGCCCCGCCGCCGGTTCCAGGCTCATCGGCGCCGCTCGGAGAATCGAAGGGATCACCGGCAAGGCGCCGGACGTCGGGGCGTACGAGCGTGGAGCGGAGAACTACTGGATTCCCGGCCGCCAGGAACCCCGCGCCTCCATGCCAATCCCCGCCGACGGAGCAAAGGCGCCCGTCAAAGACATCGCGTTGATGTGGCTGGGCGGATACAAGGCGGTCTCGTTCGACGTGTACGTCGGCACCGACAAACGGGCCGTAGCGGGAGCAGCCGAAAAATCGCAAGAGTTCAAAGGCAACCAGACAACAAACATCCACAAACCGCCCTCACTCAAAGCGGGGCGGACCTTGTACTGGCGAATCGATTCGCTCGGCCCGACCGGCACGATGAAGGGCGAAGTATGGAAACTTATTGTCGTCCACTAACCGGCGGTAATTCACTTCTTCGGCTTGGCGTTTGCGGATTGGCGGATCGGGTCGTGATGGCGAGACATGTAGTAGAACGACCTGGTCACGCTCAACTCGCCGAGGCAGAACTGGAACTCGACTCGGTATCCGCCGCGCGGCCACTCGATATTCTTCATCCTGAACGTGTTGACCACGGTCGAGACCGACTGTTTGGGTTTGAGGACGGTCTCCCTGGGGGCGGTCTTCAGCGGTTTTACTCCTGGGACGGGGCGGGCCTTTTTCTGGCAGAGTATCACCAGCGACTCGTCCCAGAGGATGCCCTTGTCGTCGCTCAGCAGTGCGGGAACGGTGGCCGGTTTGTCGGTGTCGTTTGTGATGGTGATCGTGTACTTACCGTCGCCATCGGGATTGCTCCACTTGACTTCCTTTACCGGAGGGACTTTCACGACCTTCATCGAGACGCCCGCGCCCGCCAGAAGCGCCGGCCGCCCGGTTACGCTGCATACCGCGGCGCCCGGAACGGGCGGCGCGGATTTCGGCCAGGCTTTGGCGCCGAGATCCGCCCAGGGCGAAACGAACTTGTCGGCCTTCTTCGACCAGCCCAGAGGCAGGGAGGTGGCGTCCCGAGCGGTCTGCAGCACCTTGTCATCGGCCTGGAGGACCAGTCCCGCCCGCATCGAGCCCCGCGACTTGCTTGCCGTTACGAGACAAACCTTGCCCACGGGAAATGTGGGTTTGGCCCGTTGGCGTGCACTGTGGTGGATGGTGAGCTTGTCGCCGCCCTTCAGGTCGCCGCGGAGGACATCTTTGACGACCAGTACGAGCTTGTGGCTGTAAACCGGAGGCATCGAGAGTCCGACCGGTCCGGGCTTGGCCTGTTTCAACTCGGCGGTGAACACGAACTGCGCACCCTGAATCGTCTTGAAGTCGTCCTTGACCGCGGGCTTACGTCCTCCCGGCATTGGTCGAGGCACGGGCATGGGGCGCACCTTGGGACCGACCGGCTTGGGCCTGGCGACGGTCTTGACCGCCCTGACCTTCATCACGATCTGTCTGGGATTGCCCGCGGTCAGCACCTTGCACAGGAACTTGCCGTCAGCGGGCTTGCCCATGTGAGTTCGCGGCGTTTTTTCCGGGTCGCCTGAATGGATGAAGAGCGTCACGTAATACTGCATCCGCTGATTGATCTTCCTGCCGGGTTTCTCCCCGATCGAGAATGCGGTCCTGGTTTCTTTGCCCTTCGTGTGGGCGAAGTTTTCGAGTTGCACCTGGTCGACGAGCGTGGCGGCCTTGTCAGCGATCATTGGATGATACTCGTACAGGCGGATGTCGACGGTTGAGCCCTTGATCGACGCCACGTCGGCCGGGACGACCATCGTACCGGCGACCTCGGTCGAAACAACCTCTGCAACCAGCGGAACGCAAAACGACAGCACAATCGCAACCGACAGGCAAATATTCTTACGCATGGATTTTCCTTCCCGATGGGACAGATCGCCGACTTCGGTATTTCAGGGTGCAGATGATATCGCGGGCGGGACTACTTCTCGAACTTGAAATTCTGTTTCTCCGCCTGTGTGCGAACCATTTTCCTCAGGGCGGCGTCGAATGAGGCCTTTTCGTCGAGTCCGTTTTTCGCCATCTCCGCCTTGACGAACGCGTCGCGTTTCTTGGACAGTTCCATGACCTCCTTCTGGATCCCGGCGCGGCTGGACGCCTGTTTGGCGACGTAGGCCTTCTTCTCGGTGTCGCTCATCTTCCGCATTGGCTCGGGGAGGTCTTCGTTCTTGATCTTCGTAATGTCGAAGTCTTTTTCCTTCGATGCGTCAACGAGGTCCCAACCGGCGTTGTTGTAGAGGCCTCCGGACTTGGCTGACGCTCGTTGAGCGGCGGCCGCTACGTTCAAACTGGAGGCGTTGGCGTCCTGGGCCGCCTGCCTGCCCTTACCATCTTTCCCCGCCCTTCCGTATCCGACATAGGTGGTGTTGAGTTTGGCGCTGAGTTCGGCGAGTTTCTTGTCGTGCGGAGTGTTTATGACGACTGTCCCGCGGTCGTGGTCGATGGCCGCGTACTGCCCGTCGGCCCAGGCGGCTGCATCGGACCATCCGCTGCTTCTCCCGGTGGCTTCGGGCCCGCAGTAGATCGTGTTGACGATGATACCGGACGTGGCGGCGGCCTTGCAGGTATCGCGCAGCTTGTGGACGGGGTCTTGAGTGGCCCGTTCGTTGCCCGCTACAAAGATTATCCGCAACGCATCCTTGGACTTGGCCCACTTGAGCTGCGTGGTGGCTTCATGCATAACCCGGGCAACGTATTCCGTACTGCCGCCGGCGCTCAGGCTGAACAGCTTTTCGTAGACCGTGTCCAGGTCGCCAGTCAGCGGGCAAAGCTGCTTGACCCATCCGTCTTCGGCTTTCAGCCTGCTGCTACCGTAATAGTACAGCGCCACGCGAAGGACCGGTTTGGGCCTGGCGGTCGCCAGTTCGTTGACGACTGCCCAGAGCTTCTGCTTTGCCGACTGTATCAGCCCGCGCATCGACCCGGAAGTGTCCAGGCATATCGCCAGGTCAACGTGCCGTGCGGGTTCGGCCGGAACGATGCTCTTTGCCTGGGCGGCCGCAGCTATCGCCAGCAGCAGTGCTGCGGTAACAATTGCATTTTTCATGATTCTGTCCTCATTCCCGAAGGTTTAGTTACAACTCTTTTGACGCACGAACGGGCCGAAGGGTTCCCGAATTCCGGCGCCCTTTGACGAATATTTGCCCAAACCGCCCCGGCGGGAGTATAATCGCGGCCCCTGCCCGGCGCCCATCCGGTCGCCGAACATGCCGAAAGGTGCATGACAATGTCGATGTCGAAAACCGCTCTGACAGGCATAGTGACAGCGTGCGTGCTGTGCCTGCTCGCCGGGAGGGCGCATCCGGTTCCATCAAAGCCCCCCCACCTGTCCTGGCCTCGATGGCGCGGGCCGAATCGCGACGGGAAATGCCCCGAGAGAAATCTCCTGCCCGCCTGGCCTGAAGGCGGTCCGAAGCTCCTCTGGTCGGTAAAGGGAATCGGGCGAGGCTGGTCGTCGCCGATTATCGCCGGCGGGCTGCTGTACATCACCGGCGACATCGGCGAGGATCTGTGGATATTCGCTTACCGCCCGGGCCCGGTTGAAAAACTCCAGTGGAAGGTTCGCAACGGGCGGTCGTGGAAACGCTCGTATTCCGGCGCCCGGTCGAGTTGCACGTATGACGGCGGGAAGCTGTACCACATGAACGCCCGCGGGCGGGTCGTATGCCTCGACGCCGCGTCGGGCAAGACCATCTGGACGGTTGACACATTCCAGCGATTCGGCGCGAAGGAAATCCGCTGGGGCCACAGCGAATGCCTCCTGATCGACTCCGAGCGACTGATCGTGACGCCCGGCGGGCGCAAGGCGATGATGGCTGCCCTCGACAAGAAAACCGGCAAGACGATCTGGGCGTCGGCGCCGCTGGGCAAAGATGCATCCGCCTACGCCTCGCCGGTCCTCTTCGAGTATGGGGGCATGCGACACCTGGTAAGCTTCAGTTCGAACCAGGCCTTCGGCGTCAACGCCGATACGGGCAAAATACTCTGGTCCCGCCCGCGCCCGACGCGTTACCAGGTGATCGCGACCGCGGCGGTATACCACGACGGGAAGGTATTCGTCACGAGCCCCGACGGCAAGCCGGCCGAACAGTACCGCCTGAGAGTCAGCGGCGCCAATGCAAGCGTCGAGCAGACCTGGACCTCGGAGCTTAACTGCCTCTCGGGCGGCGTGATCCATTCAGGCGGGCGGTTGTACGGGTCGGGATATCGCAAGGGCGACGGGTGGTTCTGCATCGACTTCGCGACGGGAAAAACGCTCTACACCAAACGCGACCTGAACAGCGGATCGGCCGTCCTGGCGGGCGGACTGCTCTACTGCTTCTCCGAACGCGGCGAGATGGCCCTGCTCGAGCCAACCGGCAAGGGCTTTGAAACCAAAGGTCGCTTCCGCCGCGTCGGCGCCAAGACCAAAGATTCCTGGGCTCATCCGGTAATCTGCGACGGGCGCCTATACCTGCGATATCACGATACGCTGTGGTGCCACGACATCCGCGGGAGATAATCTCATGATGCGAACATGGATATCCGTTTCAGTAATCTGCTGCCTGGCGGGAAGTGCTTCGGCGCTGACGATCAAAGCGACAGAGGCTCAGATCAAAACCATCGGCGGCGCGAGCGGCGGGGTGTGGAACCTCTGGTCCGCCGGCGAGGTCGGTGAGTACATCGAGTTCGCCGGCGGCGGTCAGTACGAGATAGCGGTAACGGCTTACGGATCGCCGGCCGGAGGCGTCTGGCCGAAAATGTCGCTCCGGTTCAACGGCGCCGCGGTCGGCCGCATTAACGTCACAGGCGACAAGCCGGAAGTCTACATGTTCATCGTCAAACTCCCCGCCAAACTCCCCAAGGCCCCGGTGAAGGTCGTCGTCGCGTTCGATAACGATGCGGTGATCGGAAAGGAACTGCACATAACCGAGTTCACCCCGACCACCAGCGGCGCGAAAATCACCGGTTCGCACGTCGGCGGCGTCTGGGATGAATCCGCCCAGGGGGAGTACGCCGAGAAGTTCTTCCGCATCTGCTTCGCACACAAGGACGTGGTGGCGCTGACATGGTGGGACCTCTGCGAGCGGGGAGCGTGGTTAAAGGGCGGCGGGCTGCTGCACAAGGACCTGAGCCCAAAGAAAGTCTACACCACGCTGAAGAAACTCCTCCACGAAGAATGGTCCACGCGGGCGGCGGGCAAGAGCGACGCTGCGGGCAAGTTCGCATTCCGCGGCTTCCACGGAACGTATACGGCAACCGTAAGCGCAGGCGGCAAGACCACAAAAACCGAATTCCACCTGGGCAAAAAAGGCCCATCCGCCATCACCATAAAGCTCGCTCGATAAGACAAGAAGGATGCGAAGAAAGTGGACATCAAGTTCTGAGTTGTCAGTTAACGGCGCACGACTTACGGCGCGCGAAACCGCAAGCGGTTAAGGCGGCGCCGTCAGGTTGTCCGGTCACTGATTACTGATCACTCCGCCGCCTCATACCGCAAAAACACAACGCCGGCGGGCGGTATTTCAAACGTGTATTTCCCGGAAGCGGGCAGCTTCTTCCCGGACCAGATATCCGTCAACACGTAACCCCGGTCGCCGTCCAATCCCAGGTCTTTCGCGGTTCTCCCGACGGTGGTTTTGGCCTTGGCGTCCCTGTTGAATACGCCGATCCAACCGCTGGCCGGGTTGCCTTTTTCCGGCGTTTTCCATACGTCGACTTTGCCCTCTCGATGCGCCAGCTTGCCGACGACCCCGTTCTGATTGCACTTGAGGATCTCGGGATGGGTGAACAGGCTCATGGAAAAATCGTCCATGCTGTACAGCACCCCGCCGAGCATCAGAGGGCTCGCAGCCAGCGCCCGCTGGACCATGAAGGTGCGTTTCTGGTCTTTGGTGAAGCGGCAGTCCCGCCCGCCGTTCTTGCCGGTGACCTGAAGCCGCCCGAAACAAATCATGTCCATGTCGAGCCAACTGTTCGTTTTCGCCCCATCATAATTCTGCATCGCCTCCCACCGCTTGAACGTGGTCTCGAGGCTGCCCTGGTGGTCCCAGATGTCGCTGGTGATGCGCACCATGTTCGCCATTTTGTAGGCGCCGCTGTGCTTCACGTTGATGTGATCGCCGGGCGAGAGGCTCAGGACGATCTTCCGCCCGCATTTGGCGATCGCCTTCACGACGGCCTCCACTTCGCCCGGATTGGGCACGATGTCGTCGAACTTGATGAAATCGACGCCCATGTCGGCGTACTTCCTGACCAGTCCGTCGTAATACTCCTGTGCGCCGGGCTTGCTCATATCAACGCCGTAGTTCCACCACGGTTTAACCGCCCAGGGGCACCTGGACTTCATGTTGACGATATCCTTCATGCGATACTTCGTCCCCTCGACGGGCAGGTTTTCGTCGACGGCCCGGCGGACAATCCCCCTGAGCAGCCAGATACCGAACTTTACATTCTTTTTGTGGGCGTAATCGATTGTGTACTTCAGTCCGTGCGGGAAGAAGTGTTCGTTCGAATCGGGCCGCCCGTATTCGTCGAGCGAAATCTCGATACCCTTGCCGATGCCCGACAGGAACCACCCGTTATCCACAGTTACCGTATCGTATCCGTAGGGCAGGAGTTTTTCGCTCATAAAATCGATGTTCTTCAGCAGTTCCGCTTCGGTCACGGCGATGCTGTAACCGGTATAACTGTTCCATCCCATGGGAGGCGCCAACCGGTCAGCGGGCGCCGCGCACGACGGCAGCAGCATCGCGACGGCCATCACGGGCAATATCATCCAAATGGAGTTTTGTAGAGTATTGTTTGCCATTTTTTTTCTCCCTGAACCTGTCGAATAGTTTCCGGTATGGAGCGTTGGCGGTGATTGTGACCGGATCGCCGGCGATCGACAACTACCGCGTTTTCTTTGGCGGCGGGGAGTTTGTCTCCAGGATCAGTTCCACCGATTCGTGCGGGATCGGATATGCCGTAAGCCAGACCGCCGGGGCGACGTTGTCGCCTACTCCGTCGAGCCCGAGCACGACCGCGTCGATCGGCTTGCCGATCATGTCGCCGGTGACGGGCACGTAATACGTCATGTTCTGCACGGGCGGTCTGACCGGATACTCCCATTGATTGACCATGTAGGACGGGGCTCGCGCCGGGCAGCCTGCCGGTTTGCCCGCCACTCGCAGCGCCGCATACGCCATCTCCGGACCGTGCCGCCCGTTGACGGCGATGCACAGGTAAGCGCCTCTGGCGGCCTCAGCCAACTCAAACGAGCACTGCCATGCCTTGACCGCGGCGGCTGAACCGTACGAGGCAAACAGGTTCGACCCGCGCCAGGCGTCGCGTTTGGCGGCCTGTCCCGCGGGCGAACGCCCCGCCACCTCGCGCAGGGTCGTGAACGTCCCGCCCATGCGGAAGTAACGCACCGGCCCCGCGGCGGACAGGTCGACGGTCATACCGTCGGGGGTCTTCTTGAACGCGACGGTTCGCCAGCGGGCCAGATCGTTCGACACCTGCGGCGCCGCCGGCGAGTTGTCAGCCCAGGCGAGTTGTACCCTCGTCCCGCCAAGACGCCTTACGTGCTCCAGCTTGATCTCGCAGGCTTTGCCGGCCTTCAGGTCGATCGCGCCGGCGGCGATTGCGGCGTCCTTGCCGCTCGGCGGTTTGATAACCAGCTTACCGTCCACCCAAAGCCTTGCGCCCCTGTTACCGCCGGTGCTGAACCTGTACGAACCGGATTTTGCGGGCGTGATCCTGCCCGTCCAGCGGATGCAGTAGTCCTTGCCCGAGACGCCCCTGACCGGGTCCCCGCGCCAGCGGAAGCTGATCTGGCGGTCGAAACGCGTCACAACGGGCTTGCCCTCGAACTTCGAGCCCTGGAAATACTCGCCTGTCAGGCCGCCGGGCTTCCCGTCGCGGCCGGCCAGGTATCTCGCGGGGATGATGTTCGAGATGCCCGAATCATCATACGAACCGGTGATGTCCAAGCCGCTCAACCGGACGTCCTTGCCGAAATCGAGGCGCAATGCCCCGCCGCGGATGACCCGCGCCCTCGGGCCCCCGAAAAACGTCTCCGCGTCGCCGTCGAACATGAACCGGTCGCAGCACCCGCGCTCGCGCAGCAGTTTCTGGGCGAAGAAGATTTCACGCGCGGCGCGGACCTGCGGGATCTTCGTCGGCCCGGACCGTTCGACCGAGCGGTATTCCAGGGCGTTATTGTCGGCGGAGAAGCAGCTCGCCTCGTACAGGGCCTCGGCGTCGGCGGGTATCTTCGTCTCCTTCAATTCGCCCAGCTTGCGGTGCCACAGCCCCTTGAGCGGCGCGCCCGCAAACGCCACCTCAACCGTCTTGCCCTTCAGCAGATCGGCGGCCGAGGCGCCATTGAGGCTCGCCCCGGCGAATTTGCGGCCGGTCGGCGCGAGTTTTACAGCCGCCTTCGTACCGGGCATGCCCAGCAGTTTGATAATGACGCTCTTGCCCGGCGCGTCGCGCACCACCTGGTAGTCGCAGCCCTCGACGCCCAATTCGCCCGAGGGCTTGCTGGTGGCCAGCAGGAGACACGAGCGGAACGCCAGGACCTCGACCTTCACTTCGGCGCCGGGCTTGAAACGCCCGATGATCCTTTCGGTCGGGTGGAACTGGCGCAGTTCGACAGTACCCGCGCCGTCTAGTCCGACGGTCTTGTCGAGTTTGACGGTGAAGTGCTTCGGCTCCCACGAGAGGTTGCGAAGGGTGATCAGGCGGGTCGATTCATCGCCGCGCGACACGGCCGACCGCCCATACTGCTCCTCGGGCAATACGATACCGTTGACCATGATATCGCGCCAGCGGCGGTGCAGGTTGTTGATCCGGGCGAACTTCGGGTACTCGTCATCGCGCATGAACCATGGGCTTCCGTAGGTCTCCGGCGCGAGGATCAGGCAGCGGTTGAAGGCCTGCAGGATCAGGTCGTCGTCCCAGAAGTCGATGCAGGAGCTTATGCACACGCCGTGGTCTTCGGTCAGGCGCATCAGCTTGGGCGGCAGCCCGCGCGACAGCGCCGAGGCGCGGTTGTGCGGGGCCGTGCTCGCCCAGTTGGCCATGTGTACGTCGATATACGTCTCCGCCCCGCCCCAGAGAAACGTGGTGGCGTGCGGTTCCGCCACGCCGAGTTTCAGGCGATGGTTCAGCAGGATCAGGTCCGGGCTGTGTTTGCGGCACTCGATGAGCGTCTGCTTGAGCGCCTCCTGCTTGGATTCGCGAAGTTGCGAGCATACGGCGTCCATCTTGAACAGCGCGAATTTATACTCTTTGCAGAGCTTGACGAGCATGTCGCGCCGGGCCTTTTCTTCGGCGGGAGTGTCGCCGAACCCGTCGGGGCCGAGCCACACGCCCAGGCGCGTGCCCATTGCCGCGGCCTTCTTGACGATTGCATCCCAACCGTTTGGGTAGTTGGATTTGAATGTATCGTCGCTGATCGTGCCGTAATGGCGCGGTCCGTCGATCGCGCCGGCATCGAAGGCGTAAATGTCCAGCACCATACCGTACTCGTCGTGCAGCCACTTGAAGAAGTCGAGGTTGGCCAGCGTGTTCTTCTCGGTGGCGCCCTCGTTGGTATTGTTGATCCAGGTGAAGTACTGCGAGTAGGAGGGCGTCTTCTCGGTGGGCCCTTTCGTGGAGAACTTCGTGTTCTCAGGCGCATCGGCGCCGCTCAGCGGCGCAGCCGCGACGACGAGGCCCGCCAGTACAAAAAGACATACCAGAACGTTGATTGTGGGGCGATCGTTCATGTTACTTTCCCTTTCGAGTTACTCACGTGCGCGCGTTTGCCTTTCGACTGCGACAGGATATAAGACCGGGCGGGCAAATTCAATACAGGTCCGTCTGATTACGACGACACTTTTTTTGCCACCCGTCTCCGCCGAGGCTTCGACGCGGCAGGCGGATAGCGCAGATGTAGTTACGGCGACGGCGTTTTTTACCACGGAAAGCACGGAAGGCACGGAAGGTAACGGCCGACAGCATCTGCGGCGTACGTGTTTAGCGGGATTGATCGAACATGCTGTGGCAGGGAAATGGGGACTGGCTCCGGAGCGAAGCGCAGGTGCCTGTCCCCTTTTCCCGCCGCCGACACATTCGCCGGAAGAATGGTGACAGGCCCGTCGGCCTACGGTTACCGAGCCAATCCCCATCTTTCGCCTCGCCATACCGCTTTCACTTGTCGCGGCCTGTCCTGCGAAGTTCGAAGAGCGAAACAAGGAGCGACGGTTATCGCCGTCCGCCGTACCGCTCTACTTACAACTTTCTTATCGAAGATCCGCCGCCGGCGGACTATCTCGCGCAGCGCCGCCAACGGGGTGACAGAACCGCCGATATGAACCTCACTTTACGACCGATAACAACCGCAGGTCACGCCTGATGATTCTCAACGGCCGCGTCTACCAGTTCGCGTATCAATTCATGATGCGTTTCAAACTGTTCCGGCGTGATCGTTGTCCGAACGATGGACGACCTTCTCGGTGTAGCGGGCAGTCCCGCATCGTCCAATCGCGTCAGCCACTCTTCGCGCTCATTCAGAGAAGCACTTAGATGCACATACGACTTTCTTGGACTGAAGTAAATGAAGTTCCGCGTGCTTATCCCGTCGGTCAGCCCTACGTAGCCCTTGCAATAGCTGAACTGCTGCGGGCTGTCGGCCTTCTCATTGATCATCTCCAGCACGCGGTTACAAACGCTCATGATTTTCTCGCCAACACGTGCATCCCAATATTCGCGATTCACTCCCTCTCCGCCCGTATTCGTCGTGTCATCTTCCCGCAGCGCCGTCTGGTCCAATACCTTCGCGAAATTCAGCACGATGGAATCTCCGACCCGCAGTGCGTTAAGCTGGATCGCGATAAGCGGAATGCTGCCCGACAGAAGGCCCATGAAGCTCAGAAACCGCCCGGTTACATCTTCCGCCACAAGGACGGCCACGTGATCGTAAGCCGGATAGCGCCGCCGCTCGACGTCCCAGTATTCGATGCATCGGACGATATGGCTGGGATCGGTGGCCCCCAGCATTATCTCCACCTCGTATCGGCAGTTCCTGTCGGCATCGTACAGCAGCATGTCAAGCCGTCCGGCCTTGTGCTGCACCCGCTCGCGGTCCAGGACATCAAGCGGTCCCAAGCCCAGAATCGCCGGATTCTCGGCGATCCGGTCATGCAGCCACACTTCCGAAAAGTCCGGATTGTTGCGCAACGAAATATTCTCGTGGTTCACATAGGTCAGTGTCATATCTACTTCCCAACTTTCCAGTTTTCATCTCCGTTGTAATACATACTGCGTGGCCATCCGGCGGCATTCCACACGGCATCGAAGATCGGATGGAGGATACGGGCAATATCGTTCACATCATCTCCCCGCAGCGCCTCTTCTGGCGGATACTCCTGTATTAACACGTCGGGAAGGATGAGCATGTCACGATCAATCACGGTTGCATCATGCGATGCCAGTCTGGCCGCCGGGCAGAGACGCATATCTACGCCCATCTCATAGCCTTTGGCACCGATAATGCTCAGCATAACCACGATAGGAGGCTGAATATCAAAGCGTTGGTATACGCTAAGATACGATTGCAACGTGTAAACCAACCGAACTTCAAGATCCACGCTTGGAATATTCTTTTCGCCATCGTACAGACAGATTATCTCCGTATTCACGGCTTCTATGATTCCATTCCTGAATAGCTGGCAATAATCGTAGCGGTAGGCAGAATCACTCCCGTAATCGCAATACCGAACAAACCCATCCACGTTATATCGTTCACCAGTAGCGGATCCACTAATAGGCAGCATCTTGCTTCTTTGCTCGTCCACTACACTTAACGCAAGACGAACGTTGCGAGCGAAAGCTGAAACGGGCAGGACATGCAGCACAATCTTAGGTACGTCACCCAGCAGGACCGGAGTATCTCCAGCAATAATCTTCCCGAGGCGACCATCTCTAAACCGGGCAATTCGTTCTCGCAGCGACTCCGACAACGCAAATGCGGAACGAATCTCCGTAACATCCATTTGGTACTTGCCAGCACTGTTCCGTGTAAAGAACCGCGAGTAGTTCTTGAACGTGACCATGTGTGGAGACGCCCAACTATTTGGCACTCGCACTACCAGTATCGGTCCCTTTGAGAATCCATCGATGGTCTGCATCCGAAGACCGGAAACTCGCGGGTCCAATCCGTCACGGAGGATATTCTCAAACCGCAACACGTCAGCATCGGTATTGATGTCCGCCAACCCAGTGGTAGCTACAGGCTTGCCGTCGTCTTCCTTAATGCCATACAACAGATCGCCACCGGAAGCGTTCGCAAACGATGACACATCGGCCAGAAACTCCCTCTTGGCCTCGTCGTTGTTCCCAGGCAACAACAGCTTGTACTCGATCTGTCGCCCTTCCGGCACTTCATTCTCGATCAGCGACGTAATGTCCGCTTCGGTGATTTCCTCAAACGCTTTTGGTATCATTTCATTTCCGCCTCCAACTCATCCAGCCCCCAGTTGCTCCATTTGTCCGTCTCCTTCGTGTATTCTTGCCGCACGTCGGCGAGTTTTCCGACATTCTCCTTGGAAACAAGCGGAACGTCCACGTCCCTGAGTGGGTTGTACTGCGCAGAGGGGAAGTAACTCCCGCTTCCGCCTGCAAGCAAAACAGTTTCAACGAAACCAGCGACCTCACTGATGGCCTTGTGGGCGTCTTCGATATGGCCGAGTGTTATTTTCAGTTGCTCTGCATCGTCAGCTTGCCTGCTCTCCGGTGTCGCGGAATGTGCGATGTAGTTGTCGACATATGTCTTGACATCAGCGCACACAGCGAGTTTGCCCTTCAAGGCCTCAAAGGCACACAGCCTCATAGTATCCCTCGGCGACCGTTCAGCCTCCTTCACACCGGCCAATCTGTCGATTACTTCGTGGCGGTTTCCTGTCTCGATCCACCCGGCCAGATGGTGCGGAACACCGCTTGTTTCGGTTACTCCTGCAAAGTACTCGTCAAAAGCCCGCCTGTTTGCAGTCGGATCGTATTCCAGCCCCTCGGCGGCAAGAATATTCTCGCGCGTCATCAGATTTGTGTTTCGTTCCATATCCTCCAACAACCCCAGCAGAGAGAATACGCCGCGCTCTCCATCCGCAGCATGCTCAACCCTTCCCCTGCGCAGCGTCGGCCCCTTGTCTATCAGTCGTCGAATCTGGGTCGCCTGGCTCTGGAAGAAGGTCCTGTTGATGAAGTCATGCATCGTGCCATTGAGGGACACCTGCTCTTCTTCAGCAATCCGCCTGGCTTCGTTTATGAAAAGAAAGGTCGCCGCATCCCACAACATCATGGTTATCTGTCTGGAAATCGAATTGCGATCCTTGCCGGACAGCCATTCAGCCCACTCCTGCCGCTTGGCCTGCAACTGTTCAACAGGGCTGCTTGAGACAGCAGGCTCTTCGTACAAATTCGACAACTGCAATTGCGTACCGAAAACCCAACGATCCTCATCGTGAGTCTTTGCGAGAGCAAGCCCTGAAACACCAATATCCTTCAACCTCTTGGCATTTTCGAGATGGTCAGCGATCTCCGCGCCATGAACCACGATTACGAATCTTGGCCGAAACGCCTTGTGTTTCACAGTGCCTACAGCCGTGACGATCTGTCCTTGGGCCTTGTATAGTTTCTCTTCCGGTTGTCCCGAAGACTCGCCTTCGACTTCGGCGACCACAAGCTGCGCATCGGGCGGTCGCATGGCCACAATATCCCTGTCGCCCGGCACTTCGGGAAGATCAACCCCCGGGTATTTCTTCGAGACTCGCTTGAGCCATTTATCCCGCAAACCACCAACGGTCACACCGAGCCTCTCAAGGGCCTTCCGGGCGGCCGCACCCTCTGCCTGCATTCTCTTCTGGCGTTCTATCGACTCCTGTTTAGTACGTTTCCCGCCTGTGCGCCCTTCCTCCGATGCATCGATGTCCACATAGACTTCCCACCCGTCATCCGGCAGGCAGTACCGTTTGACGAACTCCAACTTTACTTCTGGCTGAAACATTACACAACCTCCCCGGACATCTTCTCGGCGTCTTCGACCCGGGAGGACTTAATGCTGCCCATAACAGAATCCTTTCACTCTGGGATGCAGAAAACTACGGGGACTTGCCCCGAACCCAGCCGGCCCGCCGTGGCCCGGCAGTATATTGTTAGCAACCTGCGTGCCACATCCCGATATGTCGTATCCAGTTGGACTTAGCGCGATGGGCGTCAACAAGGATAAACCAGAGACCTGCCAAAACCTGCCCATCCCGCACCATTTGGGCATCCCGACACACGGTTTGGCAGTCTCCGGGCGCTTGAATCACGCGGCGAGACGCCGCGTCTACGAAGACTTGCCAAGCCGCAAGCGGTACGACCTGGGAAGATTTCCGGTCATGTGTCCGCCGCTTGCGGCTTGGCGGTTCGGTCTTGAGGGCCCGCAAGAATTCAGTGAATTGTTGAATCCTTCTGACGGATAATGCTCTCGGTAGTCTAATCGTAGAAGCGGCGTCGGCGATGGGCTCAGTCAGATATCTTCTTTTCTTTTGCGGATCGCTGCGGAAGCAATCGAGGTGTTGTTCCTTTGATCTTATCCAAGGCGGATCGAGCGATATCGATCATGATTTTGTCGTCATCCTTGAGTGCTTTGCTGAGTGCTTCGGCCAGAGCGGTCAGGGCTTCTTTGGCTGCCGGGCCAATTTCGCCCAACACAATTGCGGCGGAACGAGCAACATCATCGTCTTTGTCCTTCAATGCCGCGATGAGAGCGGATACGGCTGCCGGCCCGATTTCGCGCAACGCATACACGGCCTCGACCATATCTCCGTCCGTCCAGGCCACGAGGAGAGCGGGTACAGCCACCTTGGCCGCCGGGCCAATCTTGCCCAACACCTTAATGGCGTTAGTACGAATATCCCCGTCCTCGTTCTTCATGTCCTTCAAGAGAACGGGGACGGCTTCGGCGGCCAGCGGGCCAATCGCGCACAATGCATCAGTAGCAGAACGACGCACATTCTTATCTCTATCCTTCAGGACCGCCAGCAGAGTGGGTACGACCGACTTGACCGCCGGACCTATTCCGCCCAGCGCCTCAGCGGCGCTATCACGCACGGACCTGCTCTTGTCCTTGAGGACCAGGTTCAAAAGGACGGGTACGGTCGACCTGGCGGCCGGGCCGATTCCGCCCAGCGCCTTAGCAGCGTAACTGCGCACGGTCTCGTCTTTGCTATTAATAGCCTCCACGAGAGTCGATATGGCTTCTTTGGCGGCCGGGCCGATCTTCCCCAGGGCAAATGCGGCTGAAACGACGGTATCCCTGTCCTTCTCGTTCAGAGCGGAGATGAGAACTGGGACAGCCGCTCTGGCGGCCGGGCCAATCCCTCCCAGCGCATAAGCGGCGTTACGACGCAGATCTTTATATTTGCCCTTCACCGCCTCGACGAGAATGGGTACGGCATCGATGGACGCCGGGCCAATCTTCCCCAGAGCGAAAGCAGCCCAACAATAACTATCCGCAGAGATGCTTTTGTCCTTCAGGATCGCAATGAGAACGGGCACGGCCGCCTTGGCCGCCGGGCCGATTTCGCCCAATGCGTTAGCGGCGGGAGCATGCAGACTCTCATCCTTGCCCTTCATCGCTTCGATGAGAGCAGGTACTGCTTCGGCGGCCGCCGGACCAATTTTGCCCAGCGCGTAAGCAGCATAAGAGTAACTATGCGCAGAGGTGCCCTTGTCCTTCAGGATCGTGATGAGAGCGGGTACAGCTTCCCCGGCAACCGGCCCAAGTTCGCCCAACGCTTCGGCCGCGGAATTACGTACAACTTCCTCCCTGTCCTTCAGCGCCTCGATGAGGGCACACAGGGCTTCCTTGGGCACGGGGCCGATCGCCCAGTTCCACTGGTCTCCGCCCAACGCTTTAGCGGCAACACAACGCACGCGGGTGCTGCCGTCCTTCAGGGCCTTGACCAGAGCCGGTACACTCGTCGACCAGTACGAAGGGCCCATTCTACCCAACAGGGCAACAGCACAGACGCGCATGTCATTGTCTATGCTGTTCGCGGTTTCCAGGAGAACGCGTAGAGATTCCTCGGTCGGCGACGGGCAAATCAGGTACAGCGCCATGAATGCCGAATCTCGCACATCTTCACGATTGTCCCTATAGGTCGCGAGGAGAGCGGGTATGGACGCCGAGCCCACTTCGACTAGCGCCAAGACTGCGGAACTGCGCAGATTCTCATCTTTGTCTTTCAAGGCCGCGATGAGAGCGGGTATGGCCGCCGGGCCGATCTCGCCCAACGCTTCAGCGGCGGAAACACACACATCCCCGTTCTTGTCAGTCAGCTTCTTAACCAGATCGTCAATCTTGCGTTTTGTTTTCGGATCTACCGTCGAAGATGGCTTGCGACAGCCCGGCGATGCCAGGACAGCGAACACGACAAGCGACACGATACCAACGGGCAGATAACGGGACTTTCCGGCGGAACCCATAGTGCTCCCTTTTATAGACTTAGTTGTGCTTTGTCAATCAACGGAGGACCATTTGTCCGGATCGCCGTCGGAATGGTCTGCTATCAGTTGGCGGACGCGGTCCAGAATCTCATTTGGTTCCATTGTCATTTACTCCCACCGCTCCCACCGCTCCCGCCCCTGAGATCGTGATATTCGGATGCTATCGCAAATGCGGGGGAGATGCAAGTCTCAGGCAACGGATCAATATCCAACCGAACAACACGGAATATCCAATATCCAAGTGAACGACAACAGCGGACGGCGAAAACCGTCGCTCCGCGACATGTCAAAGCGGTGCCGGGTCACCGCACTCCATATTACGGCGACGACAATCGATCGTTGGAAAATAGTGAAACCGAGGACGCCGCCGCACTGCGCCCTTCGTTTCTGTGTGGCGCGCCGTGACCGAAGCTGAAAGCTAACAGCTTACAGCTAATAGCTTTAATTGCCTGTGACATATCACGCGGCGTCAAACGATTATGTGAGAAACATCCAGTGAGGATCGCATTGATATAACCGTCTTTTGCTAAGGCAGTTATAGCAATCCACGGAGCGCATATCTACGGTTCGCTATTTGTGCGGCAGGTTCCCAGGTTGGCTCCATCCGCGGGGCGGTGGCGGCTTGGATTACGTTGGACCGGCGGCGGGTGGTGCGTTGTAAGTGTTGATGCTACTGGCGAATAGGTTAGTGGGGCAGGCGTGTTGTGCGGCGGGAATAACTGGCCCGCGGCCAGGGAGCAGGTGTGAACCATTTGTGACATATGCGGGGTCTACTCTTCGAGCAGTTCCAGGCGGGCGTGGGAGAGCTTGATGGTCTTTGGACCGAGGTCCTCGAAGTGGATATTCAGACGCGTTTCGGGCCAGCGCTGGGAACCTCTGGACACGACGCGTCCCCGGCCGAACGTTGGGTGATTGACCATGCTGCCGATCCGCAGGTGCTCGTATTCGGGCGGGAAGGATTCATCTTCGATCATCTGCCTGTCGTGGACGTCATCATAGAATCCGCCTCCCGACGCCGACGGGGCGTCGCGGGGTTCCGGGGCGGTGGTGACGTCTTCGACGGTGACCATTTCGGTCCCGATTTCTTCGAGGAACGGTGAGGCAATTTGGGTCTCGGTGCGGCCACGCCGCATTCGTTTTCGGGCACAGGTCAGTGCCAGATGCTCCATGGCCCGAGTCATTCCGACGAACGCAAGTCTGCGTTCTTCCTCGTCTTGCGGGGTGGGTGTCAGTTGTCGCACCCGCGTCTGGTCGCCTCGGTGGAACGGGAGCAGTCCGTCTTCCCATCCAACGATGAATATCGCGGGGAATTCGAGCCCCTTGGCTGAATGAAGCGTCATCAGGGTGACAGCCCCGTCGCCGCCTTCCATGTGGTCCACGTCGGCGATCAGGGCTACCTGGTGGAGATACTCTTCGAGCGTCCCTCCGCCTGAGCGGGAGTCGAACTCGGCGGCGTTATTGACGAGTTCGCCGACGTTCCGCCACGCCGAAGTGTCCGGAGCATCGTCGCCGCCGAGTGCGTCCTTCAGTCCGATCGCGTCGATCGCGTGGTTGATAATGTCCCTCACGGGCTGATCCTTGCCGGCCGCAAGCGAGCCTATCAGGTCGGCGAATGCGGCGACCTTTTTGGCTGCGGGCGCTTTGAGTCCGGCAGCCAGGGCGCTGGGGCAGATTTCGAGGATCGACATACCGGTCATGCGGGAATGCTCGACGAGTCGTTTGACTGTGGTGGCGCCGATACCGCGGGCCGGGTTGTTGATGATCCGCAGGCAACTGATGTCGTCGACCGGGTTGACGATCACCTTGAGATACGCCAGCACGTCCTTTACTTCCTTGCGGTTATAGAATTCCACACCGCGTGCGATCCGGTAGGGAATCGCGTTTTCGCGGAGCGCGTTTTCCACGACGCGTGAGAGGCTGTTGACGCGGTAGAAGACCGCCATCTGCTCGGCAGCGAGCCCCTCGCTCCGCAGGGCTGCGATGCGCTGGGCGATCCACTGTGCCTCGGCGTGTTCGTTGTTACAGTAGACCACGGTGATGTCCGATCCGCCGGTGCGTCGCGTCCAGAGGGCCTTTTCCTTGCGGTGGTGATTGTATGCGATGAGGCTTGACGCCCCTTTGAGGATGGCTCTCGTCGAGCGGTAGTTCTCGTCGAGCACGACGACTTTCGCGTCTGGGTAGTCCTTCTCGAATTCCAGAATATTCGAGATGTCGGCGCCGCGCCAGGCGTAGATGCTCTGATCGGGGTCGCCGGTGACGCACAGGTTACCGTGCGGTTTGGCGATCGCTCGGGCCAGCAGGTATTGTGCGTGGTTGGTGTCCTGGTATTCGTCGATCATCACGTATCGATACCGCTCGCTGAGCAACTGCCCGATATCGCTGTAGTCCCGCAGCATGAAAGCCATCCGCAGCAGCAGATCGTCAAAGTCCAGCGCGTTGTTGGCCACCAGGAGCTTCTGGTACTCGACATACACCTTGGCGACCTGTTCGTCGTGATACGTCCGGGCCTGTTCTGTAAAGGCCGCCGGCGTGCGGAGGCGGTTCTTCGCCCGCCCGATCGACGCATGAACCTTCGCCGGCGGGAAATTCGCCACGGGAACACCGGCTTGCGCGATAGCCTCTTTCGTCAAGCGCACCTGGTCGTCGCGATCGTAGATGGTGTAGTTCGGTTTGATGCCCGCTCGGTCGGCGAACTCGCGGAGCAGCCTGGCGCACAGCGAATGGAACGTACATAACATTGCCCCGGACGGGACGTTAAGCGCCTCGACGCGGGAGGCCATTTCACGGGCGGCCTTGTTGGTGAACGTGATAGCCAGCACGTGCCACGGCGCGACCCCGCCGGCGATGAGATGGGCAACGCGATACGTAATCGCCCGCGTCTTGCCCGATCCGGCGCCGGCAAGAATGAGCATCGCCCCGTCAGTGTGGGTGACGGCCTGTCGCTGCGGTTCGTTCAAATTGTCCAGAAGGCGGTCCAAACGGTGCTCCTTCGCGCTCCATTCCGGTCCGAAAACTCACACACTATACCCCGACTCACGCGGCGATACCATCACCAGCAGACAACATGCAGAAATACTTGCGCGCAATTCAATACCGGACCTCGACAGGCCGATGAAACCCAGTGGGCGAGGTGCTAAGTGACAACCGTGTCTGAAACTACACAACATCCGTCGGCCTGTAAAACGGTTCTTACTACCGGACAGGTAGCGAGCATCTGCCACGTAGCCGCTCGAACCGTCACCAAGTGGTTCGATACCGGCAAGTTGCGCGGATATCGCATACCCGGAAGCCGCGACAGGCGAATACCGATGGACCAACTCGCGGCCTTCATGAAGGAAAACGACATGCCCATGGACGCACTTGACGGTGCGACAAGAGCAGTGCTCGTTTTCGACTCGAAAGCCCCCAAAAGATTGTCGGGCAAGCTTTCCGGAATGCTGAACTGCGAAGTCCGCACCGCCGCTACCTGTTTCGACGCCGGACTGGCCGCACGCGAGATCCTTCCGCACGTGATTGTTATCGCGCTGGCCAACGGGATGACCGCATGCAAATCCGTGGAAATCGCCCGGAGCATCAAAGATCACGATCTGCTGAAAGGCACGAAGCTGTTTGCGGTAGCGGCTAATTTGACACCGAGAAAACGAGAGAAACTGCTTTCAAACGGATTCGACCGCTGTCTGGGCGCCCCTTACACAGCGTTAGATCTCGCTGAGGTCATAGAAAACACGATGAATCTTGTCACCTGATTCGAGAACAGTAAGTGCCCCGGCCGGCTGGAGGTGTCACGCGAAAGCGATGACGGGCCGAGGGCGCTCTCGAATACAGGTGAGTGCAGTGGACGCCCGTTGGCGACTGAAATTGCAGCCACGCCTACGGGAGCAGAGAGCAGGTGATCCGACACACAGCGGATCACCTGCTTCTTTTTTGGGCCTTCTTGCCTGGTAAGGCTTGCCAGGAACGGAAAACCGTTGAGTTCGCCCGGGAACACCGATAGAATCATTCGCAAGGCTCGCAGTGGTCGCAGCGTGGGTGCATATGCCGGTTGGGAGCGAAACGGGTCATGACAGATGGATTCAGCTTGGTTTGTCCGGCGTGCGGTCAGGCGGCCGATCTTTCGGCAGGCCTGAGGCCAAACGAAGATGGACGGTTGCTCTGCGCCGGTTGCGGCGCCGAGATTCCGATTCCCCTGGCCGCTCCCGCCGAATCGTTGGGCGACACGACGACCACTGCGGCTGCGGGGGATATTCCGACTGTTGTCGACGCCCAGCATATGGTGCATCCGGCGGGGGATGGTTCGGTCGAGTCAGATTTGCGCGATTGCGGGGCGGGACGATACGCTGAACGGGAGACTATCGGTAAAGGCGGGATGGGCGAGATCGTTTTGTGCGTCGAGCATAACACGCGACGCGAAGTGGCGATGAAGCGCATGCTGCCGACGGCCGCGGGGCATGCCAAGCAGCTCGCGCGATTCGTCGAGGAGGCCCAGGTCACCGCGCAGCTCGAACATCCCAACATCGTCCCCGTCCACGAACTCGGGCGGGACGAACAGGGCGCTATCTACTTTACGATGAAACTGGTAAAGGGTCGATCTCTGGCCGAGATCCTGGCCGCAGCCCGCGACGGCGAGGAGACCCACTCGCTAAGCGAACTGCTCGGGATCTTCCTGAAGGTATGCGACGGTGTGGCGTTTGCGCATTCGCGCGGTGTGGTCCACCGCGACCTCAAACCGGCCAACATCATGGTCGGCGACTTCGGCGAGGTGCTTGTCATGGACTGGGGGATAGCGAGGATCCTCGGGCGCGACGAAGATGAAGATACCGTTCAATCCAATCGCCAGGACACGAACTCACCCGCACTGCACACAATCGTTGGGGCGGCGATGGGGTCGCCGTCTTACATGCCTCCCGAGCAGGCATTGGGCCAGCACGACAAGATCGATCACCGCTCGGACATCTACTCGCTGGGGGCGATCCTGTACAACATCCTGACACTGAAACTCCCCGTCGAGGGCCAAACCGCCCGGGTGATAATGGATAAAGTCGTCGCAGGTGATATCCACCCGCCCGAGCGTCGCACGCCGGATCGAAACGTTCCTCGCGAATTGTCTGCCGTCGCGATGAAATGCCTGG
This sequence comes from Phycisphaerae bacterium, assembly GCA_016782885.1. GTDB lineage: Bacteria > Planctomycetota > Phycisphaerae > SM23-33 > SM23-33 > BS750m-G57. The sequence continues at coordinate 4,389 of JADHXQ010000037.1, read as the reverse complement.
CGAAATACCGCGGGAAACGCTACGCCTCAGTCCCCGACTTGCAGCGAGACATAAGCCTGTACCTCGAAGGGCGCTCCGTATCCGCCGCCCCGGACACGTTCGCCCAGGCGCTGGTAAAGCTTGTCAAACGCAATAGGGGGATCAGCGTTGCCGTTGCGGCTGCGGGCGTGATCCTGACAGCAGTGGTTTCCGTCGCGTTTATCCGCGTGACCGGGGCGATGCAGCGTGCGATCAGCGGTGAGCAGCGGGCGGTTACGGAGCGTCAAGTCGCTCAGGATGCCCGCGACAAGCAGCGGGCGACCGCCCTTGCGGCGTCGGAATCTCTGGCCGGGCAGGCCATTCGCGCCGCCGAGCAGGGGCGTTTCGCCGAGGCGGACGTGCGCGCGGATACCGCAACTGAGATCATGCCCGCCGGCCCGTGGGGACCCTATGCGATGGGTGTAGTGGCCTTCGAAAAGAGGGACTTCACCACCGCGCGGAAACACCTCGACGAAGCGATCCGCCTGGACCCGAGCCACAACCCTTCGAAGGTGTTTCTCTCCCGCGTGCTGACGGTGGCCGGTGACGTGACCAGGGCTGATACGCTGGTCGACGGAGCAGAGGCCAACGACGACTGGCGAAGTCTCGTCGCCGCGGGCGATGCGCTGGCAGACGCCCGGCGCTACGTGCGGGCGGTGAAGGCATATGAGAAATCCGCGGAGCTGATGAAGACGGACGCCACGACCCCTCCCGTGCGTCACTCCGAGATAAAGGATAAGTTGTCGCGGGCGAAGGACTGTCTGGAATTTGAAAGCCTTCGTGCGTCAATTCAGTCGCTGCCCGCGACGGAGCAGACACAGAAGCTCGAGGTGAAGTTGAAAGAGATTTACGGGAGCGACATGTCGGTTGGTTTCACGATCGAGAAAGGGACCATCACGGGGATAAGTCTTGGTGGACAGGCCGTCCGGTGGCTCGATCCGTTCAGAGGTATGTACCTGACGTCGTTTAAGTGTTCAAAAACTTCCGTTGGCGACTTGGGCCCGCTGAGAGGCATGCCGCTGACTTTCTTAGACTGTTCGCATACCCGCATCAGCGACCTGCGCCCCCTGAAGGGCATGCCGCTGGTTTCTCTAAACTTCTCAGGAACGAGAGTTACGGACCTGACGCCGCTGAAGGGAATGAAGCTGACCGAACTGAATCTGTATCGTTGCGGGGCGCTGACGAGTTTGAAAGGTATCGAGGGGATGAAGTTGACCAGCATGAGCCTGTATCATTGTTCCTCGTTGGCGAGTTTGAAAGGCATCGAGGGGATGAAGCTGACCGGTAGACTGGATATGTATAATTGTTCGGGGCTGACGAATTTGAATGCCCTCAAGGGCATGAAGCTGACCGGGCTGACCATGGAAGGTTGTGCATCATTGAGGAGTTTGCAGGGTATCGAGGGCATGCCATTGATTAATGGGCTGTCCTTGGAAGGTTGCAGGTCGCTTCGAGGCGACCTTTCGGTCCTGGAGGGCATGAAACTGACAAACCTGGACTTGCGGGGTTGTTCCTTGCTGACGAGTTTGAGGGGAATTGAGGGCATGCCCCTGACTTCCCTGCAATGCTCCGGAACCGCCATCAGCGACCTGACTCCACTGAAGGGGATGAAGCTGACCAGCCTGAACCTGGATAGGTGTCACTCTCTGTCGAGTTTGAAAGGCCTCGAGGGGGCGCCTTTGGTTACCCTGACCCTGCAGGAATGTTCGGAGCTGACGAGTTTGAGGGGTATCGAGGGCATGCCGCTGGCCAGCCTGAATCTGTCTGGTTGTTCCTTGCTGACGAGTTTGAAGGGTATCGAGGGCATGGTGCTGACAGAACTGAATATTGTCGACGCCGGCGTGAGCGATCTGAGCGCTCTGCGGGGAATGATGCTTGAGAAATTCCACTTCACACCGAAGAATATCACCAAGGGCATCGAGATTATCAGGAACATGAAAAGTATCCGGCAGATCGGGATTAGATGGGATCATCGCTTGAAGCCCGAGGAGTTCTGGAAGAAATATGATGCGGAAAAGGCCAGTGATCAGTGACGACAACGGCTCAGTGATCAATAACGATTTAGCGACAAACGGCGAACGGCGACTGCGTCGCCGCTAAACGCCGATGGCGATGGCGGATTGTTGTTGGTCGGGTGCAGAAAAATCGTGCTGCCGACTTGCTATGGCCGCCCCAAAGACCGATAATAAAATCAGAAGAGCCAAGAAAGCTTACAATACCATGATCCGTCAGCGAAACAGCTTGAGCCTGCTATTATTGCTCGGGCTACTTCTGCGCTGACGGATTGCGGGCTCCACCGAAAGAACATTTTCAACGGGCCCGGCAATCCGGTATCGGATTGCCGGGCCCGTTGTATTAGGTTAGGATCATCATCATGGAAAATAACACGAACATACCGAAGTACATACCGCCTCCCAGCTTCGATCTGCCGGACCGCCAGTGGCCCTCGCGGACCGTCACCCGCAGCCCCATATGGTGCTCGGTGGACCTGCGCGACGGTAACCAGGCCCTGCCCAATCCGCTGCTGCCCGACCAGAAGCTCGAGTACTTCCTGATGCTCTGCAATATCGGGTTCAAGCACATCGAAGTTTCGTTCCCCTCGGCCAGCCAGGACGACTTTGACTTCGTCCGCCGCCTGATCGAAGAAAACCACATACCCGACGACGTGTACATAATGACCCTGACGCAGTGTCGCAGCCACCTCGTCGAGCGGACGTTCGAGTCGATCGCGGGCCTGCCCAGGGGCATCGTGCATTTGTATGCAGCCACTTCCGATCTGCACATGGAAGAGGTTTTCGGTCTCTCGCGCGCCGAGACGATCGAGATGGTCGCCGATTCCATAGGCCTCTCGCGCCGCCTGGCTGACGACATGCCCGACAGCGACATCCGCCTGGAGTTCTCGCCCGAGGAGTTCACCGCCACCGATCTGGACTTCGCGGTGGAAGTCTGCGAGACCGCGGTCGAAACGTGGGGATACGCCACGGTCGACAAACCGATGATCCTGAACCTGCCCGCCACCGTCGAGCGCCGCCCGCCGAACCACTACGCCGACATGATAGAACTGTTCATCCGCAAGTTCTCCAGCCCCGAGAAGGTCATAATCTCGCTGCACAGCCACAACGATCAGGGGATGGCGATTGCATCCACCGAACTGGCGCTGCTGGCGGGCGCCCAGAGAGTCGAGGGCACGCTGTTCGGGCACGGTGAACGAACGGGCAACGTGGACCTGGTTACACTGGCGTGCAATCTGCATTCGCGCGGCGTGGATACCGGCCTTGACTTCTCGTCGCTGTCGCGGATCGCCGAGGCCAGCGTACGCCTGACGGGCATGCCCATCCCGGCGAGGCAACCCTACTCCGGAGAGTACGTCTTCACCGCGTTTTCCGGTTCACACCAGGATGCGATACGAAAGGGCATGGCGCAACTGGACAAGTCGGCCGAACGTTTCGGAATCGGATGGGCCGTACCCTATCTGCACGTGGACCCCGCCGACCTGGGCAGGAAATACGAATCCCTGATCCGCATCAACAGCCAATCGGGCAAGGGCGGCGTGGCATGGGTGCTCGAGCAGGATTACGGTATCGAGGCGCCCAAGGCAATGCACCCGGAGATCGGGCGGGCCGTCCAGCGGTTCTCCGAAGAAGTAAAACGGGAAATCACCAGCAGCGAAGTCCACGAGATATTCAACGATGAATTCGTCAACCCCGAAGGCCCGTACGAACTGATGGGCTATTGGCCCCGCCCGGACGATGATGACCCCACGCAGATCCACGGCGAGGTCCGCATGAAGGTCCGCGGTGAAGAGAGCACGATCATCGCCGATGGAAACGGACCGGTATCGGCGTTCGTACACTGCATGCAAAAACTCGGCGCGCCGCACTTCGCGGTTGACGATTATCACGAACAGGCCGTCGGAAAGGGCGCCAACGCCACCGCCCTGGCATACGTACCGCTGGAATTCGACGATGGCAAGGTGCTCTTCGGAGTGGGCAGCGACACGAATATCGACCAGGCCGCCGTCCGGGCGATCGTCGCCGGACTCAACCGCCACGCGAAAGATGAATAACATAACTGACGGCCACGGCGAACGGCTTGGCCACAAAGGTCACAAAGAACGGCAACGGCGAGAAAGGGTGTTACGACAACGGCAAGGACTCGGGCACAAAGATCAACCAAGAACACAAAGGTAGAAGATCCGCTGCCACGTCGTTATGCTCCCAGGCTGGAATGAAGGGAGGTAAGTGATTATGGCTGATATTGTACATCCGAGTTCAAACGGCGAGTTCCTGCTCTACCAGACCGCCGATGGGCAGACGCGCATCCAATGCCGCTTTCAGGGCGAGACGATCTGGCTGACGCAGCAGCAGATGG
>JADHXQ010000036.1 GCA_016782885.1 Phycisphaerae bacterium | reverse complement strand
TGCCAGTTGCCAGGCCTTTTCTACTTCTCAAACGCCATTACTTCCACGAGATGGCGGCCGGTGTTGGCGGAGTTGCTGGTCTGGGTGATCTTGATGTATCGCACTTTTCTCGGCGGGAACTTGCAGGTGCAGCCTTCGGGGGTCGATGGGGTTTTGTTCTTGCGCATGTCGGCGACTGTGTCCCATATTTTCCCATCGACTGATGTCTCGACGGTGAAACCGTAGATGCGATTGTCGCCAAAATATCCGATGACCACGACGCGACCGACGTCCGTCGGTTTCTCAAGGTCCACCTGCCACCATGCGGGATCGCCGCTGGCGACATCCATCGCCCAGTAGCGGTCCGTGTCCTTTGCGCAACCGTCATTTGCCAGGGCGGCGGGATGTCCCGCTATAGCCTTCGAGCAGGTCGACGGTTTCCCGGTGGTCAGGCTGGCGGAATCCGGTTTGAACGCCTCACCGCTTGGAGTCAGTGTTCCCTTGATACACATGTCGCGAATGGTCGGGTTGGCGTGAAGTTTCGGTTCTTTACCGGGCAGATGGTGGCCGGTGACGGCGTGCCAATAACGCCTGTCGATCTCGTGGGGGTCCAGCGGGTCCTTTTCTCGATCGAACGATTCGGGAAGAATTCCATGGCGTTTCATCTCGCGGATGTACTCCGCCGGCGCCTTCCATCCGGGTGAGTCCCAGCGCGGATCGGAGTCGTGCAGGGCCTTGGCGTCCTGAATGGCAGCCAGCAGGACCCGGTAGTCCGGATCGTCTTTGGAGGCGAAAACGGCAGCGACTTTGTCGGTGACTTTGACGGGCTTGTTCCTGGTCTTGATGATCTCTCGACAGGCTGCGTATCCTCCGGCCTCTTTCGCCAGAGGCGCCAGAAGTTGCACGGACTTATCGGGGTGGGTCAGGTTGTAGAGGATGTGCTGCTGAAAACGCCAGACCGCCCGGTTGTCCTTCTGCTTGATCATCCAGGCTCGCTGCGGTTGGATCAGTTTGGTTCCCTGTCCCCAGTCCACGGGATGTTTCGGGACATTGCGCACGCCTGTATGGCATTTACCGCACCGTGATGCGATGACTTTCGAGGCCCGTTTAACTTTCTCGCTCTTTAGGATACGGGTATCGATGGCTGTGAAGTGAGAGCGTTCGTATCCCGTGCTGCCGAGCATGCCCCCGATCAGCGCCGCGTACGTGCCGATATACGGCGCGCCGCAATGGATCCAATGGCGAATCACTTCGACTTCATCTTCGCTCAATTTCACTTTGTAATGTTCGCCGCGGAGCATTTTCATAATCGGGCTGGCTGCATCGCCGAGGGCGTATGGCGGATAATTGCTCTTGGGCATGTTTCGTCCGTCGGAGAATTGCCAGGTCGCGCTGAGCGTGTAGTAGCTGTGCGAATAGACCGGACCGTGGTCGCCGGTGAGTATCACGCCGCCGTCGCGTTTCTTGGGGGAGTGGCATTTCACGCAGTGCTTGTCGAGGAGGGGCTGGATGTCTCGCGGGTAGTCGAATACGTCCGGGATTCCTTTCAACCGCGAGATCTCGCTCGGTGGGCGTTTGGTCGCAACGAGTCGACGGGACTTCACAGCGTCCGAAACCGTTCGCCTGTCCTCGTGGCAGCCAACGCAACTGGTCACCTCGCCGGGCATGACCGAAAGGAAGCTCTGCATGCGTTTGACCGCTCTGCCCTGCTTGTCGAGTGCGATCAGGATCAGCGCCCTGTTGGCGGGCACATTGAAATTGGCAGAACCGTCTTCTTCGACAGGCGCCGTACCGAGGACCCGCTCCAGAGTGAAGGTCCCGCCATAGCTCATCGGTTCCATGCTTCCGGTGTAGTTGATCGGCTTGGGAAGCGATTCGAGGATCAGCAGTTTCTTGATCTGCCCCTTCTTCACGCCGCCCATGTTGCGCCCGACCGTCACGTCGGTGAGTATCAGCGTCCCGGTGGTTCGGGACAGGTCGATGCGGGGGGGAACGATTCGCTCGCGTTTCCGCGGCGTCAGCGGGCGCGGTTCGTTCAACTCGAAACCGTTGTGGGTGTAGAGAGTGGTTGCTTTTCCCGATCCGGAAAGATGCACCAGGCTCTTGCCCGTTGCGGCCAGGAAATCCTTTTCCGACAACGCCCATGGATCGCGAAAAGACCTGCCTCTATTAATTACGCGGACCGCGTGAGGATCATCGGGCCCGTTGCGATCGGTCACGGTGCAAATGGATCCGGCGTGTTCGGCGCGGCCGTGGCCGGGCGAGTTAACGAACACGATTCGGTTCGAGCCGGGTATGGGTTGGGGGTCGATGAAAACCCCGCCCGGGCGCATGTTCCCGAAGTAGACGGTTTGTCCCGTTCCGTCGGGGTTGACGCTCCAGAGATGGTGATAGTGGACCTGGCTGCGGTCGACGTACTCCCAGCGTTGAAAGATCACCCTACCGTCGGCGAGCACGCAGGGGGTGTTGTCGTGTTCGATGTTGGCTGAGACTTGCCGGATGCTCCCGCCTTCGCGATCGCAGGTGTACAATGTGGCAACCTGTGTGACCCAGCAGTTCACCCAGCGCTTGGCGCGTCCGCTGACGAACACGATCGAATCGTTCGGCAGCCAGCACGGCTCGATGTCATCGTAGATGCCGAACGTAAGCTGCTTCAACCCGCTGCCGTCGGACTGTATTTCATACAGGTGGAAAGGCGCCGTCCCGCCCTTGCGATAACTGAAAAGGATAGTCTTTCCGTCATAATGCACCACGGGATCGCGAAACGTTCCGGTGCTGTCTTCAATCAGGACTGTGGATTTGCCGGCGTTCAGATCGAGCCTGCATAGCGAACCGCCGGAGGTGTAGGCCTTCTTGCCGGGATAGCGCGCGTAGTAGCTGAAATTCGCGTACCAGTGTCCGTCACCGACCTTCCCCCGGCCGCGATGGGCCCGTTCGGCGAAGACAAGTGACTTCACTTTGTACTGGCTGATTAATCGTCGACAAATCGCCTCGCGAGAGACAGCTTCGGCGCTTTGGGCGGTAGACACACCGATAGCGATCAGGAAAAACAAACCAGCCGAAATACGAAACTTACTCATCATGCCAGTATAGCAATTCAAGACGCCGCGAGGAGCCTTTTGATTTCATCGGAGCATGGGTCGCGGGTGGGTCTTGGTTTCTTTTTGGTCGGTTGGGAATTGAAGGTCTCCTTGCCTTTTATGATCGCAGATAACGCCTGGGCCCATTTGCGTTTTTGGGCGGGGTCTTTTGTGTACTTGGCGGCGGCTTTGATTTTGGATGCCAGGAGGCGGCAGGTTTTGTGATCGCGTTTGCCTGCGATCGAGGCCTTGAGTTCTGCGGCCAGGCGATCAAGGAGGTTCTGCATAAGCTGGGGGTCTTTGGGCAAGCGCTTGCCCGCGAGTCCGGCGACTGTCGAGACCGCCCGGTCTGTGTTGACTCGCATATGGCGGTCGAAGTATTTTTCGTTGCCTTCGGACTGTTTCCAGAGCCCCAGAGCCCATTGGGTTCGTTTCTTCTTATCTGTGATGGCCGCCGCGGTCGACTTGATCGCCTCGGCCATCTGCCTGCAAGCCGTGTCGTTCGCCGTCGAGGCGACCACTCGCGTGTCGATCAGATGCTTCTTGTACTCCGCTTCGGTACTGGCCAGCAGTTTAGCGAGTCCCTCAGCCGCCAGGCGGTACTTGACCAGGGCGGCAGGTGCGTCGCACTTTTCGGTTTGGAGGAAGGTGTAGATTTCTTTGGCGGTTTGTTTGTCGGTCGGGACGGGCAGTTTTGCGATGCTTGCGAATACCTTGGTCTTTACCGTCTTGCTGTAGAGCCCGTCAGGTTTGCAGCCGGCGGTATCGCCCGCGGCGGTCAGCAGCGTTTGGAACGTTCGCCAGAAATCTACCTGCTCGACGGGCGTGGCGGCTGCGGCCTGGGCGGCGTCGGTCACCAGGAAGTTGTACGGGTTTATCGCCAGGGCGCTTGTCAGCAGCGTTCGCCCGGCACCCTTCTTGTCAGACTCGGCGATGAGTTGATAGATCGCGTGCGTCATCGTGGAGTCCCCAAACGCCTTGACTCCATGGTTAATAGCCCATGCGATCGACTGGTGGTAGACCATCGGTTTTCGCGGATTGGGCTGGACGCCGAATCCGAGTTTCCTCTGGTATTTTTTGGCGGCGTCGCCGAAGTACCACCTGGCGAACGGGGTTGTCTTTTCGTCGCCTCCGGTGGCGTATTGCTGGCCTTTGCAGTAATAGATTTTCTTTTTCGCGTCGTATCCGAAAGCGACCATGGCGCAGTGTCCGGGTTGTATGGCCTGGCAGGCGGGTATGCCGAGTGAGATGTGTGACCTTGCGGAGATGGCGCCCATCGTCCCGCAGACTCCTCCGTCCTTGAGCATCATCTGGGCGGTGTGATAGGTGAACGCATATGGTTTCAGGCGGCGGGCGGATTGCATGTCAAACTGCTGGGCGATCGCCCCGATGTACTCGCCGTACTTCTTGAACTCGCCCTTGTCGCGAAATGCGATCCACCGTTCCTCGCGCTCTCGCAGCGGTTGGTTGTCGTCGACCAGTAGCGTCATAACCGGCCAGGGCGCCGTAATCGGAAACTGAGGCCATTTATGCTTTCTCCGGGCCTGGGTCTCGGGCGGGAATTCGTATTCGTTATTCCGGATGATGTATGCGACGCGCTGGGCCAGTGGGGGAATGGGATCGCGCTGTGCGGGCAGGACTCCTTTGGCCTCGTATGCGCCGCGGAACAGTTTGTAGGCTTCGGCGATGTTTTTCCTATGAGGTCCGCGGACGGCGTCGCGACTCTTCCAGTGGACGACCTTGTCGCCGCAATCGATATCCGTCGGATGTCCCTTTGACTTCATGTAAGCGTTGAACTTCGTCTGGAGGGCTTTGCCGGCGATAACGTCGGCGGCGTAGAGCGAGCGTGTGCGTTTCTCGATAACCGGGATCTTCTTGGGCTTCCGCTTGTTCTTGGGTGCTGGAATCGCGATGCCTCGCTTGTCGTACTTGAGTTCGGGGAGCACTTCCTTGTGTCCGACCACGACCTCCTCTTCGATCGTGTTGTCGTTGAGAAAGTTGATGATGTGATCGTTGATGTCGAGCTTGCGCCCGGAGGCTTTGGTGTCGACTAATTTTCGCGGGTCGCCGCCGATAACGATCTTCAGCGGTTTGCGGGGGGTTATGTCGAATTCGCAGGCGCTCTTTGCGCCCACGATCGCCGCGGCCAGTGCGAGCTGGCGATACTTCTTGAATTTCTCGGCGCCCAGGTCCAGACTCAGCGAATACAGGCCCAGTAACACGTCGGCCGGTTTGTCGTGACCGGCGTACACTCCGGCCTGGATTTCCAAATCGGAGTCGACCCACGCCAGGAACTCCTTGGGCGGCGATTTACCGCCGGCTTTCAGATCGGCGATAGCTTGCGACCTGGCGTAGGCGAGAAACGCGCTCCGCACTTTCGGAGTGAATTTGTACTTCTCTCCGGCGCAGACCTTGAGCAGACTGCTTTTGCTCACGTCGGGCGCGGCGCACCTGCCCTGGTCGAGGCCCGCAAAGATCACCAGCATTGCCATTGCGAGCAAACTGAATGCAACTCTTCCGGTGTGGCGTGTCATATTGTTCATTTTGGTCTCCGCTCCGGTTTCGCCTCGGGGGGTATAATCTACCATTCTCGCTCGTTTGGATCATCGTGCAAGTTCTTTTGTGTAACGGAGCAAAGTGTCTGGATCGTTCTTCTTCCTCAGCCCGTTGAGATTGGATTGACGCGAGGCGCCCTATCGGGGAACATGTCGGGTGGAAGGCAATTATGACCATAGGTGTAAAACGACAGGCGCTTCTGCTGAGCATTGCGCTGATTCCCGTGATAGGCATCGCTTTGATCTATCGCCAGTCGATGAGTACTCTGGGCAAGCAGCAGGCTTCGGAGATGAAGGAGGCGCTCAGGCAGAATGCCTGCAAACGGTTGCAGAGGATCGTGTACGATTACGGTCGCATCGTCAACCGCGACCAGTGCGCCCTTGAGCGCGCCGTCGAAACCCAGGCCACAGCCGTCCAGACCAGGCTCGCCAAAGCCCCGCCTCCGTCGCCGCGGATATTGCATGCGTCCGATTACGACAGCGCCAAAGGCCTCCCCGCCGACATGGCGCTTTCGAAAAAGCACCTGCGTTTCGACGCTGACGGGAAATTGCATCCGGTTGCGGTGACCTACAGCGACCAGGTCTACTTCCTGGCCCGGGGCGCCGACAAGCAGGGCGCCGCCGATGACATGGCCCGCCTTTCGACCATGCCCCGGGCATATCGCCGCATCTACGATTCAAACCCGTCGATCATGTACTGGCAGTACACGAGCCTGGAAAGCGGGCTCCACACGTCCTGGCCCGGGCACGGAGGATACCCCGAGGACTACGACCCGCGCAAACGCCAGTGGTACATTGGCGCGAAGACCACCGGGGTTCTTGACTGGTACCTGCTGCCCGACGCCTCGACTCGCACCGTTACGCTCTGCGCCGCTATGCCCGTTACCAAACCGGACGGTTCATTCGCGGGAGTCACCGCTATCGACGTGCCGCTGCCAGCCGTCCTCGAATTGTTAACGCTGCCCGAGGCCTGGCGACCTGACGCAGAAACAATGCTCGTGTTCCCGGGCTCCGGGGAAACAGGATTCAAAGGAAAACTGATGATCCTGGTCCAGAAAAGCTACCACCAGCACTCCGACGACTGGAAGAAGTCGCTGGAACTCCAGATCCTGGAGTCTTCCGATAGCGACGTTCTAGCGGCGCTGACGGCGGACATAGACGCCGGGCGGCCTGGTGTCAGGCGGATGGAATACAAAGGACGCGATTCGCTGTGGGCGTACGGGCAGCGAACCGACAGGCAGCAACAGGCCGCGGCGCTGGTCATCGTACCCTATCGTCAGGTTATCGCGAAGGCCCAGGAAGCAGAGCAGCAGGTTCTGGACCAGATGACCGGATACCTGCAATTTGCGGGTATGATCATGTTTGTCGTGCTGTTGATCGTAGTTGCGGTGGCTTTCAGCTCGGCGCGAAAGCTCACCCGCCCGGTGATGGCGCTCAGCGGTGCAGCCAAAGATCTCGCCGAGGGGGACTTCAACGCCAGCGTCGAGATCAAGACGGGCGACGAACTGGAGGACTTGGGCAATATCTTCAACGAGCTGGGCCCCAAGCTCCGCGAACGCGAAAAGATGAAGCAGTCGCTGGAGATGGCTATGGAGATCCAGCAGCACCTCCTTCCGCAGGGCTCCCCGCTGATCGACGGCTTCGACATCGCCGGCAAGAGTATCTACTGCGATGAAACGGGTGGCGATTACTACGACTTCATCGAACTTGCCGAACTGGGGTCCGGGAGACTGGGCATAGCGCTGGGTGATGTCAGCGGACACGGGATCGGCGCAGCGCTTCTGATGGCGGCTGCCCGGGGCGTGCTGCGGTCGTACGCCGCAAGTCACGGAGCAAATCTCGGCGAACTGTTCAAAACGCTCAACCGCCATCTCGTGCGAGACACCGGCGAGGAGCAGTTCATGACGCTCTTCTACGCCGTACTCGATGCAGAGGCGAAATCGCTGGTCTGGACTTCCGGCGGGCACGATCCGGCATTGTGGTTGCAAAACGCCGGAGGAGAAATCCAGGAACTGCCCAACACGGGCATACCGCTGGGGATCCTCGAAGATGCGCTGTACGAACAGGCCGGGCCGATCGAACTGCGCCCCGGAGATATCGTCCTGGTGGGAACCGACGGTATCTGGGAGGCCCGCAACACCGACGGCGAGATGTTCGGTAAGGATCGCCTGCGGAGACTCCTGTCGGACTCAGGCGACAGATCGGCCGCCGAGATACACGATATGACCGTCGAAGCGGTCCACAATTTCCGCCAGGCCCGCCCCCAGGAGGACGACGTGACCCTGGTGGTAATCAAGGCTCTCTGATCGGACTGACCGTGCGGTGGGGGCGGGGAAGCATTTCACGAGATCCGGAACACCGAAAGTAACTGCAATTTACCGGTTACCAATCACTTCGAGAGGACACTGATAATAAACAGCGGTTTTTTTATATGACTTCCGAAAAGCCGAGAAATATCGGTTGGCCGCGTAACCCGGAGCGGTGCTCGTGCGTAGTATACATACGAGCAGGTGTGGTATCGGATCGCGCCCGCAGTTTGCATTCACCGTGCAACCACATAAACGAAAGGTACGAACATGTTTAGAACGCTTCTGTCCATCGTCGTAGCCGTGTCGATCGCCTCGGTGAGCCTGGCCCAGACTGCTGCACCGAAGACCGGCGAGAAGGCCCCCGCGGCTAAACCAGCCAAAAAGACCCCCGCCAAGAAGCCCGCCTACGACCCCGTCGCCGAGAAGGCGAAGTTCTTCAAGATCGCCGGTAAAGACACCGAAGTCGACGCCAAGGAGTTCGCCGCTGCCCTGGCCAAGGTCACCGACAAGGGCGAAGGCTTCGTTCGCAAAACCGACAAGTGGTCGTCCCTGCTGCGATACGACAAGAACAACAACAAGAAGATCGACTGGTTCGAGGCCGACGCCTACAGGAAGCAGGTCCGCAGATCCAGCAGGTATTCGTCCAGGTTTGGAGGGGAGATGGACCCGGCGACCATCAAGAAGTACGACAAGGATGGCGACGGTAAGCTCACAGGCGACGAGCGAGCGGCCGCATGGGGCTCGCGCATGGAAGAAAGACGTCAGCAGTTCATGAAGGAATACGACAAGGACGGTGACGGCAAGTTCAGCGATGAGGAACAAAAAGCCATGCGCGACAGTTTCCGCAAGCGGATGGAAGACTGGCGCCGCCGGCGCGCCGAGCGACGCTACGACAAGGACGGTGACGGAACGCTGAATTCCGAAGAGAAAGCGGCTATGGAAAAAGGCGAGACCGAGCGCGCCGCCGAGGAGGAGAAGCGTCGCAAGGATTTCATGACCAAATATGACAAGGACGGCGATGGTGAGGTTTCCGGTGACGAGCGTCGCGCCATAGGCGAGGAAATGCGCCGCAGATGGACCGAGCGCCGTTACGACAAGGACCGCGACGGTAAGCTCAACGAAGAAGAGACAGCGGCGATGGAAAAGGGCGAAGCCGCACGCGCCGCCGAACGTAAGAAGCGCACCGAAGAGTACATAAAGAAATACGACAAGAACGGTGACGGCAAGGTCGACGATAAGGAACGACCCCAGCGCAGGAGTTTCTGGGGCGGGCGCCGCAGAGACGGTAGCGACAGTGGAGGCGCTACGGAAGAGAAATAGCCTCCATCCGGTCAAATACGCGTAGTATAAGGCCGCTAAAAACGTTAAACTTGCTACAGGCAGAGACGGACGCCGCGGGATTGTTGACGATAGTCTGACAGGCAATCTCGGCGGCGTTCGTCTGTGAAAGAAAAGAGCCGTATCCGCTCGCCCGACACACAGGGAAGGCAAGACGATGAGCATTGCCGAAATCCTTCTGGAGAAGGGTCTGGTAACCCCGGCCCACTTGACCCAGGCCATGGAATTACGCAGGACCGACGGCCTGCGCCTCGACCGTGCGCTGATCCAGATCGGCTGTCTCACCGAGGAGAAACTTCTGGAGGTCCTTTCCGAGCAGTTGTCGATCCCGCTGATCAACCTTGCGACGGCCGATATCGGCGACGAGGCCCTGAGCGCCATCCCGCCCAAGGTGGTATTCCGCAGGAAGATTATCCCGATATCCCGCGAAGACGGGACGCTCACGGTGGCGACTTCCGATCCGTTCGACCTGTATTCGTTTGACGAATTGCGTCTGCTTACCGGTCTGGAGATTCACCCGGTACTTGCCACGGCCGAGGAGATCGGCAAGGTCATCAAGGCTAATTTCGGTGTCGGTGGCGACACTATCGACGAAATGATGATGAGCAGCGACGACCTGGAAGTTATCTCCGAGACCGCCGAAAATGGTGAAGACCTTGTCGAGATGGCACAGGAAGCCAGTGTTATCAAGCTGGTTAACGAGATATTCCTCGAGGCCATTAGCGAGCGGGCGAGCGACATCCACATCGAACCGTACGAAAACGACCTGCACGTGCGATTCCGGATCGACGGCGTGCTCCAACCGGCTTCGGTCCCGCCGCAGATTCGCTCGTTCCAGGCGGCGATCATATCCCGCATCAAGATCATGTCGAATCTCAACATCGCCGAGAAACGCCTGCCGCAGGACGGACGCATAAAACTCCAGGTGGGCGGAAGGCAGATAGATATTCGAGTCAGCGTTATCCCGATGCTGTTTGGAGAAGGGATCGTGATGCGTATCCTCGACAAGGCCACCATCATGTTCACCCTGCCCGAACTGGGTATGGACGATCAGACTTTCACGATGTTCAACGAACTGATCGCCCAACCGCACGGGATTATCCTGGTCACCGGGCCCACCGGAAGCGGAAAGACGACAACGCTGTATGCGGCCCTTCAGGAGATAGTCAGCGACAAGATAAAGGTTCTGACCGTCGAGGACCCCGTCGAATACCATCTCGGCGGGATCAATCAGATCCAGGTCAACCCGAAGATCAACATGAGCTTTGCCCGCGGACTGCGAGCGATTCTGCGACACGACCCCGACGCGGTGATGATAGGCGAAATTCGCGATCTGGAGACGGCGGAAGCCGCAATCCAGGCATCGCTGACCGGGCACCTGGTGCTCTCGACGCTGCACACCAACGACGCTTGTTCGGCGCCGACGCGGCTGCTCGACATGGGCGTCGAACCGTTCCTGGTCGCCAGCACGCTGGCCGGAGCGATGGCGCAGCGGCTTGTACGCGCCATATGCCCGCACTGCAAAGAATCATACGACCCCGACCGCGAACAGTTGCCCCAGGACCTCGAGCAGGAACTGCCCGCCGGCGCCAAACTCTATCGCGGTGTCGGATGCCGCAAGTGCCGCAATACCGGCTACTACGGACGCAGCGGACTGTTCGAGTTGATGCTCGCAAACGACGTCATCAGAGAAAAGATGATGGCCCGAGTCCCAACCGGCCAGATAGTCGCAGCCGCCAAAGATAACGGAATGCACATGCTCAGAGCAGACGGTTGGGCGAAGGTTAAGGCTGGGATAACGACGCCCGAAGAAATACTCAGGGTCGCATGCGGCTGACGACAGGTGCTAGGTGCTAGGTGCTAGGTGCTAGGTTCTAGGTTCTGGATACCAAACATGGTTCAACATGAGAAGGCTGAGAGCGTGAGTGTTCGGAGCTACAATAACCTGGTGGCTTGGCAGAAGGCTCGCGCTTTGGTCAAAAGAATATACGGCGCTACGAAACTTTTCCCAAAGGAAGAACTATATGGATTGACACAGCAGATTCGCCGAGCGGCGGTTTCCGTACCCAGCAATATTGCGGAAGGCCACGGACGCAAGAGCATCGGTGAATATCTATATCATCTGACTATTGCCCGAGGAAGCATGTATGAAGTAGAGACCCAGATTATCCTCGGCGGTGATCTCGAATATCTTACGCAGACCCAGGTAACTTCGTTGCTCGACGACACAACTGAATGCGCCAAGGTACTACAAGGCTTGATTACGAGCCTGAAAAGGAAACAGAGCCCAAACAACGCCTGAACCCAGCACCCTAGAACCTAGCACCTAGCACCTAGAACCTGCCTTAATGCCAGACTTTAGCTATACAGCCCGAACCGCCGGCGGAGAAGAGATCGCCGGTACGATGCAGGCCGACTGTGAGGCGGCGGTTGTTCATGCGCTGGGTGAGCGGTCGCTTTATCCGGTGAACGTGGCTGAGCAGACGAAGTCCGGGCGGATCGGCGTGAAATCGGGCGGTAGGATCCGCAGGCGCGATGTCGGCGTGCTGTACGGGCAGCTCGCCGATCTGCTTCGCGCCGGTGTTCCAATGCTGCGGGCGCTGGAGATCATTGCCCGCTCGGGCATGCGGGGGCACCTCGCTGAAATCATCCTCGAATTGCGCCAGGACGTCGCATCGGGTAAGACCCTGACCGATGCGATGGGCGGTCACGAAGACGCCTTTCCTTCGCTGCACACCGCAATGGTCAATGCCGGTGAACACGCCGGTTTCCTCGAAGACGTACTGACCGATCTTGCCGGTTTCGTCGAACGCCAGGACGAGCTGCGCAACAAGGTGCGCGGCGCGATGATATACCCGATCCTGCTGTCGGTGGTCGGCCTGGCGGTCGTAACCCTCATGCTCGTGGTGGTAGTGCCCAACCTCAGAGAAATCTTCGTCGACGTATCCGACATGCCGATTCTGACCCGGATAGTATTCGGCGCCAGCGACCTGCTGGTTGAAAACACCATACTGGTGGTCTGCGCGGTGGTGCTGGGCGTCACCTGTATCGTCGGCGCGCTGAAGAGCACCGCGGGACACCGCTTGTGGGAACGCTGGAAACTGAAAATCCCGATCGTCGGAAAGACAATCTGCGTGGTCGCGATCACGCGATTCTGCAGGATCCTGGGCACAATGCTCGCCAACGGCGTACCGATCCTTACGGCGCTGGATATTGCAAAAGACGCGACTGGTTCGGAAGTGCTCGGCAAGAGCATCGAAGATGCCGGAGATGCCGTCCGTGAAGGGCAACCACTGGCCGATCCGCTGCGGTCCAGCGGGCTGTTTCCCGTCGAGATTGTCGAGATGATCGCAGTGGCGGAAGAGTCCAACCAGCTCGACCGCGTACTGGTCCAGGTCGCCGACACAGTCGAACGCCGCACGAACCGGCAGGTCGACACCACAGTACGACTGATCGAACCGATAATACTGGTCCTTATGGCGATAATGGTCGGAGCAATAGCACTTGCTCTGCTATTTCCGATATTTACGATGGCGGATCAGTTAACATAGACAATAGCGATTAACTGCAGTCAGGCGGAATGACACCGGCCGATACCGCAAAGCAAAATGTGAAAGGAAACAAAACATGATGGAACGGAACAGAAAAACTCGCGGTTTTACACTTGTCGAGGTATTGCTGGTAATTGCGATCCTCGGTGTTCTGGCAGGTGTGTTCGCATACACCATGAGCGGTCGTCTTGACAAGTCGAAGATCGATGCCGCCAGGCTTCTGATCGAGCAGATCTCTTCGAAGCTCGCGGCATACAGTATCGATATCGGGCATTATCCCAGCGAAGATGAAGGCGGTATCAACGCCCTGCTGACCAAGCCGGCATTCGACGACGAATCGCTGGCTGCCAAGTGGGTCGGACCTTACATCAGCCGCAAACAGCTCAAGGACCCCTGGGGCAAGGAGTTGGGCTACGAACTGGTGGACAAGGAGCAGGGCGGTACGACCCGGCAGGTGGTCCACGTGTGGTCTTACGGGCCTAACGGAGAAGACGACAGCGGCGAAGGCGACGACGTCAAGAATTGGGAAGATGAAGACGGAGGCCGGTAGCACATCGTCCGAACACAGAAAAACATGCGACGCAACAGCCCATCTCGGCCCGGCGGAGGTTTTACGCTCCTGGAGCTGATGTTGGCTATTGCGATGCTCGCGGTCATTCTGGTAGTCACTATTGTCTCGGGAACGTCGTCGGGCGATCGCAGGAAATTCGAGTACGCCGTAGACCGCCTCGAGACAACGCTTCGGATGGCCCGTGCCGAAGCGGCGAATTCAGCACGCCGGATTCAGTTGGCGTTCGATGAAGAGACCCGCCTGCCGTTGCTGCTATGGGAACCATCGCCGCTGACCGAGCCGGGGCAGTTCCAACCCCATACCACGTGCTCGTGGCGCACCAGGGTGCCCCGGGACCGAATTGCGGTCACCAGGTGTCGGGTAACCGGGCCTGACGGGAAGCCCGTAGACGAGGCGCCCACCAGCGCCGGCGACGATACCGACAACGAAGACATGACGCCTGTCATGTTTAATCCGGACGGTACGAGCGACTCGGTTCTCATCGAACTCGAGTCGGCGGAATTCGGCGATTCGCTGCGGGCGTTCATAAAACTCGACGGAGAAAACAATCTAATCACCACTCGTATTCGTTACGGCCAGGCCGAAGACGACGAGGAAGATCCCTTTGCAGACGAGGAAGATGAAAATTCGGAGTAGTCCTCGCGGCATGGTGCTGCTGGAGGTCGTGCTGTCGGCCGGGTTGTTTACTATGACGGCCCTTGGCGTGCTGACCGCCCTGAGCTCGTGCTTCCGCTCACTGGGGAACATGCGCCTGGAATCCCAAGCCGCCGACCTGGCGATCAGCAAGGTCTCGGAGGTGCATGTCGGTATCCTCCCGCCCGAGGACGACGGGCCTAACGAGTACGAAGAAGATGAGTCGCTGACCGACTGGACCTGGGAGATCATAACCGAAGAGGTCGAACTCGATGTGGAACTGGAAGGCCCGCAACTACTACAGGTGCAGGTCGTCATAACCAACGTCCCGTCCGGATATACCTACTCGATGCGATTCCTCACGCCCCAGCCGCCGGAAACCAAAGAAACCGAAGGCGAGCCCGCGGAAGTCGCAGGAGGGCTCGTGCCATGATCGCGCAGAGAACACACCGGCGAGGCGGGACTGCGGGTTTCACTCTGCTCGAAGTGGTTCTGGCCGTCGGCCTGATAGTCAGCCTGATGGGCTCGGCGATCTGGTTTACTGACCATATCGCCTCGGCCCGGGAGAAGATAAACAACAAGACCCAGGAGATCGTGTCCCGCAGGTCGCTTATGCGGCGGATAACCGCCGAACTGCGATGCGCTATGAGTGTGCCGAGGCTAGGTCTGGGCATCGCCGGAGAGGCCGACTATATCGCATTCGTCACCACCGCCGTGCCCGGGCGGTCGGCCTGGGTCGAGCGGAACATCCTCGACCAGCCCATCCCGCCGGAAACCGACATACGATTAGTCACGTACCGCCAGGCGATTCGGGAAGATGAGGACGGCAACGAATACGTCGTCGGCATCGAACGCACGTGCCAGAAACTCCTGGACGCGCCGGAGGCCGAAGAAGGCGAGAATATCCGTGTGGCCCTGCTGACCGACAAGCTGAAGTACCTGAGGCTGTCTTACTACGACGGGGCGTCGTGGACCAAAGTGTGGACCGCCGACCAGGGTCTGCCACTGGCGGTGGAAGTGACGCTCGGAGACGAGCCGGTCTACGAAGACAAATTGACTGCAATGGAGACCGAAGACGAAGAGCCCGAAGACTACCCCGGGCAAGTGTCGAAGCGCTTGATCCATCTTCCGCTTTCGGTGATGAAAACTCAGGGCACGATCATCCGCGGTGGACCGGGGGGAGGAAACAGGTAAGTTATGGTTTACCCCATGACAATTCGCGGGTGCAGAAGGCGGGCGGGCATGGTTCTCTACGCCATCCTGGTGATCACCGCAATGTCAACGATGATCGCCGCGTCGATAATGTTCCGCATGCAGGCTGAAGTTGCCGCTTCGAGTTCATACGTGCGGGGCGACCAGGCGTGGTCCACCGCGTTCAGCGGAATCAAACACGCGATGACGATACTTGCCCAACCGCCGTCGGAGGGCGGTAATTACGACAATCCCGACCTGTACGCCGACCAGTTCGTCTGCAGCGACGGCGGAGACGAGTGGTACTTCACGATCTACGCGTATAACGACCAGAACGAAGAGGAAGTCCGCTACGGGGTCAGCGACACGGCCGGTAAGATCAACATCAACACCGCCTCGCGCAAGGTGCTCGAAGGCCTGCCCAACATGACCGTCGAACTGGTCGACTGCCTGATCGATTTTCGGGATTCGGACGACGAACCGCAGGAAAACGGTGCCGAGCAGGAATACTACAACCAGTTGGCCCATCCTTACGCCGTCCGCAACGGGTCGCTGATGACCGTCGAAGAACTGCTGCTCGTCAAGGGATTCGACGGCACGCTGGTCTACGGTGAGGACGCCAACTTCAACGGCCTGCTCGATCCGAACGAGGACGACGGAGAAGATACACACCCCGACGACGATGGCGACGGAACACTCAACCGGGGACTGCGGTCGCTACTGTCGACGATCTCGTACGATCGCAACGTCGATAACGAAAACCAGGCGCGCATCAATATCAACGGTAAAATCGACAGCAGATCGCTTCGCAGGGCGGTTGGAAGGTCCACCGCCGAGTTCATCGAGTTCTGCCAAGCCGGCGGTAAGAAATTCACTCATCCCAGCGAATTGCTGAACATGAGCTACACGTCCAGGAGTTCGGGCAGTTCCCGCGGGCGCGGATCCAGCCGCAGCGAAACTCGCCGCTCGCCGGTCAACTCCGCGCGTGACCTGGCAAGGGTCCTCGACAAACTGACGATCTCCAGCAGCAAAGTCATCTGGGGCGGGGGGATTAACGTTAATACCGCACCGCCTGAAGCGCTGCTGGCCGTCCTCGGCAGCGATAATGCCGACCTGGTCGACCGTATCGTTTCGATCCGCGCGGACCTCACCCCGGAAGAAAAGGCGACCACCGCCTGGCTGTACGGCAACGATCTGGTCGGAGCGGACAAATTCAAGGCGATAGCACCGCTGTTAACGGCGCGCGGTTTCCAGTATCGTATTCAGGTTGTTGGCTACGGTATAAACAGCGGACGTTATTGCGTGCTCGAAGCTATTGTGGACATGGCATCGGCCACGCCGCGGATTCTTTATCTCCGCGACCTGACCTCTCTGGGCATGCCCTTTGCTCTAAAAAACCTGCAGGAGACTACTGGCGGCTAATGGCATCACTGACTGACAACGCGCTGATTGACAAACTCAGGCAGCGGATGAAACCATCCGTGCCCAGGCATTTGGTGGCGATAGACTTCGACAGCAGGTTCGTGCGGATAGTTCATGCGCAGCGGACGGGCAAGATCACGAGCATAGAAACGCTCTATTCCAACCCCATGCCCGAGGCTCTCGACCTGGACGATGCCGAGGCCACGGGCAAGTTCCTCGCCCTGACGCTGGCGGATTTCTCGAAGAACTCGAAAACATCCCTGGGACGCTGCGGTATGCTGATGAGCGTTCCGCGCCGAAAGGCCGTTCTGAAACCGCTGACCCTGCCTCCGGGAACCCAGCCGGCGGAGATGGCCTCAATGGTCCGCTTCCAGGTCGAAAAGGACCTGCCCTTCAGCCCCGAAGAAGCCGTCATAGACTTCACCATCACCAGCCACCTGGATCTGGCCGAATCGACCAACGGACATGGGGACACCGCCGCCGGTGTCGGCGTGCTGGTCGGGGCGGTGTCCACCGACGTGGTCGATCACTACCGCCGGATAGCCGAAGCAGCCGGTATCAAACTCAGACGCCTGGGTTTGAGGCCGTATGCGAACATGAAATGCGTTGACGCCTGCGTTCGACGGGCCGAAGACGAAACTGTGATGTCCGTTCATATCACGAGCGACGAAACCGAGATCAACGTGCTGAAGGGTAATTCACTGGCATTCTGCAGGTCGGCGGTGGTGCGCATACCTCCCGGCGAGTCCGGCCAGCAGACCCGATCCGTTGAATTGGTCGTCCAGGAAATAGTCCGCAGCGTTCACAGCTACAGTTCGGCCCAGCATCACGGCGAGATCACTGCCGTGCTGATCGCCGGTGGTACGGGAATTGAATCGCCGGTGCTCAGGGGCATCGAGAGCAAGCTGGGCATCCAGTGTGAACTGCTCTCGCCGGACGGGGCGTTGGATTTGCCCACCCGGGGCAACGCCTCGGCGTATTCAGCGACGATCGGTCTGGCTATCGCGCACCAGGGACAGGACCAGCCCTTTGACTTCCTTAATCCCAAACACCCTCCGGTGCAGCACGACGTCAGGAGAACGCAAGCGTTGATGATCGTCGCGGCGGTCGTTGTGCTGCTGGCTGCAGTCGTCGTGGCAAGAGGCATGTACCTCGGCGGGAAGGAAGAAACCCTCGCAGCTTACAAGAGCCGGGAAAAGAAGCTGAAAAAGGACACGCAGAACCACATCTCGCTGATCCGGCGCGCCAAAACTGTTGATGCGTGGCTGAAAGCCCGCACCAACTGGGTGGACCATCTGGCATTGATCAGCCAACTGGCTCCGAGCTGCCAGGATCTCTACCTCAGGTCCAGCTTCAAAACTGAACGAAAAGGCACGATAACTTTCCAAGCCTACGCCAAGGGGCACCAGGTGCTCGATGACTTCAAGGTGCGCCTGGCAGATGTGGGATACAATCCCCAGTCCAAGGGCTCGGGGCCCAGCGACAGGGGCGATTACACGCACAGCGAAGAAATCACGCTGACGGTTGAACCCGGGATGAAAGTGGACCTGACCAAGTACAAACACGTTCCGCGTCCGGCAGACGACGATTCGGAAAGGCAGTTGCGCAGCGGATCGTCGGGCAGTTCGAGACCAGGATCCAGCGGATATCGCAGGCCCAACGGATCCGGCAGATCCAGGTATGGGGGATCCAGACGATGAACAAGCGCGAAAAGATACTGGCCGCCATTACTGCGGGGATCATCTGTGTGATCGTTCTTTACACATTGGTCAACGGTCTGTTCCTGTCCCCGGCCACCTCGCTCGATGAGGACATTCGCAATACAAAAAGGAACATCGACAAGCTGGAGCAAACGAAGAGGTCCATGAAGGTCAAGACCGCGCACCTCAAAGCGCTCGCTGCCCTGACTTACGGCAAAGACGATGACGACGTGGAGAAGAAGACTTTCAGCCACCTGATGGCGATGCTCGACCGCAGCGGTCTGACCAGCGAGGGCAAGGGAGTCAGTAAGGGCAACACCAAGAGTTCAGGCGATCTTCGGGAAACTGCCTGGCGCGTTCTGAAGGGCGGGAAGATGGAGCATATCCTCAACCTCCTGTACATGCTCGAAGAGGATCCCACTCTGCATCGGATCGAGAATCTGTCGATCTCGCCGCGTGAACGGGACGGACCGTTCCGGGTCGAGTTCGATTATGTCGCTCTGTCGCTGGCTTCGAGAAAAGGACCGCAGTTTGCAACGACGCGCCCGTCCGACATCAAACTCGCGATAGATCTGAAATCAGACCGACGCAAGCTCTACAATGTCATTCCGGAGCGGGATATCTTCCGCCGCTACATCAAGTACGTCGCGCCGCCCAAGCCTCCGGCCGTAGTTGTGAAAAAACCGACGCCACGAATAGATCCGCCTAAACCACCGGCAGGACCGAAGCCCAAATACAGGATATGTGGACTTCCGACGTTCGGCGGCGAGCCCGAGGTCTGGGTGGTCAACGAAATCGACAAGACCGGCGCGGTCTACAAGTACAAACAAGGCGAGAAACTGATGGGGTGGGAAATCGTCATGGTGGACTACAGGATGCTGCCCGATCCGGACAAACCGGATCTGTTTTCCCCCGCGAGAGTGATTGTCAAAATCGATTCGGACTACTGGGCGATCGAGGGTAACCAGTACGTTACCGCAAAACGTATCCTCAAAGGCTCGGACCTTCCGCCCGTGCTTCGTATCGCCGGCGGTGCAGAACCGACCAGCCTACAGACTACAACAAGACCACAAAGTGTGAGTTTTGAAAAATAAAGAGCCCCGAGGGGCTCAGGAGTTGTGATATGCGATACTTGAAAATAACTTGTGCCATCATCGCCGCGAGTGCAATAGCGGCCTGTCCATTGCTTGCCGCACCACCGGTCGAAGCAAAGTCTCCGACGACCCAGCCGGCAGCAAAGGTCGCAGCCAAGGCCCCGACGACTCAACCGGCAGGAAAGGTCGCAGCCAAAGCGCCTACGACGCAGCCGGCAGTAAAGGTTGCAGTCAAGGCGCCGACGACCCGTCCGGCGATAAAGATCCCCAAGGCTGATCCCGACACGGTTCGCTTCAATTATCACGATGTTCCATGTGCCGACGTTGTGAAGCGATTCGCCCAACTGGCCAACAAACCACTGATCGGCGAGGTCGCCGTCGAGGGAAACCTGACCTTCATGGACGCCGAGCCCTACACCTACGAAGAGGCGCTGGACACGCTCAACATCATCCTGGCGATGCGAGGATTCCGCCTGATGGAGTTCGGGCGGTTCATGCAGTTGACACCGCTCGCCAAGCTCCCGGAGATGCCCCTGAAGATCATCCGCGGACTGGACAAGACACAAAAACTCCGCGGAAGCGAAATCGCCACCGTCCTCCTCCCGCTGAAAAACCTGGACGCCGACGCCGCATCCAAGGCCGTCGTGCGAATGGTCTCGGCATACGGTTCGATCGTCCCCATGCCGCGAGGACGCGGAGTCATAATCACCGATAACCTCGCCAACATCCGCAGAATCAACGAGATGCTGTCGGCGCTGGACGGTGACGAGCAGCAGTTGAAGCAGCAGATACATACCGTCGTGCTCGCCAATGCGGCAGCCGACGAAGCCGCCACGATCGTTGGAAAACTCTTCGGAACCATGGGCATATTCTCCAAGACCGTCTACTCCGAAAGATACCGGCGCGCCGTGCCCACACCCGCCGACGCAAAGGACGTGGTGACCGTCAATCCCGACAAGAGAACCAACTCGGTTATCCTCGTCGGAATGCCCGACAAAATCGCAATGGCCGAAGCGATGCTCAAGCAGCTCGACACCAAGGAAAGCGTCGGCGAAAACGAAGTGAGAGTCTTCGATCTGAAGAACGCCAAGGCCGCCACCGTGGCTAAGATGATCACCGACCTGCTCGGCACGACCGTTCGCTACTACACTCCCAGATCGTCAAGCTCCTCCTCCTCGTCATCCCGAAGGCCCATACCGATACCCTCATCGTCCAAGAGCACCACCAAGGTCGTCGCCGACGAAGTCGGGAATCGCATTATCGTTTCCGGAACGATCGCTGAAATCGACAAAGTGGCCAAACTCATCGAGAAACTCGACAAGGGCGTTACACTGGCCGGTGGGATGAAAATCTTCCCGCTAAAAACGGCCGACGCATTGCAAATCGCCGAGATCGTCACCAAGGCGACATCGAAACCCGATGAAAGGGGAAATTTCAAAAGCACACTGTCGATAAGCGCCGACGGGCGAACAAACTCCCTGATCGTCGTCGGCTCGCCGACAGACGTCGAAGCCGCCGCCGGAGTTATCAAGGAACTCGACCGCGCACCGGAGTCCGAACCGTACGAAATTCACGTCATACAGCTCAAGAGCGGAAACGCCGAAGTGCTCGACAAGGCTCTGGAAAACCTCTTCGCCACGAGAACCGGGCAGAAGGCGGGCATCCCGAATTTCCGCGTCGAGGCGGACAACTCCTCGAACTCGCTGATGATCTCCGTGCCCCCGGCACACTGGAAGAGGGTGGAAGCGGCGATCAAAAAATTGACCGAAATCGCCGACGCCTCAGCCGCCCCGCCGACGCGCGTAATCCAGCTCAAGTTCGCCGACGCCAGGGAACTGGCGACCACGCTGAAAACTATCTATCCGCCGACGAGGGCGGCGAGATACAACACCCCGGGGATCACGCCGGTCAGCATCGCGTACAACACGTCGTCGAACTCGCTGGTGGTCTCGGCCAGCGCCGAAGACCTCGACTCCATATCCGCACTCATAAAGTCCATCGACGTCGAAAAAGCCGCCGAAGTGGACCCGATCAGGATAGTCCATCTCAAGAGCGCCGACGCCGACAAAGTCGCCGCGATGCTCTCAAAAATGCTGCCTCCAAAAGGCGAGGGCCAGGCGCCCGACGTGTTCATACAGGGCGACAACCTGACCGGAACGCTGCTGATAAGGGCATCCGAAAATAAATGGAAAATGCTCGACGATATGATCCAGAAACTCGACAAACTTACCAAGGGTCAAATCGAAACGCGCGTGCTGCAGCTCAAATACGCCAACGCCAAAGAACTCGCGGCTACGCTGCAGGGAATCTACGGCTCGGGAAGGCAGTCGTCGAGTCCGAGCTACTCGTCCTACTCTTCCTACAGATACTCGCGGTATTCATCCCATTCGGCGCCGCCCGCACCCAAGGCCAGCGCCACCCCGGGCGTACCGGTCACCATCGCATTCAACACCGACAGCAACTCGCTGGTGATCTCCGCCAGCCCGCAGGACCACGAGGCGATCGCGGCGCTGGTCAAGTCGATCGACGTCGAAAAGTCCGCACAGATCGACCCGATCAGGATAGTGAACCTCACATCGGGCAACGCCAACAAAGTCGCGACGATGCTCCAGGAAATGCTCCCGCCAAAGAGGCGCGGCGAAGACCCCGACGTGTTCATCCGCGGAGACGAGCACACCGGGGCGCTGATGATCCGGGCGCCGGAGAGCAAGTGGGAAATGCTCAATGAAATGATCGGAAAACTCGACAAGAGCATCAAGCAGCAGGCCCGGGAAACGCGACTCCTGCCGGTAAAGAACGTCTCAGCGGCCGAGGTCGTCGTAATGCTCCAGCAGCTATACCCGATCGAAAAGAAGAACGAGCGGCGCGGAGGCTACAACTACTACTACGGGCAAGCGCCGCAAGAGAAACCAAAGGACCCCAACCGCGTCGTCGTCAGCGCAGCGCCAAACGATCGCGCCCTACTGGTAGACGCGCCAAAGAGCAAAATCGAAGAAATCGCACAACTGATAACTTCGCTCGACACCGGTACGGGACCGGAAGTAATCGAGACCCGAACCTACGAACTTACGAACTCCAGTGCCGCCGAAATCGCCGAATCGATGACCAGGCTGTTCGCAAAACAGGGCAAGTCGCCCAAGGGCGCCGAGCCCGAGGCGCGTTTCCAGGCCGACAGCATGGCCAATCAGCTCCTGGTGGCCGCCACCGCAAAGCAGTTCGTGGAAATCGAGAAACTTATCAAGAAAGTCGCCGAGAAGGCGTCGATCAGGTCCCAGACCAAGACATTCATCCTCAAGAACGCCAAGGCCGACGATGTCGTGCCCGTGCTGCAAACCATGCTCACCCAGCAGTTCTCCAGCAGTTCCGCCCCGCCGGCCAGGTCGCGCAGGGGCAAGGGTTCGAGGGGCGCCACGACGACAACATCAACAACGGTGCGCGTTTCGGCGATGTCTAAGGAGAACATCGTCATCGTTCAGGGCAGCGCCGAGGTGCTGGCTCTGGCTGGTGAGCTTATCGAAACATTCGACGCCAGGAAGGCCGGTTCCGACATCGTAATCGAGATCATCCAACTCAAGAACGCACAGGCGGCGACCCTTGCCGAAGCGATCAACGCGTCTTTGGCCAAACAGGCGGCCTCCAGGAATACCGCCCGGCGAGGGTCCAGAAATGCGACTCCCGCCACCGACGAAGAAACCGTCATCGTCACGCCCGAACCAAACTCCAACAGCGTGCTTATAAGAGGGCCCTCATCCGAGGTGCCCGCGGTCAAGGCGATGATAATGCAGCTCGACTCGGGCGGGATCAGTTCGGCGTTGAGCGTGAAGATATTCCCGCTCAAGAACGGTGAAGCCGCCAATCTGGCCAAATCGGTCGGAAAGCTGTTCCAGGACATGATCAGGCAGTATGCCCGCGGTAACAAGAGCATAACGCCGCCGCCGTTCAGCATAACCGCCGACGAGCGGACCAACTCGCTGATAGTCTCGACGACTTCGGCGCACTTCGCGCTGGTCGAACAGATACTCGATAATCTCGACAAGGCGCCGGAGCGGTCGCTTAAGATCGTCAGGTACATCTGGCTCGAAAATGCCATCGCCACCGACGTAGCCGACAAACTCACCGCAATGTATGCAGACCGCCGCGGCGTCGACAAGCCCGTGATCGAATCGGACATCTTCGCCAACGCCATCACCGTTATCGGAAAGGACGCCGACGTCAAGACGATGGAAAGCGTCATTACCGATCTCGACAAGGCGGCGATGGACAACAGCATCCAGGTGAAGGTCATCCCGCTCAAGGGCGTCCAGGCGGCGAAAATGGCCAATGTCATCCGGCGCGTCTACGGGCAAATGTCAGATTCCAGGATCGTCATCACCGAAAGCACAGACAAACCGACCGGCGCCGCGCCCGGACCGAAAGGCGCAAGGGGAAAACCGACAACGCAACCGGCTTCAACCACCCAACCCGCCGAGGCGCCCCCAATCGTCATAGCCGTGGACGCCGCCGCAAACGCGCTTATCATCTCGGCCACTCGAACCGAACTCGAAAACGTCAGCGACCTGATCGAACGCCTCTCCGACAGCACAACCGGCGGCGAGGCGGAGTTCCGCACCTACAAAATCGCACACGGAGATCCCACAGTAGTCGCCAAAACGCTGTCGGATCTGTTCAACCCCCCCAAGCAGCCTGCTGCGGCAAGGCCCCAGGGGAGAGGCGGCCGCGGCGCAGCGGCCGCCCCCGCCATAGTCCCCCCGCCGGTTATCACGGTGGTCGCCGATCGCAGAACCTCCAGCGTTATCGTGCGGGCCAAACCGATGGACTTCGAGATAATCGACCCGCTGGTCAAAGAACTCGACAAGGACTCCACTGTCCTGACCGAAGTTCGCGTGTTCGTCCTGACCAACACCGACGCGACCGAAGTGGCGTCAAATCTGAAAGAGCTGTTCAAGCTGTCAACCGGCGGAAACAGGCAATCGTCTTCGGCGACCGGAGCCAACAACGCCAAGAGGAGAGGCAGGTCCGCCCAGCAGCAGCGTGCCGAAATGATTCGCGCCGCGATGCAGGCGGGAGGCGCACAGGCGCCCGCGTCGACGCAGACCGAACTGAGCGTCACCGCCAACAAGAATACGAATTCGGTGATCGTTTCGGCCCAGCCTGAAACGATGAAGGTCGTGGAGAAGCTCATAGAGGAGCTCGACCAGACGGCCGCTCTGACGAAAATCCCGTCGATACGACTGTACCCCCTGAAGCACGCCGACATTACGCAAACCGTCCGAACGCTCCAGACGCTCTTCGTTTCTTCCAAATCCGCGCCAAAAACCAAGGGCGCCACGCGAACCACCGATAGCGACACGCCGATAGTCATCACCGCACAGGAAACAAGCCGCACCGTACTGGTCTCGGCGCCCGCGGAAAAACACGAGCTTATCGCCAAGACCATCGAGCAGATAGACGGCTCGCAGGCCACCGACGCCCTGTCGGTGAAGGTCTACCGAATCCAGAACGTTGAAGCCGCCGGAGTAGCGGCCTCGCTTACGGCAACGCTGTCCCAGAGCGGCGCGACGGGTAAAGGCAAGACGGCGACAACGGATGCAGCACTTCGGATCAGCGCCGACCGCTCCTCAAACACGCTTGTGGTCAAGGCGTCGGCGGAAGACCACAAAAAGATCGTCCTGCTCCTGGCGGAGATCGACGAGGCGCCGGCCACCAAGTACCCCATCCAGATGATCACCCTCCGCAACGCCGACCCGACCAGGCTCGCCGAAATGCTCACGCGAGTTTTCACTTCGCAGGCGCGAGGCTCCGGCGGATCGGGACGAAGAGGCGCACAAGGCAGTTCGGTGACGCCGCAAAACGTGATTATCGAACCGGCCGCCGATTCGCGGATGCTGCTGGTCCGAGCCGATGACAAAACGTTCGCCAAGATCAAAGAAATGGCCGCTCAACTCGACGCCACCACGCCCCAGGGACAATCGGTAAGAACGCTGCTTACGCTCAAGCACGCCCAGGCATCTTCGGTGGCTGCGGCGCTGACGCAGGCGTTCGCACCGCAGCGCGGCGTCAGGGTCGAGCCTGACGACCTGGTCACCATCGTGGCTGAAGGGAATTCAAACAGCATTATCGTCACCGCCAACCCGAAGAACCTCCAAGCCGTCGAGGTCCTCCTGGGCAAGCTCGATACCGAAGACGCCGGAGGCAGGAAGACCGAATTCGTACTCCTCAAGAACGCCAAAGCCACCGAACTGGTCACCGTACTCGAAAAGATTGCAGCCGGTAGCGGGCAGGCATCCTCCGGCGGGGGAAGAAGAAGCGGTCGCGGATCGACCGCATCGACGAGCCAGCAGGTAATCGTCTCCGCCGATGCGGGCAGTAACGCCATCGTAATGACCGGTCCATCGACCGAACTCGGGCAGTTGATGCAAATGGCGGTGCAACTCGACCAGGCGGCGCTGAAAACCGCCCAGCAGGTCTTCGTTATCCCGCTGAAGAACGGTAATGCCTCCTCGGTGGCTTCGGTCGTCACGAACATGTACAAGCAGCAGGTGGCCGCGGCGAGGCGAGAGAAGCGCAGCGTCGAACCGCTGGCGGTATCCGCCGACGATCGCGCAAACGCGCTGATACTCGCCACCAGCGAAGTGATGCATGCGCAGGTATCCGAGTGGGTAAAGCAGGTCGAAGGCATGAAGCCCGCCCGCGGAACGCTGAGAGTGATAACGCTCGAGCACGCCGATGCCGAAGAAGTCGACAAAGCGATACAGCAGATCTACAACAAGTCCGGAACGTCCGGCACGCGCGGAGCTCCAGGCGCTCGAGGAAAACAACCCGCCAAGCCATCTTCCACCGGCGGGCAGGTCGAAACCACCGTGCTACCCTCGCAAAAAGCTATCCTGGTCAACGCCTCTGACGAAGATTTCAAGGTGATCGAGGCGCTGGTTAAAACGCTGGAAGCCGCGGCCGTCACCTCCAAGAGAACCGTCAAGGCATTCGTTCTGAAAAACGCCAATCCCGTCCGGGTGGCGTCGGCGTTGACAGCCGCGTTCCGCAGCCGAGGACGCCAGGCCAAACCCGAAGACGAGGTCACCGTCAGCGCGATCCAGCAGACACAGACGGTTATGGTCGCCGCCACCAAGGAAAAAATGGCGGAAGTCGAAACTCTCATCGAAGTGCTCGACAAGGTCGACGTCGCCGGAAAACTCCAGTTCAAACTCTTCCCGCTGGAAAACACGACGCCCTCGAAGATACTCCCCGCACTCAGGGGGCTCATCTTGCAACTGCAGCGACAGGCCGGCGGTCAGTCAATCGACATCAGCCCCGAC
The DNA here is from genome assembly GCA_016782885.1 of Phycisphaerae bacterium. Lineage (GTDB taxonomy): Bacteria > Planctomycetota > Phycisphaerae > SM23-33 > SM23-33 > BS750m-G57. Next base: position 12,954 of record JADHXQ010000036.1, on the reverse strand, counting down.
GAGCGCACGCGGTCGCTGATAGTAACCACGCGCGAAACGCTGTTCGAGCAGATCGGCGATATCATCAAACGCCTGGACAAGCCCCCGGCATTTGAAAAAATAGAGGTCCTGATCATCCCTCTGAAAAAGGCCGACGCCACGCGCCTCGCGGAGGTGCTCACCGAAATGCTCCGACCCAGCGCAAACAACGTGGTGACCCCCGAGGCACGCGCGCTGCAGGAGCAGATCAGAATCCTCAGGGTGCGAGGATCCCTCAAGGACAAGCTGCCCGAACTGGACCTGACCAAACCGATCAAGATAACCCCCGATGCGGCCACCCCGCAGGCGCAGGGGTCAAACTCCCTGCTGGTAACGTCCACACCGGAAAATCTCAAGGCCATGAAGGTGATCGTGGAAATGCTCGACACCGTCCCGATCGGAGAGGGCGTCCTGGTGAGAATCGCGAGGCTCGAAAAAGCCGACGCCGAAACCGTACGCAGAATACTCGATGATATTTTTAACACGCAGGGCAAGAAACTCGCCGGACCGACGGGAACATCCACCGCCGGAAAGGTCGTGCCCAAATCCGCATCGGGCAAGGCGCTCACTGGCGGGCTGAACATTTCAGCCGACCTGCGGACCAACACGCTGGTAATGGCCGGTCTCGCCGAATCGCTCGCGCTGGCGGAGATACTGATCAAGGACCTTGACCGCACCGCCGACAAGTTCGTCACCGAGGTCAAGCTCTTCAAACTCAAGAATGCCGACGCCGCACGCCTGCTTCCGGTACTGCGAGGCGTGTTCACCGAGCCGACGGACGACCCGGCGGTCTCCGGCGTACGAACCTTCGTCACGCGATTGCAAACCGCCGCGGCGAAAAAGAACCCCGTCACGTCAGATCGGCCAAAAACCAGGGCCGCGTTCACGATACAGGCCGACGCGGCTACTAATATCCTGGTCGTCGCGGCCCGCAAGGACCTGATGACAATAATCTCCGACGTGATTGCCCAGATGGACATCGCCGGCGCAGGGTCGTTGAACACGGTGCGCATTTTCCCGCTGCTCAACGCCGACGCGGCGCGTCTGCGAACGGTTGTCCAGGAGCTTTACACAGGCAGCAGCGCGAGCCTGATCCGCGAAGAAGACCGCCCAACCGTCACCGTCGACACGCGCACCAATAGCCTGATCGTCTCGGCCAGCGACAAGACCTTCACGATGCTCACGAACCTGCTGGGGAACCTCGACCGCAAGACGCCGATAGACCTCCGGGACATCCGCCTGGTAACGCTCAAGAACGCCGAGGCCGACACGCTGTCGACCGTGCTGCAGAAGATGATGGACGCGCGAGTCGTACGCCAGCAGTCGCTGGGAGTCAAGGACGCCGAAGCACTCCGCGTTATCGTGGTCGCAGACGCCAGAAGCAACAGTCTCATCGTCGGCGGTTCGGCGGAGGGATACAAAATCGTAAAAGACCTCGCCGAACAGCTCGACAGCAAGTCGGCTGCACTCAGCGGGCAGATACAACTGCTTCCATTGAAAGAGGCCAACGCCGGAACGCTTTCGACGACGTTGGTCAACCTGTTTAACCAGCGCTACCAGGCCGCACGCACCGACGACATCCGGCGCCAGAAACCGGTTATCCTTCCGGACCTGCGGACCAACAGCCTGCTGGTGGCGGCCAACAATGACGACACGAAAGTGCTCAAGAGCCTGCTGAAGAATCTGGACGTCAAACTCACCGACCCGGCTGTCAGGCTGGTCGTTATTCCGATGAAGCACAATGATTCGGGCATTGTCGGGCCGATGATCCGCGATATATTCGCCGCCAGGCTGGTTTCGATGACCCCTTCGGGCACGACGCCGGCGCCGCAGGACCGCGTGGATGTGTCGGTCGACTCGCTCACCAACGCCCTGGTCATCTCGGCGAACAAGGAAAACCTCACGCTCATCGAAGGCCTGCTGAAGAAGGTCGATATCGAACCGCCCATGGAAACCGGGATCGTCAGGATGTATCCCCTGAAGAACGCCGACGCGCAGAGAGTCTCGACGCTGCTGAGCAGCCTGATATCCCAGGGTCTCTACAAGCCCGGAGCAGTCGCCGCGGGCACGAACGCCGCCCTGGCAAATCGAGAAAAAGTAGCCATCGCCGTCGACACGAGAACGAACGTGCTGATAGTCTCAGCCAGCAAGGAAAACTTCGCGGTGATCGACGAGATCATCGGGAAAATCGATTCCGACGACGCTGTCTTGACCGGCGACATCCGCGCGTTCCCGCTGAAGAAAGCCCGCGCCACCAACCTCGCAGAAACGCTGAACAACCTGTACAAAGCCAAGCTCGCCGCGGAACAGGCCTCCGGCGCATCGGGGCGATCCCTGCCAACGAGTATAATACCCGACGCCCGCACCAATACGCTTCTGGTAACCGGAAGCCGCGAAAGCTTCAAATCAATCGCCGACATGATCGAAAAGCTCGACACCGGTTCGTCGGCGAGGATCACTGAAATCCGCGTCTTCGAACTCAAGAGCGCCGACGCGACCGAACTGGCGACGATACTCCTGGACACGCTGACGACCAAGCCCAAGTCGGCGATCGACGATCCGAACGTGCACCAGGCGATGTTGAAGTTCGTCACGCAGGACAAGGACGGGAAGCTGGTGGTGGCCAAAGCTCTGCAGGAAGGGCTCCTGATAACGCCCGATGCCCGCAACAACACGCTGGTAGTCTCGGCGCCGGTCGAGAACATGCCGCTCCTGGCAAATCTTATAAGGGCGCTGGACAACACCGCCCCGCGAGCGGCGGAAATCAAGGTCTTCCCGCTGAAGAACGCTGACGCGGCGCGAATGGGCGAAGTGCTCACTCAGCTCTTCCGCCTGCAGCAGACCGGCTCGGCGGATTCCAAGTCGATCAAGTACACCCTGAAGTCGACCACCCGCCCGGCGGGCAAGAACGGCGAAGTCTCAGCGACCCTCGGGTCGGCCGAACAGAGCGCGCTGACGGTAACAGTTGACACGCGAACCAACAGCCTGCTCGTCGGAGGGACCAAACAATACGTCGAACTGGCCGGTACGGTAATCAAGGAGCTCGACTCCTCGCCCGCCCAGGAACGCCAGACGAAAATCTACCGCCTGAGAAACGCCCAGGCCGCGGATATCCAGACCGCCCTGCGATCGTTCCTCGACCAGGAACGCCAGACAGTATCGAGTACGCTCGGCACCGAAGGCATCGGGGCGGCTCACAAGTTACTAGAGCAGGAAGTGGCGATCGTGGCGGAAGAAACGACGAATTCCCTGCTGCTGTCTGCCAGCCCGCGCTACTTCAAGACTGTTTCGGCGATGATCGATGAACTTGACCAGCCCCTGCCGCAAGTGCTCATCAAGGTGCTGCTGGCTGAAGTGACGCTCACCGGGCGGTCCGATCTTGGATTCGAGTGGGATCACTCCGCCAGGAACGGTTCGAACGGCGCGGTGCGCAGGTTTGGCACGAACTTCGGCGTTGCAGGTTCGTTCAATACCAACGGCGGTTTTCGCTTCTCGCTGGCAGGCGGCGATATCGACCTGTTCCTGCAGGCATTGCAGACTGAAGGGCGCCTCGAAGTTCTGTCTCGCCCGCAGATACTCACCGCCGACAACCAGACCGGTGAAATCAACGTCGGGCAGCGAGTGCCATTTATCACCAACAGCCGCGTCACCGACGAAGGCTCTGTGTTCAACACGATCCAGTACGAGAACGTGGGCATCATCCTGCAGACCACGCCGCGCATCAATCCCGACGGCGACATCAAGCTCGAGGTCAACGCCGAGATCAGTTCGATCTCCGACTCGGACAGCGTCGAGATAAGCGAAGGCGTCAACGCGATCGTAGTGAACAACCGTTCGGCGACCACCACCGTTACCGTTCGCAACGGGCACACGATCGTCATCGGCGGGCTTATTACATCCCAGGACAACAACACCGAGCGGAAAGTCCCGTTCATCGGCGACCTGCCGATAATCGGCGAACTGTTCAAGACGACCACCGTCACCAAGGAACGCCGCGAGCTGCTGATAGTTCTCACTCCGTACGTACAGACAGGCGCCGCCGACGCCGACAAAGAAACCAAAAAGCAGACCAAGCGCCTGGACCTCCTGAGCGAGAAACGGCGCCAGGGACTGCTCGAATGGCTCAGCGAGCAGAAGCCCTACAAAAACCTCCTGCCGCTTCCGGTCAAGAAATCCGCCCTGACCAACGAGTCCTCTACCGAACTCCTGCCGCTTGAATCGCTCAAGGGCGTGCCGGAAAACGCACCGGCGACAAGACCCGCCAACACGAAGAAATTAATTGATTTTGATAAGGAATTAACCAGTGACTGATCTAACCGGTAAGCGTGCAACCATGCTGAAAAATCTCCTGGTCGGTATCGCTGTCGTATCGGCGGCGGTCTCTGGAGGATGTGCAACCGTAACTAACACCGGCCCATCCGCGGCGCGCAGGCCCGCACCGGAACCGCACGCCGACCGCATCGGCCTGATGGTTCCTCAAAAAGCCATCGTCAACTGGGATGGAGAGCCAGGATTCGACGGCGCGATAGCACAGGTCATGCTCTTCAAAAACACCGCCGGCGGACCGAAGTCCATTCTCGTCAGCGGTGAAGTGGACGTGATGATGTACGAAGGCGCCAAACCCGACGATTACAGCAATGTGACCAAACCGTTTTTCTCCTGGACGTTCACACCCGCCGAACTCGCCCAGCGGGTTGTGGGACAATACGGCGCGCTCTGGGGTTACGCGCTGGTGCTCGAGTGGACCGTCCCTCCGAAATCGGAGAAGGTATGGATGATAGCCCGTTACCGCCCGCCTTCGGGAAGCGCTATCTACTCATCGCCCGCCGAGCAGGTCATGCCCGTCGAGATGCCCGGCGCCAAGAAGTGATCGCCCCCTCCACCGCCCCGAACTTCCAGGTCAACTCACAAAAAATGCTGATTGGACTCCTGAGCGACTCGCATGCAAATACGTTGCGGCTGGAAAACGCCGTGGCGCTTCTCGTCCGGCAGGGCGCCGGGATAATCGTTCACTGCGGAGACATTGTCGCGACCGGCGACGTGTCAATCCTCGCGGCGGGAGGTGTAGGCGCATACCTCGTGGCGGGCAATATGGACCGCCGCACCGCGAAACTCGCCGAAGAGGCTCGAACGCACGGTGTCAACTTCGCAACCGACTTTCTTGAAGTGCCCCTCGGCGACGGGCGCCACCTGATCGCCCTGCACGGCCACAACGAGCAACTGCTCCGGGAGTTCGCAGCCGGCGGGCAATTCCCCTACATATGTCACGGGCACACGCATCGCGCCGCGGACAATACATACGGTCAGGTGCGGGTAATCTGCCCCGGCGCACTGGCCCATCCCCGCTGGCCAAAGCACCCCACCGTCGCAATTCTCGACACCGACGCCGACACGGTGAAATTCATCGAAGTGGGCTAGCGAGTCGTCCGAGTTGTATCGCCTTGCGGTTTGGAGTTCCACACAGAGACTCAGAGGCTCAGAGAACGGCAAAACCTTTTTTTTGTTTACGGCAACGGAAACGGCGAGAGAGACAGAGAACGGCCAGAAGCAGAGAACTTTTGTTTTGTCGTCCTCTGTTTCTCTCCGCCGTTTTAAGCCGTTGCCGTCAGCTAAGCCTTTCGCCGTTGCTGTTCTCTGAGCCTCTGAGTCTCTGTGTCGCGATTATCGACCCGACATAATTGCTCGGACACACTAATCAGCAAACTTCTCCGACGTGAACAGGTAGACCGTGGTATCGCTTTGGCGCCACGCTCCGGCGGACATGCCCGCCTTGCCCGTGCAGCAGTGGTCCAGGAACTCGACGGCGTCCCATCCCTGATCGATGGCCACTTCCGGGAGAAAACAGCCCGACCGCCCGCCGCCGACGAAGTGTTCCATTAACGCATCGTTTCACTTCGGATGTGGATTCGCCGTAAGGGGTTAATAAAACATGCCTTTTCTGGCCGATGAAATATGTATCACCAAGGCTTTCAAGCACAGCCGGCAAAAATATCTCACTGTTGTGGTATCGGAGATACCGCCAAGAAGTTGCATCACAAATTGGAACGGCAAATGCGAGTAAGAAAAGGGCGATTGAGAGTTCATCCCAAAATCCTGGCCCAGATCAAAAAGGTCACCGGCAAGCGGCCGTTGACGGTCATCAACCACATTCTCAAGCATGGCCAGATCACCACCGAAGAACTTAAGGATCTATACGAATATAACCATCCGCCGCGCGCCAGGATGGATGTTCTCGAATGCGGTATTCCCATTGAGACAGTCCGTGTACCCAACAAAGCTGGCACGAGGAAGATAGCCTCATACCGTTTCGGGAACCCAGATGACGTCGAGAAGTACAAAACTGGAGGGCGACAGCCCTTTAGCAAGGCTTTTAAGAAAATGCTGTACAAACGCCAAGCTGGCAAGTGCGGCTTCACTGGTATCAAATATGAGTCTCGATACCTATCTATCGACCACCGCATTCCGTATCAGGTTGCGGGCGATCAGGTAGCTGCCGAAGATCAACCTGAGGCTTTTATGTTAATCGCCCTCGGCCTGCAACGTGTGAAAAGCTGGTCTTGTGAGCATTGCGACAACAGTACTAAAGGGCGAAAACCAAGCGTCTGCAAAACGTGCTACTGGGCTCATCCCGAAGATCACAAGCATATTGCAATGCGACCTCAACGACGGGTCGACCTCGTCTGGAGTGACGAGGAGATCAAGCAATACGACGATATCGCCGCCACTACCAAGAAATTGGGCATCTCGGTTGCAGATTTCATTAAAGACTTGTTGCGTAGAAGCCAACACAGCTAGTCAAACAGGGTCTGAGTTTTTTCCCGTGCTACCACAATCCCGCGAGGCATGCCGCCAAGCCTCTCCACCGCCGCCTCTGACACATAGAGCGATTCGTATGTATCGTCGTTGCGCCCCAGCAGCGTTGCTTGCGTCGAGCGCCCAACGAGCAACTCCGCGTGCTGAAGATTCAGTTCGTTTGGCAGCATCTTCCCGTAGGATTTGTCGCCGGTCCGTCCATCGTAGCTGACGACAAACGGGACGCTACGCTGATTCAGCGAGTCTAGTTCCTCGACAAACTCGTCGAACTGCACTGCCTTGACATACCTGCTGTCCCGATCCTTGCAGACGCCTTGATACGGCGGATCCATGTAGACCAAGTCGTCTGTAGTCGCTTCCTTCAAGACAACGGTGTAATCGTAGCTGGTCGTCCTGGTGTCCTGTCCCAAGGCTTCTGAAACCAGATGGATGTTTCGCACCATCGTGTCGGGCCGCATCCCACTGCGTCGATGGTCGGGGCTGTTGTTGAATTCTCCCTTCCTGTTATATCGAATAGCCGCTTTAACGCATCGGGCAAGCAGGAACAGAAGCAATTCGGGCTTGTGTGTGCGGTTGAACTCGGCCCTGATCTCGTTGTAGTGCTTGCGGTCTCGACCGTGCTGGGCTTCCCAAATATGGCGATAGTCCTGTGATAACCCATCAGGATCGTGGATGATCCTCTGCCAAAGGGAGATGAGAGCACAATGCGCATCATTTAGCCAGAACCGGTGCGCACGACCCCGCCAAGCTGCCGCAACCGAAATAGCTGCCGATCCCGCGAACGGTTCTATGAGGCATTCCGTTCCCTGCGGAATGCATTTCAAGATTGCAGGAGCAAGCTTCCGCTTGCTCCCCTGGTACGGAAATGCTTGTGGTATGTTTCCTGGGCCGAGATTCATTCTGCTATCACTTTTCGTTTCCAGCCAAATGCTAACATTATCCTAACGATCTTACGTCTGTCACCGAGGAGCGTCAAGCGCCAAATTGTCGCTTCAGCCGTTACAACGGATTCTCTTGGTCGCAGATAGTGGAAGCCTATCGAAAGCTCAATGACGTGCAAAGGCACACAGGTGGACGGGGGGAGGCAACCCTGAATGGTGCTGACATAAGCTCAAACCGTGTCTTCGTAAGGTAATAACTACTAGCTGTTGAACTTGTCCGACGTGAACAGGTAGACCGTGGTATCGCTTTGGCGCCACGCTCCGGCGGACATGCCCGCTTTGCCCATGCAGCAGTGGTCCAGGAACTCCCGCGCGTCCCATCCCTGATCTGTGGCCACTTCCGGGAGAAAACAGCCAGACCGCCCGCCGCCGACGATATATATCCCGTGCGTGCCGATTTCCAGGCTCAGCGGATCGTCGGTCTTGGCCAGCGGCGAGAGCACTGAAACTTCGATTCTCAGCTCGTCAAGTTCGTCCGGCGTGATCGGATTGCCGAAAAACCGCGGGTCGTGCCCGGCGGCTGACATGCCCATCTCGACAATCATTTTTCCCAGCGGCTGGTCCGGTTGAAACGTGCCGATGCACCCGCGCAGGCGGCCGGCGTTGGTGAGCGTTACGAAGCATCCGCGCATTTCGGCGAGGATACCTTCCGCCGCCGGAGCATCGGGGCGCCCTTGTCCGGTCACCTGTGCGGCCACTGCGGCGCGGGCCAGTGATACTAACTTGCTGCGGTCTTCGGCGGATATAGTCATTTCTCAACGCTCCCGATAACTGTTGGTTTTCGGAGTCAGATCACGTATTTCACGACTACAAATCCTCCGACAAGCATCGCCACAAACGCCAGCGCCAGCCAGTTGAAGTACTTGTCGATAAACGGAAGCGCCTTTGGTCCGATCAGCCAGAAGACGCCCGCCACGCCATAGAAACGCATCGACCTGCCTATCAGACACGCCAGCGTAAAGACCAGCAGGTTCATCTTAGCGAAACCGGCCGTTATCGTCAGCAGCTTGAACGGGATGGGTGTAAGGGCGGCTACGAACACGTACCATTGGCCACGAACGTCGAACTCGCCGGCCAGCCAGTCGACTTTGTCTTGCGTAATGCCGGGTATCAGCAGCGCCACCCAGATAAACGCGAATCCGATCAGGTAGCCCAGGTAGGCCCCCAGGATGCTCGCGACCGTGGTGACCGTGGCGAACCACATCGACTTCCTGCGGTTGCCCAGACACAGCGGGCCCAGCAGCACATCCGGCGGTATGGGGAAGAAGCTGCTCTCGGCGAAACTTAAACCGAACAGCGCCGTCGTCGAGTGTTTGTGGTGGGCGAAATGCAGCACCCAATCGTACATCCGACGATGCACGTGCCACCAGGGCACGTGCCTGTGCGGACCGACCTTCGCGGCGCAATGCGTGCAGTATTCCACATCGGGGGCAACCGAAAGCCCGCAACGCGGGCACACACAAGCCGCCTCGCCGGTGCCCCGCACATCCGATGTAGTAGAGTCATCCGTGCTCATAATCGCAGCCATAGTAGACTTATACGAACAAGGTTTGTCAATTGGCAAACGACTTGGCAATTACCATGTCGTTTAATATAATCGTTGTTCAGTTACTTATCGCCGGAAACGCACTTATGGGAACCGCGGATATTACTGTCGCTTCGTTCACGTCGCTGTGCGCGTTAGTCTGGGTCGGGCATCTGCTTCGGATGAAGGTCCGCCTGCTGGGAAAGCTGTATCTGCCCTCGTCGGTGATAGCGGGTCTGATCGGCCTGGCGATCGTTCAGTGCTGCCGGTCGGCCGGTGCGCCCCTGCCGGCGGGCGTGACGACGGTATGGAGTTCGCTGCCCGGGTTCCTGATCAATATCGTTTTCGCATGCCTGTTCCTGGGCATGGCGATACCCGGCGTGCGGACGATCTGGCGCCATGCCGGTCCGCAGCTCGCCTACGGGCAGATCGTGGCGTGGGGTCAGTACGTCGTTGGTGTGGGCCTGTTCCTGGCGATTATCAGTTGGATGTACCCCGAGCTGCCGACGATGTTCGGCGGGATCCTTCCGGTCGGATTCGAGGGCGGGCACGGGACGGCCGCCGGAATGGCTCGGGTGTTCGCCGACTACAACTGGGAGGCGGGCAAGGACTTCGCCCTGGCCAGCGCGACGGCCGGTATCATCAGCGCAGTTGTAGTCGGGATGATGCTGGTCAACTGGGCCGCCCGAAAAGGCTACACCACACGCAAACAGAACCCCGAAGACGTGCCCGAAGACGATTCGATAGCCGTAATCCCCATCGACCGGCGCCCCGAAGCGGGAAAACTCACCACCTCGTCAAACGCGCTGGAAACGCTTTCTTTCCAGCTTGCGGTCGTCGGGATCGCAATCGCCGTCGGATGGGCGGGCAAACAGGGCCTCGAGGCGGTCGCCCGGGCGTCGGGAAACGGCAGCGCCATGCAGATCGCCAAAAGCTTCCCGCTGTTTCCGCTGTGCATGCTCGGAGGGCTGGTGGTGCAGGTGATCGAAAACAGGTTCGACAGGCACAAGCTCATCGACCGCGGGCTGATGAAACGCCTGCAGAACGCGGCTCTGGATTTCCTGGTGGTCGCCGCCATCGCGACGATCCGCATCGAAGCCATCGCAGAAGGCCTCATCCCCTTTGCGATGCTGGTTGTCGCCGGTATCGCATGGAACGTCTTCTGCGTGATGTATCTGGCCCGCCGACTCCTGCCCGACGCATGGTTCGAGCGGTCGATCGCCGAGATGGGCCAGTCGATGGGCGTGACCGCCACCGGGCTGCTCCTGCTCCGCGTGGTCGACCCGGACTACGAAACACCCGCAGCCGACGCGTTCGCCTACAAACAAATCCTGCACGAACCGTTCATGGGCGGGGGACTGTGGACCTCAGCAGCCATCCCATTCCTGGCGATCTGGGGCGGTTGGCCCGTATTTGCAATCGCCGCGGGAGCAGTAATCATCTGGCTGATCGCAGCAACCCTGATGCGAGCCGGACGATAGCGGACTATACGACGAAGGGGTAGAGATATATGAAAGCTGACGAAATCGACAAAAAGTTTGATGACGGACAAAGCATCGCCGAGCACCTGGACTTTTCCAAGGCCCGCAGACCGGCCCAGGAGCAGAAGCGCGTGAACATGGATTTCTCCCTCTGGATGATCCAGGGCCTCGACAGGGAAGCCAAATGCCTCGGTGTCGCTCGCCAATCCATAATCAAAATCTGGCTGGCGGAATGCCTGGAAAAATCCAGCGCATAGCAAAGAGGCAGCGAGTGTTCGTGCTCAGTGCCATCGGGAGACTGGACAATGAAACCGATGAAGAATGACCACTATACATATCGCGTGACATGGTCCGAAGACGACCAGGAGTATGTCGGGCTCTGTGCGGAGTTTCCCAGCCTCAGTTGGCTCGCCGGCACGCAAGAAGCTGCGCTGAAGGGTATCCGATCGGTAGTGGCCGATGCGGCGGCGGATATGCGGAAAAACAAAGAGCCGGTTCCGGAACCGCTGGCAGGTAAACGCTACAGCGGACGATTCATGGTTCGCATCCCCCCGGACGTTCACCGCGACCTCACGCTGAAGGCGGCGGAAGAAGGCATAAGTCTCAACCGCCTGGCAAGCGCCAAACTATCCGGTTGAGAATATTGGGATTTGGCTCCGACAAATGGCGAGTACCCCAGTTGGCGGATCGTTAGACGATCGCCATGTTGTTGCGGTGGATTACTTCGTTGTACGGTTTGTCGCCGATGGCGCGGGCGATCTGGTTGGTTTTCAGGCCCTTTATCGCTTCGATCTGCCCGGCGGAATAGTTGGTCAGTCCGCGGGCGATTTCCGCTCCCCGATCGTCGACGATGGCGACCATGTCGCCCTTGGCGAACGTCCCTTCCACGCCGGTAACGCCCGAGGGCAGGAGGCTCTTGCCCCGCTTGAGCAGTGCGCCGGCGGCGCCGGAGTCTACTATGACCTTCCCGACCGGGCTGGCGGTCAGACCGATCCAGCGGCGCTTGGACGACATCTTCCGCTGGGCCGGCACGAAGACCGTTCCCAACTGCTCGCCGGCCAGAAGGCGCGTGAGGATCTTTGGTGTCCGGGCGTTTGCGATTACTGCCGCCTCGCCGGCGCGGATCACCATGTCGGCGGCTTGGAGTTTGGTGGCCATCCCGCCCGTGCCGAACTTGCTGGCGCTTGCGCCGACCAGCGACATCGTATCGTCATCGACGCGGGTGATGACGTCGACGACATCGGCGCCGCTGAGCACGCCGTCTACCACGGTCAGCAGGACGAGCAGATCGGCGCCGAGCATGTTGGCCACGATTGCCGCCAGCACGTCGTTCTCGCCGTAGCGCAGCTCCTCGATCGCGACGGTGTCGTTTTCGTTGATGATCGCCAGCGCCCCGTACTCCTCGAGCGCCGCCAGCGTGTTGCGGATATTGAGGTATCGCTGGTGGTCCTCGAAGGCGCTTCGGGTGACGAGCACCTGCGCCACTCGCACGCCGTATCGCGCGAAGATGTCGTGGAAGGTCCGCATGAGCTGCCCCTGCCCGACGGCCGCCGCGGCCTGGAGGTGCGGGGTGGTCTTGGGGCGCCTCTCGAGGTCCAGTTCGCCGATACCCGCCCCGATGGCGCCGCTGGCGACCATGGTGACTCTGACGCCCGAAGCCATCACGGCCGCAATCTGCTCAGCCAGGGCTGCAATCGCCTCTTCGTCCGGGCGCCCGGCGGGTTGGCAGATGGCGTTGGTGCCCACCTTGACCACGATTCGCCGGGCGTTGGCCAGTACGTTTTGTCGAACGGCTGTTCCGGGCATTTTCTGTTTAGTTCTCCGTCTACGCTTCATCCTAGTCGTAGATCGTTTCGTGTCATCCGCAGTCATTCTCACATCCTTCTTCTTTCTTCTTTGCGTTCTTTGCGTTCTTTCGCGGTGAATTCACTATCTCGGCATAACACGTCGGTGGCGATCGCGCCGGGGGCTGTCGCGGGAACTCGGGCGAGCACCTCGCAGATCATTTCGACGTTGCGGCGGGTGGCGCCCTGGCAGCTGAGGACATGCTGCTGAGCGTCTTTTCCCGCGCGATCGGCGGCGGCGGGGTCGTTAAGCCATAGCCTGAGTTTATCGGTCAATTCGTCTGATGAAGCCACTCTCGCGCATCCGTTTTCGGCAAGGTCGTCGGCCTGTG
>JADHXQ010000137.1 GCA_016782885.1 Phycisphaerae bacterium | reverse complement strand
ATCGTCCGCCTCGATCCCGATCGCGGGGAGCTTTGGGAATACAGCGACGACGCGGAATCCATGGCCTCGGGCAACGATATGGACGCGGGGCGCAAAGGCCTGGACGTCTGCGGCATCTACGACCGCCTGGCGGGGCGGCTGGATAAAGAGGCCCGAAAGACCGTCGATGAGTACTTCCTCAAGCGATTTGAGGGAATCTACACGTATTTCGTGTTCCAACGCAACTATAACGCCACCGGATACGCACAGAACCACAGCTCCAAAGCCGTCTGGGCGCTGGTCGGCGCGGGGTTGGTCTGGGATGGACCCGAGGCGAAAAAATGGCTGCGATGGGCGGTTATGATCTGCCGCAAGCGAGTGGAACTCCTCGCCCGCGACGGGGGCCTGGAATGGATGAACGAGGCACGTCATTACGGGCTGGGGTTCTGGGAAACCTCCCGGCAGTTGATACACCGCCATACCGGGGTGGACCTGGCAACCGGGGCGTTCTTCAGCAACGAATGGCGGTACGCTCTCCACAATGCCCCGCAATTTCCCGCCGATCGCATCCCGATCATGACGACCCATCACGGGAAGCGGAGCACCGCGAATCTTCCGCTGCCGAGCCGCGTCGCGCCGGCGACAACACCGGCGTGCTTCCATTTCGACGACTGCGACCAGGTCTTCATGCGATCCGACTGGGGCAAGGATGCACTCCGCGTGCGTTTGACCGCCGGTTCGGTCTTCGGGCGCACCGGAACGCCCAAGGCCCTGCGATACAATTGGGCGCACTGCCCCGTCAACCGCGGTTCGATCGCGATATGGAAGGGCCCGCACAAAGTTATCCTCGAGCCCGGGTGGGACCGGACGTACCGCAAGACGGCGGCCAACAATAACTGCATTCTCGTCAACGATACCGACCAGTGGGGCGGCGGGCAGGTATGGCACCCGCGGCTGGATTCGAGCCGGGTCGGACGGGTCGCGATGTTTGCCGACGGTAAGCACCTGGCGGTCGCCCGCGTCGACCTGAAAGGCGCCTACCCGCCGGGCGCCCGCATCGGGGCTTTGTCGCGCGTGCTGGTGTATCTCAAACCCGACCACATCCTGGTCCTTGACCGCCTCGAACCGATCGGCGAGGGCAAGGCCCAGTGGCGATACCACGCGGCGTTCATCGAGCCGGCGAAACAGGCCGGACGGTTCACCGCCTTCGGCTTCGAGCGGGTCCGCCACAAGGGCAGGACCAGGCCGGCGAGTTACGAACAGGCCTTCACGAAGCTGGGCGAAGTGAGTCTGGAGGTCGCTTTCCTGACACCGGGCGCCACCGCCGCCGTAGGAACATCGGATGTATACTTCCGCGGAAATCCCTTTCGCCAACCTATGCGGCACCTGCGCGTGGTCCGCCGCGGCGCCGGGGCGATTCAACTCCTTACGGCATTCGCGCCGAAGCTCCGTTTGGCGCCGGGAGGGGGAAACTGCTTCACCGGCAGGCGGGGCGGCGTCACGTGGACAGTTGTTCTCGGGGGGAAGGACGCCGGCGGGCTCAGTTCGGACGCCCATATCGCCGTAGCCGCCCGCGGCGGGAAAAGCGGTCTGGCCGAAGTGTTCCGTTTCGGCGGGCGGCGAATCAAACTCGACAAAGTCGACATTCCCGGCGACGGGGTCGACCTTTTCGCGGCCATTCGCAACGGGAAGATCATCCGGACGGTGTCCACGAAGCAATCGAAGACGTCCACTCCACGGCAGTGAGAGATGAAAATCTCGCCGGTTCTACAGCTTTCGTATCGTCGCCAAGGGCAGGAATAGATGGTTCGCATGGTCCTTCAGAGGACGGAATTCAAAGGCCTGATAGAAACCGCGGGCCCTGTCATCCAACGCATAGACAGTTACCCCGCAAATGCCGATCTGCCCGGCCAGGACTTCGATACGCTTCAGCGCATCAAACAGAAGTATGCCGCCAATACCGCGGGATTGGGATCGCACGTCAACCGCCAGGCGGCCAATATGTACAGTGGGAACCGGATACCGGGGCAAACGCGCAGCAATATCGTCCGGTAGCGTATCCAGCGTAATACTGTCGCTCGACAATATGTAGTAACCGGTTACGACATTCGAGTCCGCAGGTAGGTAGACATAGGTCCGCGAAATGCCTTTCCGGGCGTTTTGCGTGGCGTGGCGGTTGAGAAAGGTATTGAGGCTATCCCGCCCGCAATCGAAATCAGACCGATCATGCTTCTTACCCAACGGCTCGATGCGCCAGGTTGTCATACACTAACGCCCTTGGCGTGCGCCCTGGCCGCCCTGCGAAGACGTTCGTTAGGCTCGGGCGGATTGTCCAGAGCGTCCAGAAAAAGATCGCGGTCGCGATCGCTCAACCGCAACGATGAAAACCGCTCAACAACCTGCTGCGCTTCCTGCACCAACGTGGAAACAGTGAAGGCGCTGATACTCTGACCGAGCAGTTCCGCCGCCTGCTGTATGAGCTTCTTGTGCTCCCCGGCGAGTCTGACATCCAAACGCGTATTGTGTGTGATAGTTGACATAATGCTTCTGCTTTCTCTATCGGTATTCCCGTACAGGAAGTATAGCACACTGTACGGCGAAATGCCACACAATTTCACGCCGCGGGATGGATATTTTCCTCGAACGCTTAGTCCGCGGGTTTGAGGCGCGGGTCGCCTAAGTCAAGGCGGTAGAGGATCTGGTTGTAATTGTAGCGAGGCGTTGGGTTTGGGGCGCGGGCGAAGGTATTGGCGTAGGTGCCCTCGAAGTGAATGAAGCGTCCTTCTTTACTGTCGAGCATCGCGTGATGCACCGGATTGTAAAACGAGTATTTATCGTGCGTTACGATCTTGACTGCGCGGCGCCACGGGCCGGTCGGCGAGTCGGCCTGGGCGAACCATATCTCACCGAGATACGAACTGCCACCTTCTTGGGTGCCGATCAGTATCCAGCATTTCAGGTAAGCGTTCCAGCGCACCGAACCGCGATGGAGGCGCACCTCGGTGCCGGTGGCTGCATCGCACAACTGGAATCGGGCTTCGCCGGCCTTCAGGAGGCCCGCGGCGATCATCTGTTTCTCCCGGGCCTGCGTGACAGGATCGGTGTCAGCCTTCCAGCCCCAAACCACCTTACCGTCCGCGTCGCGATGAATCCTGGTCTTGCCTTTGGCGTAGCGAGAGCCTGGCTTGAGGCACGTGAAGACCTCGTATTTGCTCGAATCGCCCAGCGCCTCGAGCCTGGCTGGGGCGCGAACCACGGGCCATGGATTGACGAACACGAGCCATTGGCGCTTCTCTTCATTGATCCGGATCGGATGCCCTTGCGGCATGCGCCATTTTTCATCGATCGCAAATTTGCAGAACGGCTCGAAGACGGCTTTCTTATCGTTCCAAACCGCCAGGCCGTGCCCGAGACGCTTGCCCAGGCTCTTCATTTGCGAGTAATGCGCAGTCAACCGCTCGGCGCCCGAGGCGTCGGACGCCACCGCCAGACCGTCGATCCAGACCATCGTCGACGGAGCGTCCGCGATCGGGCACATCTTGCGGCTGAAACCGGACGCCGACGTGAAGTATTTGTAATTGATCCCGCCGGTCGGATCGAGCCGCCCACTTGCGGGCAGTTCCACGGTCGCCCCGGACGTCTGGAAATGCCCGAGAGGATATCCCGGCCGCTGCGTATCGCCCCAAAACCAATACGCCCGCCCGCGATAGACCGCCACCTGCGCCGAGTCCTGCCCGAACACCCGCCCGTTCAACAGCGGTTGACGAAGTGGAGCTTTCTTGCCCAGCAGCACACTGTGGCGATAGATTCCCCCGCCGGTCAGCCGGTAAAGCCTCTCGGCGATGTTCACTCGCTTTATCTTCAAAGTCGCCGATCCGCCCGGGCGTATCGCAAGCGCCTTGCCCGCAAAACCGAGCCCATCTTTGCCAAACGTATAACCGTGGCTGCGCACGGAAAAGAACACGGTGCTGTTCATCAGCCCCGGCTCGGCGAAAGCGACCCATCCGGCGCTGTCGGTGACGAAACGGATGTGGTTGACGGTCTCCAGTTCAACAAGCGGAACGCCCCGCCCGCTCGCGCTGTCAACTACGCGGATACCGAAAGGCTCGCCCGCCCGGCAAGGAGCCGCGGTCTGGATGCAGACAAGTGTCAAGACGATCGATATGTTTCGCCTTTGAATCATGGAATGCTCTTTGCGGGAAACACCAGCTCACTTGACACCAGCACCTTGCGCTCGTCCGTCACCGTCAGGAACCAGATCGTCGCATCCCTGGGGGGGGCCTCAGCCGTGATGCTATTACCGGCGATCGCCGCCGGTTTCTCGATCCACTTGCGCGATTTGGGGCTGCCGGGCAGCTTCTCGGTCGTGTAATGCAGCGAAGCGGAGGAGAGTTTTGTTTTCGTTGTGACGGTTGCGATCGCCTTGTCGCCCGCGACCGAGGCCGGGGCGACCACCGGAAGGGCGACGCCCTTCCTGAGGTAATGCCCGATGAAAACTTCGACCGCCTTGGGGCGGTCGAAGATGTGCCCGTGCCGCAAGTTCGGTACGAATCGCATGTTCTTTCCGGGCGCTTTTACCAGGGCGGCCGTTTTGGCGTGCGAGTCCGGAGGATAGGCGAAGTCCTTTCCGCCATTGACGAAGAGCACCGGCATACTCGCAGAGCCCGCGTACGATGACGGATCCCACAGGCGCACCCATTTGGCGCGTTGCTTGTCGTCGGACATCTTCTTGAACCAGCCCAACCAGCAACTGTTGTCGTGCAGGAATCCACAGCCGTAGACCGGGACCGACGCCTTGAAGCGATTGTCGAGCCCCATGACGATGCACGTGAGATACCCGCCCCAACTTATGCCCGTAAGCGCCGTCCGATCGGCGTCCACTTCGTCGAACGACTGGATCAGCGAGTGGGCGAGGATTACGTTCGCCACCGCGTGATAGGTCCACTGGTCGGTATTCGGCTGGTCGATGGCGCCGAACTTGGTCCCGTCGCCCTGGTCCGGTCCGCCGTCTTCGAGGCGTTTTCTCTTAGGCCCGCAACCGGCGAGGTCCATCGAGATCGCGGCGTATCCGCGCTTGGCCCAAAGCTGCACCCACCGGTCGAACGCCGTCCCGCCGCCGCCATGCACGAGCACCATCGCGGGCAGGTTCTTGTCCTTCGACGCGTCGCCCGCCATCGAGCCCGGAGTGGCATAGTAGGCAAACACGCGAGTGGGCTTGCCCTTGTACGCCGGTCCGCTGTAGTGCAACGCCCGCACGCCCTTGACACTGTTCGCGGTCCATTTAAACGCCGGCGCCGCGCTCAACGCCTTCAGATCCCAGGGCGTGGTCTTCGGCAGCGTGTCGGCGGGCGTGATCTGCCGGGGGTTCCCCGCAGCCGAACACAACGAACCGGCCAACAACACGACCGCGGCGGGCAGATATCGATAACGTAGTTTCATCTTCAATAACATCATCGGGGTCTCCGTTGGCATCTATTTGCCTTTTGTGGGTTTCTTGCCCGCTCCCATTGCACTAACGAGCCGGGCGATGTCAATCTTGCGAACGTTTTTTCCATCGCGGGCGGCTTCGGCAGCGGCGGCGCCGGCCGCGTGTCCCAATGCTATCATCGTGCGTGAGAGCCTGCAGCTCGAGGCGGCGAGATGGCTAAATCCGGCGCCCCGACAGGCAACCAGGAGGTTGTCGTATCCTTTGGGGATCAAGCAGCGATACGGAATCCCATAGGCCGCTCGGACATTCCGCAATCCGCCGCCGGCGCCATGGGTATCCATCGGATGATCGGCGATCGCGATGATATCGGTATGCTTCTGCCCGGCCAGCCCGGCGACGAGGTCCCCCTGCGTGAGAATGTATTCAGTGACCGTGCGATAACTTTCGCGGATACCGAGCATCGGGGCGATATCCTTCAGTTCGTAGCCCTTGAAGTGCGGATACCGCTGCAGCCAGTGCCAATGGGCGCCTACGCGGCGCCGGGCCAGGGCCATCGTCTGCGGGTAGCCCTTGTCGATCAGGACGACCCCGGCAACCAGCCCAAGCGGGTTGACGATCAGTTCGCGGTCGCTGACGCCGGAGACGAACGCGGTTTTTCCGAACGCCCCGACCTCACCGGACGGCGCCTCTGTGCGCCTGGGCTCAGGTACTCTTCGAATGCGATAGCACAGCGAAATGGCGTTGAGGACTCGGGCGCTCTTTTCGGGCGCCGACGGCTCGTCGAAGCGGGATCGCAAATCGGCGCCCAGCATTGTCTCGCACCCGGCTGCCCGACACAGGTGCGCTCCCCCGGTCGAGTCGATGAAGACCTTGGCGACGATGGTCGCCGACCGGCCGCCTGGTCCGATCGTGCGGATCGATCGAACGGTTCGCCCGCTCGTCTCGGCGGTCTGGAAAGTAGTCTTGAGAAGGATCCGCACGCCGGCGGTTTTCAGCATGGCGCCCATCGCGCCGGCCAGGGCCTCGGGCTTCATTACCACACTACACTTGCGCCCCTTGCCCGCGCGGTGCAGCGTGTCATCGTATGTAAGATCGCTCTTTGGCGTCCCGTACGACAGGCCGTACGGTTCGTTGGATTGGTAGCGGTGGACGCGCGGTGCAATCGCAACGGTATCGCCCTTGGCCTTCAGATGCCCGTAAAGCTCTCGCGCAAACGAGCAGCCGGGCCCGGGCTCCCAATTCGTTACAAACGCCGAGGTGCTCGTCCCGCCGAGGGCCGCTTGTTTCTCAACGAGGATAACCTTCGCCCCGGCGCGCCCGGCCGCAAGGGCAGCACCGAATCCGCCACTCCCGCCGCCAACAACGCACACATCGCAAACCGCCCGCTCAGATTCCTCCGCCGCCGGAGACAGCGAACCGGCCAGCAGCACCGCGATCACGGCGGGCAGGTATCGTAAATGCAGTCTTGTCTTCATTGAGTGATCTTGGCCAGTTCACCGGCGTTCAGTGGGCGATAGCGGCGCCCGGCGATCAGCTTGCCGTCTTTTACGAATCCTTCCGGGCGGTTGGCAAGGCGTTTGACCATTATCGCCCGCCATTTCGCCAGCGGCTCGCTGCCGGTCGCGTCGTCGGACAGGTCGCGGATCTCGGTGGGGTCTTTTTCGAGGTCGAACAGGTGTTCCCGTCCGTCTAGCGGTCGCCAGATATACTTGAACCGCCCGTCGGTCAGGGCGTGGTACGACTGGGCCTGGCTGTAGCACGGTGCGTGTTCGAAGTGCAGCCACTTGCGGATCGTCTGTTTGGCGCCGCGCAGCGTTGGCGTCAGGTCCACACCGTCAACTCTCGCCGGGCTTTTCGTTCCCGCCAGCGACAGCAGGGTGGGCATGATATCTTCCAGGCAGACCGGGTGGTTGATTCGCAGGGCGCCCTTGAAGTCCAGCGCGGGCGACCCGCAGATGATGAACGGGATATTGGCCGAGCCTTCGTACGGCTCGCACTTGCGGAAATAACCGTGATCGCCCAGCATCTCGCCGTGGTCGGCGATGACGGCGATAACCCACGGGCGCCCCGCCTTTTCGCTGCGCGCCTTGAAGTCGCGTATCAGCGGCGCGATCTCGGTGTCGAGGTGTTCGATCAGGCCGAAGTATCCGGCCTGCGAGGCCAGCAGCGTTTCGCCTTCCAGCAATACGCGGTGCCCGGCGCGGTCGCCCTTGGTTGACAGCGCTTTCCAGTCGACCCAGTCGCCGCGCGCCGGTGCGGGCAGCTTTTTCTTCGCGTATGCGTCGAAGTATTTTTTCGGCGGGAACAGCGGCGGGTGCGGGGCGTAGAACGACGTCGTCAGGAAGATCGGTTTTTCGGCGGGCGCCTCGGCGAGGGCCTTTCGGGACTCGGCGACGACCCACGCGGTGGGATGCAGGTTGTCCGCCAGCGGCCAGGGCTTGCCCTGCCAATGGTTGTACGTGACGCCGATGTGCTTGACGAGTTTCTTGATCCCGCCGGTTTCCGGCGCCATGCGCCTCAGGAACTTGTCGTACTCATCGTTATTGACGTACGTGGACCCGAGAACCCGCTTCTGGTACCCCAGCGACCCGCTGGCGGCCGGCTGGTGCATGTTCCGCCCGACCAGAACGGTGGAATAACCCGCCTTGCCCAGCAGATCGCCCAGCGGCGGCGTCTCGAACGGTTTAGCCGCAAAACCCACCACACCGCTGGTCTGCGGATATAGACCCGTAAGCAGCGCGTAGCGCGCGGGGATGCACGAAGAAACGGTGGTATACGCCCGGCGGAACAGCGCGCCCTGTTTTGCCAGCGCATCCATCTGTGCGGTGCGGACAGCCGGGTGGCCGAGAATCGATAAACAATCGCCCCGCATCTGGTCAGGCATGATAATGAGCATGTCGGGTTTGGCGGCCTTACGATCCTCCGCCGCATAAGCGGTCGAAGACCGCAGACAGGCACTCGCGGCGGCAGTAGAAGCCATCGTTTTCAAAAAATCGCGTCGTTCCATTTTTCCGTACCTCTCCGAGACAGCCTGTTACTCGTCAGGTTCGTCTTTCTGCATGCTCATATTCCTAAGTGCATGCACTCCCAGCCACAGGCCCGCGACCATCGCGATCAGACCTGGAATGGGTCCGGCCTCACCGGTGTTGGAATTCGTAGCCGTCGCCAGAAAACCAATAGCCAGCGCCACGGCGCCAGAACCGAACACGATCGTAGCGGCAATAAGTTTTGTCTGAGCGTTTGTCATTTCAGATCATCTCCTCATGCATGACGTTACCAACCATATCCTACACCACGACACGCTACCATGCACGTGAGATCACCGCCCACATGGAGGCACAGAGAATTCGACATACCAAAGCCGAAGGCCAGGCCAGGGTCGAAACGGTCCTCCGGGCCTGACTTCCGGCTTGCAATCCTCGCAACCGTTGCATAGTTTCTGGTTCCCGCACGCAGAGCTCGTTGATGGCGGCAGTTTACAATTATGGCTTGGCCCGAACCCGAATAAAGCATGGGGCTTAGCGAAAGGCGAACCATGAACAATAAGATGAGAAACACACCGTTCGTTATCTGCCTGCTGATCGTGGCGACGGCAGGTTCCTCCGCCCTTGCTGCGGGGCCCGCGTATCAGGGAGCAAAAAATGTGGATGGAAAACTCGTTATTGCGCATGGCGGCCGGACGATTGTTGTTGAGGCATGGGGCAAGGACAGTCTTCGCGTTCGTGTCACACCGGATGGGAGCAAGCAGACCTCTGACTGGGCGCTGGATATCCCCCTTAAATCCAAAGGCAAGGTCGAAATCACTCAACGGCAGGCCGTTATCAGGAACGGGAAGATCTCCTGCCAAATCAGCAACATCTATACCCAAAGACTCTACATGGAATTCTTCAAACATGACGGTGACAAGACCAGACGCATACTGAGAGAATACGACTACGGCGTCTGGGCGCATAATCCCGGTACGCGCATCTTCAAGAAAACGGACCACGGGCTTTTCCGTTCCGAGCTCCATCTGGCCTCGCACAAGGACGAACGATTCTACGGTATGGGGCTCAACGCGGTCGCGGGGACGCTGAACCTGAAGGGGTCCGTGATCGACCTTTACCAGCGGCACGTCAAGCACGTCGTTCCGTTCGTGGTCTCCAGCGAGGGATATGGATTCCTCTGGAACAATCCGTCACTCGGACGGGTCGAGTTCGGGACCCGGAGAGTGCGATGGGTCTCCCGCGGCTGCAAACAACTGGACTACTTCGTGACGGTCGGAGATTCCTACGCGGATATCATGTCCAACTACGCCGACGCGGCCGGGCATGCCCCAAAGTTCCCCTACTGGGCATCGGGTTTCTGGATGTGCAAGCTGCGTTACAAGACGCAGTACGAGTTTCTCCGGGCGGCCAGGGAATTCAAGCGGCGGGGGCTGCCGCTGGCGGTCCACGTGATCGACTTCTGCCATTGGGACGTACTGGGCAACTGGAAGCTGGACCCGAAATTCTGGCCCGATCCCGCGGCGATGGTCAAGGAAATGAACCAGATGGGTGCGCGGATCATGATCTCACCGTGGATACTGGTCAGTCCGAGAAGCGTGAACTTCAAGCACATGAAAGACAACAACATGTTCGTCACGTCCAGGGACGGTAAAACCGATAAAGTCGGCTTCCAGGGCCCTGCCTACCAGTACGACCCGACAAATCCGGAGGCCGGCAAGTTCCTGTGGAGCAAGTGGAAGGAAAACTACTTCGACCTGGGCATACGCACGTTCTGGCTCGATCCGGCCGACGATTTTCATAATATGCGCGATTACGATAAGATGCTGTACAAGGTCGGCCCGGCCACCGAAGCTCACGGTTATTATCCCCTCGCCCACCAGAAGAACGTCTATCAAGGACTGGTCGCATCCGGCGAGAAAGAAGTGGTGACCATCTGCCGAAGCTCCTGGGCGGGCTCTCAGCGTTACGGGGCCGCCCCCGCCCACCACGACATCCTGTCTTCCTTCGAACACTTCGATGAATACATGCGAGCGTACCTCAACCTCTCCATGAGCGGAATCCCCTGGGGGGCCGCCGGTATCGGCGGGTTCGTCCATCGGACCAGCGGTCCGACTTTCCACGAACTGATGGTCCGATGGTATCAGTACGGCGTGTTCTGCCCCGTCTTCCGGACCCATGGGCATCGAAACAACAACGAGCCCTGGAAGCTCGGGGGCGATTCCTATCGTCACATCAGAGAGGCCATGTTCCTCCGCGAGCGTCTTCGCCCGTACGTGATGAAGCAGATGGACCTGGCGTCCGCCAAGGGCATCCCGCCCATGAGGCCGGTCTTCTTCGACTTCGAAAAGAGCGACCCGAAAACCGCGGAAATCGAAGATCAGTTCCTCTTCGGGCCGGATCTGCTCGTCGCCCCAATAACCCGGTTCGGGCAGCGGAGCCGCGAGGTCTATCTCCCTGCCGGGGTCGATTGGACGGACGCCTGGACGGGAAAGAAGCTCAAGGGCGGACAGACCATCAAAGCCGACGCTCCCATCGAGCACATCCCCGTTTACCTGCGCGGCGAGAAGGGCGAGCTGCTGAAGATCTTCAGCGCCAAGGCCCCGAAGGACCCCTCCCCGCCATGGGACAGGTCGATGGACAAACCCGAGCCCCCCTTCAAAGTGAATCTGCCGGGACTCATGGAAGCCGAGGCCCTGAAGGTCGTCTCCCGCACCGCCAGCAGCGTCAAACCGCAGGCGATGCGGGGCTTCGGCCGACGCTGGAGCGGCGACAGCCAACTGGTCTGGTGGGGCAAATTAACCAAGGGCGATCTCCTGGTCCTGGAAATCCCCATCGCCGAGACGGGGAAGTACGAAGTGCAACTGTTCACGTCCAGGGCCCACGATTACGGGATCTTCAGCTTCCGGATGGATGACGGGCCGGCAAGCGATCCGTTTGACATCTACGACCCGAAGCTCCAGGCGCCAACCGCCTGCAAGCTCAAGCCCGTGAAACTATCCAGGGGGAAACACCAGTTGAAGATCGAATGCCATGGAAAAAACCCCAAGTCGGCAAACACGTTGATTGGCATCGATTACATCGTACTGGCGAAAAAGACAAACGAATGAGAGAGACGCCCGGGCAATCCTCATTTACATCCCTTTCCGACAGAATCAGCGGAAGTCCGACTCTTCGAATGTTACCTTCACGTGCTTTGTAGCGCCGCCCGCGCCAACGGTCCTGGACGCCAGGCGACCGTCGCTCAATGCCGCGTAAACCTTGCACACTCCCGCCGGGACAAACAGTTGGGC
This sequence comes from Phycisphaerae bacterium, assembly GCA_016782885.1. GTDB lineage: Bacteria > Planctomycetota > Phycisphaerae > SM23-33 > SM23-33 > BS750m-G57. The sequence continues at coordinate 390 of JADHXQ010000137.1, read as the reverse complement.
GGCGCCGCACGCCTGTCCGCCGCAACTCTCGGCGCCGTTGAGTTCTCGAAGCCCAAGGACGCCCATGCGCTCGTCGAGCACGCGTACAACCGCGCCGATGCGACCCTTTCGCGCGCGGAGGCGGACGCTCAGCGGGCGGTGGGTTTTCCCCCGCGGCGCCTGGTTGAACGCCACCACAATCGATGCGCTCAGATTCGCGACGAGGTCGAGGTCGCCGTCGTTGTCCAGATCGGCAAACGCGGCGGCGGACACATCTCTAAAGCCCGTGACGCCGGCCTGGGACGAGACATCCGTGAACTTTCCGCGACCGTCGCCGAGAAACATCCTAGCGCCACGCCGTCCGTAGCAGACCAGCAGGTCCGGCACGCCGTCGCCGCTGATATCGCCCCA
>JADHXQ010000136.1 GCA_016782885.1 Phycisphaerae bacterium | reverse complement strand
CGTATCGGTCTCTCAGTCCGCGGAGTATCTCGAGCGTTTGCGACTTTGTCGGCGGGTTGACGATAATGGACTGGAAACGCCTTTCCAGCGCGCCGTCTTTCTCGATGTACTTCCTGTACTCGTCCAGCGTCGTGGCGCCGATACACTGAATCTCACCGCGGGACAATGACGGCTTCAGCACGTTTGCGGCGTCTATGGCGCCCTCTGCCCCGCCGGCGCCCACCAGGGTGTGCATCTCGTCGATAAAGAGGATCACATTCTTGGCCCGCCGCACTTCGTTCATGACGGCCTTGATACGCTCCTCGAACTGTCCGCGGTATTTCGTTCCGGCAACCATCATTGCCAGGTCGAGCGCAACGATCCGGCGCTCGTGAAGGATTTCCGGAACTTCGTTACCGACAATCTGCTGGGCCAGGCCTTCGACAATGGCCGTCTTGCCCACGCCCGCTTCGCCCAGCAGGACGGGGTTGTTCTTCGTCCTCCGGCAGAGTACCTGCAGCACGCGTTCGATCTCGTCGCCTCTACCGATAACCGGATCGAGTTGCCCTTGTCGCGCCAGTTCGGTGAGGTCCCGCCCGAAACTGTCCAGGGCAGGGGTCTTACTCTTGCCTTTTCGTTGCGAGCCCGGTCGCCCTTCCGAAATGGAAGACTCGCTCTCTTCGATCCCCTCGGGTTCCAGACCGGCGCCGAGCAGGCTGAGGACTTCACCGCGAACTTCTTCGAGCTTCAGCCCGAGATTCAGCAGCACCTGGGCGGCCACTCCATCGTGTTCGCGGAGCAGGCCGAGCAACAAATGTTCGGTGCCGACGTAGTTGTGGTTGAGATTTCGGGCCTCTTCGATGGCGTATTCGACGACCTTTTTGGCCCGCGGGGTCTGGGGCAGCTTGCCCATGGTGACCATATCCGGTCCGGCTTTGACGAGTTTTTCGATCTCCATTCGGACCTTAGGCAGGTCCACGCCCAAGTTCCGCAAGACGTTCGCACCGACACCGCTGCCTTCCTTTATAAGGCCCAGCAGCACATGCTCAGTACCGATATATTCGTGGTTGAACCGCTGCGCTTCCTGATTGGCCAACGCCATGACTTTGCGAGCTCGTTCTGTAAATCTTTCAAACATAAATATTTCCCATACAGCAGACGATCCGGATTCATTCCTGAGCCTACTGTGCCGCACGGTGCGAGACAGCGCCCATATGTATTCTATCGCATCAGGGGCGACTGTTCAACAAGGTACTCCAGCTATACTATCGGAAATCCACCATGCAAAGTTGACACAAGCCGACAAAACGCCTCAGGCAATCCGAAAAAAACGATGTATCCAAAGGAGATACTGGTATTTGCCGCTAACCCGTTGTATTATATTGTTCTCGACAGCAGTAGTCGGAACATTTTATCGGGTAACAGGCAAATGGTTAGCAATAGCTTTGCAATACAGTTGGAAAGTTTGGCGTTTTCAAGTATGGTTGATGGTAGTATATAGAGAAGAGTAACGTTGGAATTATTGTTCGGGTTGGTTGGAATCCGGTGACTATACCCGGACACAACTCAGAGGCCGGCGAAAATGATTACGTTTAAGTGTCTGCATTGCGGCGAACACATGACCGTACCTGCCAGTCTGGCCGGTCAGACGGAAACATGTCCTTCCTGCCTGGATACCATGACCGTTCCGTCGGGAAAAACACCCTCCGAAGCCGATCTGGACAATTTGGCCCGGCAGCTCCGTCATCCCGACACAAAGGTTCGTTGTCAGGCCGCGGCACAACTGGGCAAGTGCAAATCACTGAAGGCGATAGAGTTGCTGGTCAGAGCATTCCGTGACCCCGACAAGTTCGTCCGCGCGCAGATAACCGATTCGCTCCGCCAGATTGGCGACCCCCGTGCGGTGGGTATGCTCGTACGCGACCTCGGAGGACACTGGGTATCACCGGAGATCGTGCATGAAGCCGTACGCGAAGTCGTGAAGTTCGGGCAACCGGCAGGTGAACCATTGATCGAAATCCTGACAGAGACCAATAAGAACCCACGCAAGTATGAACCCGATGCTGTACGGGCGGCTATTATGATTCTGGGCCTGCTGGGCGAGCAGAAGGCACTGTCGCTAATAGCCAAAATGTTCCGCAGGCATTTCGACATTCACGTCCGCGATGAAGCGGCATATTCCCTGGTCATGATAGGCCGTCCCGAACAGTGGCAGGATATCTCCGCTCTTCCAGCAAACAAACGCCGCTCACCAGCCCGAGAACAGGCCAAAGAAGTTATCAAGGAAAACCACATCCTCGTTTAATTTGGAATTTGGGATTGAACGGCGACGGCGTCAAACTCACACTTCGATCAGACCATGACCCTCGACTCCAAATCATAGCGAAGTTCACGCTCTCGGGCGGGCTTGATATCATAATCTCGGACCGCTAATATGCCGAGTAAAGCTGTAAGGTAACATAATGAACCGGAAACAAACTACAGGCGTCGCGATTGTCGGTTGCGGAACCGTCGGAGGCGCCACCGCCACAATGCTCACCCGCGATGCGGAGCTCGTTTCCCAACGCTGCGGAACGCGCATCGAACTGCGATACATCGTGGATGAGGACTTCACCCGCGCCGAGGAACTCGGTATGGACGCATCCCTGTTCCGCGAGGATCTCGACAAGGTTTTAGGCGACGACTCGGTGCAGATAGTCGCGGAACTCGTCGGTGGAACAACCGTCGCAAAAACAATCATTGAGAAGGCTCTCGCCGCCGGTAAGCACGTGGTGACCGCCAACAAGGCCCTCCTGGCACACCACGGCGCCGAACTCTGGGCGCTGGCGCGGAGTAATAACGTATGCATTGCGTTCGAGGGCAGTTGTACCGGCGGCGTTCCGATCATCGGCGCACTGTGCGGTGGGCTTCTGGGCAACCGCATCGACGCGATATTCGGTATCGTCAACGGTACGTGCAACTACATCCTCACGGAGATGACCACGCGCGGCCAGTCGTACGAAGAGGCGCTGGGGCGAGCCCAGGGAGACGGTCTGGCGGAGGCCGATCCGACCCTGGACGTGGCGGGCGTAGATTCAGCCCACAAGATCGCAATCCTGGCCGCCCTGGCGTTCGGACGCCGGATCGACTTCGAGGCCATTCCCGTTTCGGGTATAGATTCTCTCGATACGATGGACATCCGCTTCGGGCAGGAATTGGGTTATGTCGTGAAACTGCTGGCCATCGCGCAGAGGCAGAGCGACGGTCTGTCACTGCGAGTCAGACCGGCTTTTATATCCAAGGAACACCCGCTGGCGTGGGTTTCCGGTCCGTTCAACGCCGTCAGCGTTTACGGACACGCCACAGGGCACACCATGTACTACGGGCGAGGCGCCGGCGGTTTTCCCACCGCATCGGCCGTCGTCGCCGATATCGCCGCCATCGCCCTCGGTACGGCCCAACGCTACAGTGCGCTTCTGGGGATATGGCCCGACCAGGCGCCCGAGGCAAACCAGTTGGCGATCGAAGCGGTCCGCGGACGATACTATCTGCGGGTAATGGCTGACGATCGTCCGGGCGTGCTGGCAAGCATCGCTGAAATTCTCGCCGAATACAACATCTCGATCTGCTCGGTGCTCCAGCACGAATCATCACACGCCAACGCCGGAGTGCCCGTGATTATCACCACATACGAAGCCACAGAAGGCGACGTCCTGGCGGCATTGCGCAAGATCGACGCTATGGATGTCATAAAATCCAAAACTACGTGTATCGGTATTGTCGATGAGCATGAAGAACGGTTGTAAACCGCCGGAAGGCGGACACAACCCCCAACGGCACGAAACATGAAATACGCCATTATCATTCCTGACGGCGCCGCGGATGTGCCCCTGGACGAACTTGACGGGCAGACGCCCCTTGCCCGGGCCGATCTGCCCAATATGGATTCCATCGTCTCCCAGGGACGCTGCGGAACAGTCTGCAACGTTCCGAACTCGCTGCCCTGCGGTTCGGACGTCGCGATCATGTCGGTCATGGGCTACGATCCCACGGAACACTACACCGGACGCGCCCCGCTGGAGGCGGCCGCACGGAAACTCAAAGTCGATCCGAACCAGTGGATATTCCGCTGCAACCTCGTGACGATGATCGACGGCGTGATGGAAGACTACTCGGGAGGACACATCCGAAACGAGGAAGCCAACAAACTCATCGACGCGTTGAACCAGCGGCTCGCGGGCGACGAGCTGACGTTCTACCAGGGTGTAAGCTACAGACACCTGATGACCATCCGCGGAGACTGCAAAGTAAAGACCACACCTCCGCACGATTTCCTCGGCCGCAAAACCTCCGGATACCAGCCTAAAGGACCGGGCGCCAAGAAGCTGCGCGAGATCATGGACCGAGCCGCGGAGATACTCATCGACCACGAGGTAAATACCGTCCGAACGGACCTCGGTGAAAATCCCGCCAACGCGATCTGGTTGTGGGGACAGGGAAAGATGCCCCATCTGCCGCTGTTCGCCGGGCGTTTCGGACTGTCGGGCGCCGCCATCACCGGCGTGGACCTGGTCCGAGGACTGGCCCGGCTGATCGGATGGGACATCATCGAAGTCGACGGCGCAACGGGCTATCTCGACACCAACTACGCGGGCAAGGGCGCAGCCGCCGTCGAGGCCCTGGACAAATACGACCTGGTATTCGTACACGTCGAGGCGCCCGACGAAGCCGGACACAACGCCGACCCACAAGCCAAGGTCGAGGCCCTCCAGCAGATAGACACCCACATCGTAGCCCCGGTCCTGGAACGCCTGAAGGCAGAAGGCGACGACTGGCGGATACTGCTCCTCCCGGACCATCCCACCCCATGCACTATGCGAACGCACACGCGACAGGCCGTACCGTTCGCACTGGCCGGTAAACATACCTCGGGCATAGTCGACGCCCCGTTCACCGAACAGACCGCCGAAGCCGCGGACCTCCACATAGAAAAAGGCTGCGACCTGATGGAGTTCTTCCTGAAAGTTAAATAGGCGCCGCTCACCTGTCACAAATGGTTCACACCTTCCGCCCGCGTCCCCCCAGCCGTAAACGGGCCGTTCCGACCGCATGACACGCCAGCGCAGCCAACTTATCCGGGCGTTGAATAGACACTTACAACATATCGACTATCGCCGGTCCAGCATGATCCAAAGCACCCCCGCCCCACCGCCGCGCCAAGAGTGTGAACCTGCCGTCAAGGGCGCCAATCGTAAATATCCTCTCCGCATTTTGATACAACCCCCTTTATACCAAATGTTTACATCAAAACGATCCGCCCCGGAACTTTCTTGAAAACTCATTTGACACCGTCTGATATGTCACAGGCCGTTAACCTTTTCAGCAGTCCGCTCTTACATCGCCAACTTGAAACAAAACTAAACTGATCGCCCACTTGTTGTTCTCTTCTGTTCGCCGCTTGCGGCTTGGCAGTCTGTCGGCGTTTTTTTTCTTTCGCCCCTGCCGGGGCTTGGGGTTGTGGTTTATCGCTGCCCCCGCCCTCACGGGACGCGGCTGCAATTCCACCCGGCCCGACGGGCCTGACACCAATAATCAAGTAGGCGCCCGGCGAATTAAGAAAGGTCTCGTGCTACGGGAAGAAGCAGGCCACCGGATTTGACGGCCTCTGAGTCTCTACCGTTACCGTTAGCCAAAAACCGCTGCATCGCACAGTGGTTCGTCCAAACAACTCTTGCATTTCGCCGCCTGCGGGCTATTGTATTGGGGCTCAAGATGCAGGATGCGAGGGTTCTGCGCTATTCGGAAATACACGTGGAAGAGAAGACATGAGTATTGTCGTAATGAAATTCGGCGGCACGAGCCTGGCCGACGCCGAGAAGATCCGAACGGCCGCGCGGCGAGCGGTCCGCACACAAAAGCAAGGCCACCAGGTCGTGATGATCGTCTCGGCGATGGGCAAGACCACCGACGCCCTCGAAGCTCTCGCCAACCAGGTCATGCGCGACAAGCCCGCTCCCAAACGCGAGTGGGACCAGTTGATGTCCACCGGAGAGCAGGTGACCATCTCGCTGATGGCGATGGCGCTGGAAGAGATGGGCTCGTCGGCGATAAGCTTCACCGCCGGGCAGATCGGTATGGTAACCGACGACCGCCACACCAAGGCCCGGATAAAGCACATAGCGGCTGAGCGAATCCACGAGCAGCTCGACGCGGGCAGGATCGCCATTGTCGCCGGCTTCCAGGGCGTCACCGAAACCGGCCACGTCACCACGCTAGGCCGCGGCGGAAGCAACGTCACGCTGGTGGCGATCGCCGCTGCGCTGAAGGCGGACCTGTGCGAGAACTACACCGACGTCGACGGCGTATTTACCGCCGACCCTCGCATCGTGCCCACCGGTCGGAAGATCAACTTCATCAGCTATGACGAGATGCTCGAACTGGCTTCGCTCGGCGTCAACGTGCTGCACAACCGGGCGGTCGAGTTCGCCAAGAAATACAACGTGCCGATACACGTGCGAAACAGCGCACACAACCGAAAAGGAACCATGATCGTGGCAGCTACCGAATCCATGGAGAAAATCGTCGTCAGCGGCGCCGCGTTGAAGGAAAAACTGGCCCGGGTCTCGCTGACCAAAGTACCCAACCATCCCGGCGTGGTGGCGCGGATATTCCATACGATCGCGGGGCACGACATCATGGTCGACGACATCATCCAGACCGTGAACGACGACAAGACGGCCTCGCTGTCATTCACCGTCGAACTGGCGGAATTCAGCGACGCTAAAGTCGTCTGCGGTAAGATCGTCAAGAACCTCAAGTGCGACGTACACTACGACGACTCGCTGTCCAAGGTCAGCGTGGTCGGCGTCGGGATGCGGGTGCATACCGGCGTGGCTGAGAAAATGTTCCGCGCACTTGCCGACTCGAAGATCAACATCGAGAACATCACCACCAGCGAAATCAAGATCTCCTGCATGATCGACCGCGCCGAAGGGAAAAAGGCGCTGCGCGTGGTGCATGACGCCTTCGAACTGGGCGGTAAGAAAAAGAAGCCCGCCAGGAAACGCGCGAAAAAAACCGCCAGGAAGAAGAAATAGCACACCAGAAAAAGGGACCAGGCGTATTAAGCTGAACTGGACGAAAGGAAAAGAGTCCTGACCCCTTTTTTTGCCTGGAGGGCCGAAGGCCCATTACGATAATAGCCGGGCCCGGAAGGGCCCGGAACAGGCGTCACAAAAATTAGAGCCCCGAAGGGGTGGCAGAAGCGTCTTAGCCTGGCGGCTTCGTCGTCTCAAGAAAGCGGGAAATCAAATGTCCTACACGAATCTCATTTACCACATAGTATTCTCAACGAAAGATCGTCGCGAGACCCTCACCTCCGAGCGAATCGCCAGAATATGCAAATACACCGCTGGTATTATCCGCAATCACGAAGGAGTTCCACTGGCGGTCAACGGAGTTAGCGACCATCTTCATATCGCTGCAGGCGTCGCCCCGACGATCGCGTTGTCGCAATTCGTGGGAACGGTGAAATCCAACTGCAGTAAGTGGATCCATAGCACATTCAGCGATATGCAGGATTTCGGTTGGCAAGATGGTTACAGTGCTTTCACCGTCTCAGCCAGCGCGCGGGATTCCGTTGTATCGTACATTCGGAATCAAGAAACTCATCATCGCAAGATGAGTTTTCAGGACGAACTAATCCAGTTGCTCGACAGACACGGTATCGAATACGACCCAAAGTATATTCGATAGATTCTGTCACCCCTTCGGGGCTCTGGGGTATTAGCCCACGTGTTCCGGGCCCTGCCGGGCCCGGCTACTATCTCAACGGGCCTTCGGCCCTCTGAGCAAACCTTGAGGCGACAACAACGTTCTTGCTATCATAACACTCGCATGAAACAATACGAGTGCCGCAGGATTGATCCTGACCTTTTTTCCAGTTGGAACCATCGGATGAATAACACTGTCCCATCGAGACGACAATTTCTACGGGCAATCGGGGCGGGAGCGGCGGCTGTGGCGCTGCCTCGATGGTTGTCCGGGAAGGAAACGCCCAATACCCGCCACAAACCGAACTTCATCATCTTCTTCACCGACGACCAGGGATATAACGACGTCGGATGCTTCGGTTCGCCGAATATCCGGACGCCCAACTTCGACCGGATGGCCGCCGAAGGCATGAAACTCACCAGCTTCTACGCCCAACCGGTCTGCGGACCGTCGCGGGCGGCGCTGATGACGGGATGCTACCCCATCCGCGTCGGCGAACCGGGCAACCGCAAGAACCAGCACAACATACTGCACCCCAAGGAAATCACCATCGCCGAAGTGCTCAAGCAGGCCGGATACGCCACCGCACTGGTGGGCAAGTGGCACCTCGCCGGCGGGCGCAGCAAGCAATACGACCCCAAACTCATGCCCAACGCCCAGGGCTTCGATTACCATTACGGCACGCCGCTGCACAACGGATTCACACGCACCGTCACGCACAAATCGTTCAAGACGCAGATCGTCCGCAACGGAAAGGTGCTCGTCGACGCGCTCGACCAGGCGGGAATGGATAACCTTACGAGCGATTACACCAAAGAGGCCGTCAAGTTCATCACAGCCAACAAGGACAAACCCTTCTTCCTCTTCCTGGCGCACAACATGCCCCACGTTCCACTGGGCGCATCGGAGGCCTTCCGAGGGAAGTCCAAGCGCGGCCTATACGGTGACGTGATCGAAGAACTCGACTGGTCGGCCGGCCAGGTGCTCAAGACGCTCAAGGACCTCGATATCGATAAAGACACGCTCGTGATATTCACGTCCGACAACGGTCCGTGGATCGAAAAGCACCTCGGCGATTATGGCGGAAGCGCCGACCCGCTGCGCGGATGGAAGATGTCGGCGTGGGAAGGCGGTCCGCGCGTGCCGTGCATCGTTCGCTGGCCCGGCAGGGTGCCCGCGGGCAAGGTCCGCGACGAGATAGTCACCACGATGGACCTCATGCCGACCTTCGCGCGCCTCGGCGGCGGCGAGGTCCCCAAAGACCGCATCATCGACGGTAAAAATGTGGCCGGCCTGATCACCGGTAAGGACGGCGCCACAAGCCCGCACGAAGCGTTCTACACCTACAACTACCTCCGCCTGAACGCCGTCCGCGGCGGAAAGTGGAAGCTGGTGCTCCCCCGCCCCGCCCGCCCGCCGGGCACGGGCTGGTCCGGACGGATGATCGACGCGGTGCCGGCGACGCAGTTGTACGATCTGGATAACGATATCAGCGAGAAACACAATGTGGCGGCCAAACATCCGGAGATCGTCGCGAAGATGATGAAACTCGTGGAAAAGGCCCGCGCGGATCTTGGCGACTATAACCGCGTGGGCAAGGGCGCCAGGTTCTTCGACCCCAACCGCCCCACCGCTCGCGGCGAGTCGGGCGCCAAACGCAAACCCCGCCCCGCGAAGGAAACTACGAAGATCGTATACAAACATCCCAAACCGGTAGGCGGACTGCGATTCGATTTCGAAAGCGGCGGCATGCAGGGATGGAAGGTGGTCGAGGGCAAGCTCGAAACGCCGGTGGTCGATCTTGCAAGCCCCTACCGCACCGGCGATAAGATCAACAAGCAGGGCAAGTTCTTTCTCAGCACGCTGGGCGGATCGGCCGAAAAAGCAGCCGACGCACACACGGCGGTAATCCAATCGCCCGTTTTTGAACTGACCGGGACAAAGATGTCATTCCTCGCGGGCGGCGGGCGCGGCGACAAAACGCGCGTGGACCTCCGCGACGCGAAAACCGGTAAGACGCTGATGACCGCCGGCGGACCGCAGGGAAAATACATGCACCGAATCAACTGGGACGTCGGAAAGCTGAAAGGCAAACAACTGCTGATCCGCGTGGTCGACGCATCGAAGGGCGGATTCGGACACATACTCTTCGACGACTTCTCCGCCGAAGGACGCCTGGTTGCAGATTAGGCTGTTCGACCGATGGTACAGGGCCTAAGGCCCATTTCGAGCAGTGTGCCGGCGCAATCGACCGTCCCGAATGATTCGGTAAGGATGGGCCGCCCCGATAACACCAAAGGCTTCGGCGAGAGCGGGTTCACTTTTTTCGGTTTTCCAGACCGTTTATCAGACCGGAGATCATTTTGGCTATCTCCTCCAAATCGGCCTTCATCCGCCGATGGGTTTCCTGAGTGATGAGATCCCTCCTGCGGGTCAATTCCAGGAGAGGGACGCATTCCTGCACGCTGCCCCGGGCGATTCCAAAAAAGTTCTTTCGGTCCGGTTTGGTGAATCGGCCATTGCCTTCGGCGATGTTGGCGGAAATGGATAAGGATGCTCGATTTAGTTGGTTGGCCAGGAAGTAAAAACCGCGTGGGAATGCTCCTGTGATTTCCGTAATCCGGTCAGCGAAGTCTACGGACTTCTGGTAGACGATGAGCTTTTCGAATGCAAATGCCATGTTGTGGTCCCTTTGAGAGTAGAAAGGCTAACCTGACGGCGAGAAAGGAGAAAGACTAACCTAACAGCGAAAAAGGAGAAAGGCAAAACCAACGGCAGAGAGTAGAAAGTAGAAAGTAGACCGCAGGAGAGGCACATTCGGTCACGGCGTTGGTTTTGGTCGTTGACTTGGTTTTTTGCTCTACTCTCTACTTTCTACCCTCTCCTGCTCTAGTAAAAAGGCCGCTCTTCAGGGCGGCCTTTTTACTGGGCCGTACTGGACTTGAACCAGTGACCTCTCGCGTGTGAGGCGAGCTCACTGGTTTGTCCTAAGCTCAGCAACGAAAGGAAGTTGCTACCTCAACCACTTTGCACACAAAGCCTTATGTTAATACTCATATCTCGTGTAATCTCGTGGCATCTCTTTTAATCTTTCCTATTCTACCAATAATCGGCCCATTCTGCGGCGATTCTGCGGCGTCAGGCTTGATAGTTGCTCCGCCACATGGTATACAGCAACCAGTCAGTTGGTTTGTCAGTGGGAGTTACAGAATGGCAGGAAAACAAAAACCTCCAACATTGCGGCGGAAAGGTCGTTCGTTCGTTACCGATGTCTATAGGGCAGACGGGCGGCGCACCACTGTCAGTTTTGGCCCACCGGACGGTAGAACCGAAGGGGAGATTTACATCGCATTTGGCCAGTGGCTCGACCTTTTCAACAGACACCCTCATAAGACGCTGAGCTTCCGCGACCCCTACGAGGCGATCGACCAAGCGGTAAGCCCCACAACGATCCGCACGGTCGGTCGGTTCGTTAAGAAATACGTTGAGGCGATCGAGCAACATTCCCCTACGCTCCGCGACGGGGGACCAAATTCGACTCTCGGCAGAATTAATCAGTTCAGACCTTTCCTCGATCCATACGCCGACTGGCCCGTGGCCGATTTCGGTCCCGATGAACTCAGAGAAGTTCAGGATGCACTGGTGAAGTATCGGTACTTTCGCAATGACAATATGGATGAGCCAATTGCATACAGGCGAACCGCTATTAACCGCGTGATGAACGAGATATATAGGATGTGGCAATGGGGAATCGGCCGGGAGATCACCACGGAAGCCCAGAAACAACTGCTGAAAGAGGTTCGATCGTTGCGCCTGGGCCAGACTTCCGCGCAAGATAGATCCAAGCGAGCTGCCGTCACCTTGGAGGAGTTCAACAAAGTAACCGAAAATCTGTCGTCTGTCGTGGCCGACATATTTCGCATCATGTGGACCACCGCCATGCGACCCTCGGAAGTGTGCCGCATGCGCCCGATCGACATCAGCCGAAACGATCCGGATTGTTGGATCTATGTTCCCGGTAGCGACGCCAGTGACGTTGGCGACCATAAGACGGCTCACCTGCACCGAGTTCGTGCTATTCCGCTCACATCGGAAGTGCAGGCCGTCCTTAAGTCGCGGATCAAAAGCTTCAGGTCCAAGGAGTACATCTTCAGCCCGTCAGAAGCCATTCAAGAGCTTCGGGACAAGAGATTAGCCGATCGCAAGACGCCTGCTGGCTACGGGAATCGGCGAGGCACAAATCGCCAAGAGCATCCTATGATAAAGCCTGGAGAGCAATACAAGTCCCAGACTCTGAACGTAGCTCTGAAGCGAGCATGCAAACGAGCGGGCGTTGACCGGTTTACGCCTTACGACCTACGACGCAGCGCCGCGACCAGGATCAG
>JADHXQ010000135.1 GCA_016782885.1 Phycisphaerae bacterium | reverse complement strand
TGTCGAGTTGGAAGACATCGATGGTCTCCGTGTGCTGGTCGTGGACGACAACACCATGCACTGCCGGAGCCTCCAGTCATACCTGTCGGAATGGGGCTGTCGTACCACAGAGATTGCCTGCGCCGAAGAGGCGATGGCGAAGCTGCGAAAAGCGGCCGATGAAGGCGATCCGTTCCGAATTGCACTGCTGGACAAGCACATGCCCGGTATGGACGGCGAGACCTTCGGTTGGAAGATCAAGGCGGATCCGCAGTTGCAGAATGTTATCCTGGTCATGCTGACATCGACCGGGTTGAGAGGTGACGCCAGGCGGATGCGTGAGGCAGGCTTTGCGGCATATATGACCAAGCCCATCAAGCAGTCGCAACTGCTCGCCTGCCTGCGAACGGTCATAAGCAGATCGGGCGACTCCAACCGGGCTCATCCGGAAACCATCGTCACCCGTTATTCGCTTAACGAGGATCGAAAGCGGCGCATCCGCATCCTGCTGGCCGATGACAACATCATGAACCAGAAGGTCGCACTGCGTATTCTGGAGACGAAGCTCGGATATCGCGCCGATGCGGTGGCCAATGGCGCCGAAGCGGTCGAATCGCTTTCCCGCCGGCACTACGACCTGGTTCTCATGGACTGCCAGATGCCCGTGATGGACGGATACCAGGCCGCACGCGCCATCCGCGACCCGAATTCGCCCGTTCCGAATCACGATATCCCGATCATCGCCATGACCGCCAATATCACCAGGAGCGATCGCGAACAATGTCTGGAATCCGGTATGGACGACCACGTCGCCAAGCCAATCAACGTCAAGAATCTTGCCGAAGCCATTGAGCGGCATTTACCGGACCCGGACCGCGAGGACCTTCCGCGGACCAGGGGCGCGGACACCGCCCCACCGGAACTGTCCCATAACGAACCATGCGACGAAATACCATACGACAAGGCCCTTGCCATGAAACGCATGGGAGGCAGCAAAGATCTCTTCAGCGAACTCGTTGCGATCTTCCTCGACGAGGCCCCCAAGGCGCTTGCGCGGGTCCAGAGCAGCGTATCGAGCGGAAACCCCAAAACCATTACCGAAGCGGCACACGCTTTGAAGGGCTCGCTGGGCATCCTCGCCGCCGATGACGCCGTCGCGGCCGCTCTGACCGTCGAAACTCTCGGGCGGTCAGGCGACCTGGCGGGCGTGCAGGAAGCTACCGCCGCCCTGTCGGTCGAGGTCCGGCGTCTCATCTCCGCACTGGAGCGGGAAACCGCCGAAGCGACGGCACGTGAATCCTGATTACCGAAAACGACCACGTCTTGCCGCACAGCATCTCACATCAATCGATTGACAGGGCCTGGAAACAAGATAGGATACTGTAATACCGCGGGGGCGATCGAAGGAGACGGCTGATGCATCGTTCAAGAATAACTCTCGGTATCCTGGTAGTTTTGTCGGCGGGAGTAGTTTTAGTGGAGCAGTGCCCCGCCGCGGGTAAGGCGCCCTCGCCGCCCGACCTGACCGCCGGCGGTAAGCGAGACCCCAAGCAGGCCGACTTCAATCTCGGTCCGACCGGCGCCCGCGGATGGGTGTGGGGTAAACACGGCGGATCGTACACGAGCCGGCAGATCCTGGTCACCGCGGTGGCGCCAGATTCGCCGGCGGCGGGCGTTCTGAAAGTCGACGACGTCGTGCTCGGTATCGGCGCCAAAGCGTTCGGCGAAGACGCTCGCCGCGCGTTGGGCCGGGCGATTGACCCCGCCGAGGAAACCGGAAAGCTCCACCTGCTGATCTGGCGCGGCGGGCGAAAAATGACCGTGACGCTTCACCTGAAGATCCTGGGGGCGTACAGCAAGACCTGGCCGTCCAACTGCAGAAAGTCCCAGGCCATTGTCCGCCAGGGCTGCCAGTGGATCGCCTCGACGGAACTGAAGGGCATCCCCGGCGACATCGGCGCCCTGGCGTTGCTGGCCTCGGGCGACAAGCAGTACCTCCCGAAGGTAAAGGCCTACGCGCACTCGGTGGCCACGCTCAAACGCGAACTGAAGTTCGAGACGCAGCGAGGGCACTTCTGCTGGGGATGGGGCTATCGAACCATCTTCCTGGCCGAATACTATCTCGCCACGGGCGACAAGCTGGTTCTTCCGACACTTCACGCCTACGCCCTGGAGATCGCCCGCTGCCAAAGCCGCGCCGGTACCTGGGGACACCAGGGCGCCATGCCCAAGGTCAACGGCGGGAAGCTCCACGGGCGCCTGGGCGGTTACGGCGCGGTGAACGCCGCGGGCCTGCCGTGCTTCGTCGGTATGGTGCTGGCGACCGAGAAATGCGGTATCGACGATCCGGCGATCGAGTCCGCCGTCCGGACGAGCAGCCGGTTCTTCAGCTTCTACGCCAACAAGGGCGCGATCCCCTACGGTTTCCACGACCCGCGAATGGTCGATCACGACGATAACGGTAAGAACTGCATGGGCGCATTCGCGTTTGACCTGCTCGGCAAGAACGAAGAGGTCCGCCACTTTGCCCGATGGGCGCTGGCGTCGTACGACTCGCGCGAACTGGGGCACACGGGCAACTTTTTCGGTTACCTGTGGGGACCCACCGGCGTGCAGCGCATCGGACCAAAAGCGCTCTCGGCGTTCATGGGCAAGCAGCAGTGGTACTACGATCTCGCCCGCGATCACAAGGGTCGATTCCATTACCAGGGGCAGGTGGGCTCAGGCCCGCAGAATTACAGCCGCTGGGACTGCACCGGCGTCTACCTGATCGCCTACACCCTTCCGCAGCAGAAGACGTACTTCTCCGGACGGGGCGTCAAGAGCGACAATATCCTCAGCGATAAGGATATCGCCGACAGCATCGCCGCCGGCGCGGGATACACGACCTGGGACCGCGGCCACGCGTTCTACTCCGCCAAGACCGCCGACCAACTGTTCGACGTCCTGGGCGCCTGGTCGCCCCTGGCGCGCCAGCGGGCGGCAAGGGCGCTGGCGGAGAAGGAAGGCGACTTCACTTCCCGCCTGGTCAGGATGCTCGAGAGCGATAACCCCGACGCCCGTTTCGGCGCCTGCCAGGCGATCGTGTACCTCAAGACGCCCCCCGCCGGCGCCGTCGACGCGCTGATCGCTTTGTTCGACGCCAAGGACCTCTGGCTTCGCGTCAGTACAGCCAAAGCGCTTGCCGCCATTGGCGGTCCGTCCGCCCGGAAAGCGGCGCCCAAAATGCTCGCGATGCTCGAAAACGAAGACCCAACCGACACGCTGATGATCGAGTCTCGCTTCATCGGCGAGGCGCTGTTCAAGAAACGCGGTCGCGGGGGCAAGGCGGGCCTGCTCGCCGAGAGCATCGCCGGCGCCGACCCGGAGAAACTGCTCTCAGCCGCCAAACACATACTGAAAAACCCCTGCGGAGGCGCCAGAAACAGCGTCACGTCGCTCTACAAAACGATGACGCCAAAGCAGCTTAAAGGCATCATGCCCGAGATCATCGCCTCCATCGAGAAACCCGGATGGAGCGTCATGTTCTCCAACGGCGTCCGCGAGAACGGTCTGGTTTTCCTGGCCGAAAACCACATCGCCGAAGGCCTCGACCAGCTCATGAAGATCATCTCACCCGACCCGGAAAGGGGAAATGAAGGTTACTGGTTCGCCCCGCGCGTGATGAAGATATTCAAGCACTACCGCGGCGCCGCCAAAGCCCGCCTGCCCGAACTTCGCGAATACCAGAAGGCCTACAAAGCCAACCGCGGGCTCGGCAAGAACGAACGATTCCTCAAGCAGATGACCCAAACCCTCGAGATGATCGAAGGGGACAGCGCCCCCCCAAAGCTGACAAGCTGGAAGAATCTCTAAGTTCGACATGAGCGAACTTCCGCTTTCACTTGGAGGTGCATGTCCGGGTCTCTGGGCATCGGGCCGGTAATGTCGTGGATTTCGCCTGGAAACAGGGTAGAATCTCAGGATGGACAGAAGGCAATTTCTCAAAGCTATCGGCGGGGGCAGCGCTGTTGCCGGTTCGACCGGATTGTGGTTCTTCGGGACTGAAGCCGGCCGCTCCCCTGATTCGTACACCGGTATGAAGAACCGCGAAGGCGGATATCAGACTTTTGACCGAAAGAAATGGGCGGTCAGCAACCCCACTTACGATAAGGTCGGACCAACAAGCCGAGCAGACGGCAGAACCGACGTAATATTCGCCCGGATGGGTTATCTTCGGAGATACGACAAAGAGAAAGGACTCGACAGTTTCCCCCCGCACGTGCGCGACTACTACACGAAGCATCCGGAGGATCTCGAACTCGATATAACCGTCAGGAGAGAGATTCATCAAAAACGGGCCGAAGATGTCAAGAAGTATCGCAACGAATTCATCCTGAGCAAAGCCTGGTCCAGCGCCATGGGCGCCGTGGGGCCCAGAGGCGTTAACGGACCGCCCGAAGAGTGGGATTTTCCACGCGGCGGCGCCAGCACTCCCTACAAGATGAAAGACCCCAGACAGACTTCGCGGCTGATAAAGAAGGTCTCTCACCAGTGCGGCTCGACTCTGGTCGGAATCGCCGAACTCAATCCCGACTGGGTGTACAAGTACCCGATGAACGGCGGCAGGGGATTCAAAGCCAACGAGCCCATAGAAGTTCCCGAGCATTGGAAGTACGCAATCGTCGTCGGCGTGCCCATGTCGTGGGATCCCATGTACGCCAATCCGCCTTACGGCACGTCGAACGATGCGTATTCCCTCTCGCGGATCGTGGCGTACCGCTTGACTGCATTCATAAAGAGCCTCGGTTATGCCGCTCGCCCGCATACTCCCGGCGCATCGTACGACCTGATGGTCCCGCCGATCCTGGTTGACGCGGGGATCGGAGAACAGGGCAGGCACTCGATCGTGATAACGCCGGAACTGGGCTGTAATTTTCGCCCGTCGATTGTCACCACCAATATCCCGATGGAGGCGGACAAACCTATCGACATTGGCGTTCAGGATTTCTGCAAGACCTGCAAGATATGCGCCGAGCAATGCCCCAGCGGAGCCATCTCCAAGGGTGAGAAAGAAACCATCCGCGGATACGAGAGATACGCCCTGCACTCATCGAAATGCAGTAACTTCTGGTCGTCCAAGTTGGGAAACATGGGCTGCCGGCTCTGCGTTGCGGTATGCCCTTACACCAGAAAGGCAAACTGGTTGCACAAGGCGGCCCTGAACGTGACGATGCACGATCCGACCGGGCTTTCAGACCACGCGCTGGCGGGAATGCAGGAGCTTCTCTATCCGGGCCAGGAGCCGCAAAAATACTACATGCCGTCAATGGGCGGGGAAAACGCCTCGTACAGACCTGTGCCATGGTGGTTGAAAACCGAAGATTTCATCGACCTTCCGGATCCCGAGGAACCCACGACCAGGAGCAGCGAATAGTATGTGGTTCTTCACCAGCGGAGCATTCTGGTTTGCCGAAGGAATCGTATTTGTCCTGGCGATAACAGGCCTGAAAGTCTGGATGGAGGATCGCAACACTCCATTCGGGCTCTGGAAGTGCCTGCTGGCGAGCCTGTGGATGCTGATGCTTGGGTTCACCATCGCGTTCATCGGGACCAGCGTCGGCGAGAACGAGATCGTCGCGGCCAAGAAGGGCGGAATAATCTTCTCGGTGATCTGCTTCATCACCGGCGTGGTGGTCTGGAGATTACTGCGGATCGGGCGTGTGAAAATCGCACCCGGCGATGAAGATGAAGAAGTTTGAACGCATCGCGGGCGTCGTTGCGCTGGGTATCATCGCAGCGGCCTGGATAGTCGGCGCCATGGATCCCGAAACGGACCTGACCGCCTCGCTGCAACAGGCCCTTCCCCAGGCATATCAGTTCAAATCGTCAGGCGGCGGAATATACGCCGGATACGGCAACCGTATCGAGGGCGTACCGCTGGTCGGCTACGCTGCAATCGCCCGGGCCAACGGTTACGGAGGTCCGATGCGGACCGCGGTGGGAATCGACATGTCGGGGAATCTAACGGGCGTTTCAATTATAGACCACAAGGAAACAGTTCCGTTCTTCAATAGAATCAGGGCGGACGACTACATCAAGAGGCTCGTCGGGAAGAGTTACGCGGACAATTTTACCCCGGGCGAGGACATAGACACAGTCTCCGGCGCCACAGTGTCGCTCGGCGCACTGGCGGTATCAGTGCGTCGCGGAGCCGACCTGGCGGCGGACAAGGGACTGGGGCTCGAGGTCTATCGCAGCGAGATCGGAATTATCGAGTTCGGATTTCCGGAGATCCTCCTGATACTCCTGTTTGCACTGGGTTTTATGACATACTCGAAACCGCTGGGCTCCAGACCCCGCGGGCGGACGGTTCTTCGATGGGTCACGCGGCTGGCGGGGCTCGTGCTGATCGGTTTCGTTTTGACTGTCCCGTTGTCGATTATCAACATAAACTCGCTCCTGATCGGTTACGCGCCACACTCGAGGATGGGCATCTACTGGTGTCTATTGACTGTCGCAGTCTTCCTTCCGCTGATTCTGACGAACAAAACCGTCTATTGTGAATGCATCTGTCCGTTCGGAACCGCCCAGGACATCCTGAAAACTGCCGGCGGTGGAAAACTCACCCTTCCGAAGCGTTGGCCCCTGGGGCTCCGCTGGGTTCAGCGGATGCTCGCATTGGGGGCGATTGCGGCCGCGTTGCTGTACCGCAATCCGGCGCGTTTCGACTACGAAGTGTTCGGCGCCTTCTTCACGCTGACCGGAACGGTGGCGCAACTGGCGATCCTGGGGGTGGTGTTAATCGCATCTCTGTTCCTCCTCCGCCCGTGGTGCAACTGTCTGTGCCCCCTGCGGGCAATTAGCGACTACATCCGCATGCTGCGAACCTGGGGCAAGGAAACTCTCAGGAAACCGGACCGGTAGCATCACGGTTTGAGCGCCGCGGCCCACAGTTCCCTTTGCGAGGCCACGTACAGCACGCCGTTGGCTGCGACGGGGGTCGAGTAGATCGCCGAGCCCAGGCGGATCTTGCCCAGCAGCTTGATCTTCGTGCCCTGGGCGAATACATGGAGATACTTCTTCGTGGCCAGGTACGCTTTCCCGTCGGCCAGCAGCGCCCCGCCCCATGTCTCGGCGCCGGTTTCGTAGACCCAGTGGAGCTTTCCGCTCTCGGCGTCGAGACAGTGCAGTTGCCCGGCGACATCCGAGATGTACAGCAGCCCGCCGGCGATGGACACGGTGGCCATCGTGCGGTCGAGGCGGTCGTACGTCCATATCCGACCGCTCTTTGTGATATCGCCCGTCTTCGCCGCGTCGATGCAATGCAGCATGCCCTTGCCCCGCCCGTGCATCGGGTCCTGCCCGATGGCTACGTAAATGCGGTTCTTGTGGAGCACGGGCGTGCCGATGATCTGGCTGGGTCCGACGAACTTGCCGTCGTTCTTGTTCGTGCTCCACTTCTTGCGCTTGTCGCCCTCGTAGTAGGGGATTTCCTTGCCCTTGCAAAAGCGGTAATTCGGCGGGTTGCAGTCGTACCGCCATGCCGCCTTCAGCGCCTCGGGCTTCCCCGATTTCGCCAGCTCGCCCGGCTTGGCAGAGTTTCAGGAGTTCAACGAGGAGAACGAGCGGCTGAAGGGCATCCTGGCCGACAGCAAGAAGCGCATCGAAATGCTGGAGGCCCGGCTCGTCGACGCCCTTGGGCATCTGAAGACCGAGATGGCCAGGCTGGAAGCGGCGACGGGCAAGCCAGGGACGGGCGCCACAGGCAAACCGGCAAATGGTGCCAGACGCTTCAGGCTCATCACGGCAAAGGGGACCGGCTGGATCGGACGGGATCATGCCCCCCTGAACCTGATGCGCTGGTTGGAAGCACACCAGGACATTGAGCTAATCTGACTAAGCGTGCGCCGCCCGAGGAGGGACCGGAACGAAACGTGCCTACGATCGGGGGACGGGTTCAGGAATGGTATACTGAACGTCCCGTAGATCGGGAGTAACCATCTAGCCCTCCCTGGAGATCGACCGTCTGGATGACATAACCGCATCGAAGCAAAACGGATTAGGAAAACCGGCCCCGCCGCTCCTCCGACGCTATATAAGGGATCTAGCGCCCTGGAAAACAGGTATGTGCGCGTTGCCATCCAGGGGAGCACCGGCCCGTCCCTGAGGGGGGTATAGCCCAAGGCTCGGACTACACCCAACAAGTCATCGTCTAGAAGTAGCGTGCTCGGAGCGCCCGTGTCGATCTCGAACACGATGGGAAACACCTTTCCCATACCCATACTCGCCGTGGGGATTTCCACCTCTGCCCGGACCAGGCCCGCGCTGGCGGGCTGGACGCCCAAGGGCGATTGGAAGTAGCCCCTAACGGTCGGCATGCTTTAGCCCTTTCCTGGGTATCTCTACGACACCTATTTCCAAGCGATCATCTGTGGGAAGCCTGTTCAGTTCTTCCCACAGCTCGCGGGGGTTTCGCCTCGCCAGGAGCACTTCCTCGCCCCGGGCCATGATGAACATCCCGCCGTATTTCTCGACCCATTCCTCCCGGTGGGCCTCAAAGGCGTCGTCGGCCCTTCGCTGTGCCTCCGTTTGTTGGTGGATCGAATCGCGCAGTTCCCGACGCTCCAGGAGTTTCTTAACCTTCTCTTGGAATACCACGGTGAAATCGGGATCCAGCTTTGACATGTACGCCTCCGCGCCTGCCTCGTAGGAAGTGCAGGCGTCCTTCACTTCCGGATACGCCGTTACCACGATGATGCGCGTTTGAGTCGCGCGTCGAAGGACGCTCTTCACGATAGAGACCAATTCCAGTCCTTCCGTCCGCACTGGAAGGACAACATCCACAACCGCAAGATCGAACGCTTCGGGGGCTTCCTGGACCATATGCAGGCCGGACTCAAAGCTGTCGGCCTCCGTAAAAGCGCAGTCTGGAGCCACGGACGAAACCGCCCTCTTCAGCGCGCGGCGCTCCTGTGGAAGATCGTCCACGATTAAGACCCTGACCGGGTTCACCTCGAGATTCAGATTCATCGCATGTCTCCAGAAACAGGAATACGGATGAGGAACGTTGTACCTATCTTCGCATTCACAAGGCTGATGGACCCAGCATGGGCCTCGATGATGCGGCGGACAATTGTCAAGCCTAGGCACGCCCTACTTCGATCGAACGTCGTAAAGGGCTGGAATATTCTTTCCCTCTGTTCCGGAGGTATTCCTGGCCCATTGTCGGAGAACCAGATCTCCAGGCAACGCCCTGCCTCCGAATAGTCACCCTTTCGCTTTCCTGCGTGCGGCTCGGTGGCGCGCACAGTCAGCATCACGTTCTCACCGGCGACCCGGACAGCGTTGGTCACAAGCTCGCGGAACATCTGCTCCATCAGATCTGGATCGACGGCTACCTCGGGGGCGTCGTTGAAGCCGAGCATCTCAAGCTTGCCTCCGGGCGGTAAGACACCCCGGATGGCCCGATGTATGACCTCGTCCACCCTGACCGGGCGCCTCTGCGGGCGGACCTCGCCAGTCAAGGTCGTCAGATCATTGAGCATCTTCTTGGCGGACTTGACACATCTCTGCATAATGCCCAGATCTTCACCCCAACTCTCCGCCCATTGTGGCTCAGCACAAAGCTCGTCGGCGAGAACGTCTATGAGGGTGCCAGCTGCGTGTATCTCATTCCCGATACGATGAGACGCCAGGGCCGAGAACTCCCGCCAGGCCTTTTCGCGCAGTTGATGTCGGATCTTAGCGAACCTGTAAACGAAATCCGCACATGTTCCTAGGATCCCGTCCTGGCAGAACGGGCTGATCCCCCCTTTCTCAAGGGGCCTCAATGGACTGACCTCGGATTCGTCTCGGACAGCAAAGATGAAGGACTGGATCTGGTCTGCAAATGGGACGGATACGACAAAGTAGTAGCGCCCATCGGGCACGTCAAGCTCTTCGTCGTCCCATATCTCCTCAAACACGCTCCAGAGTCTTTCCATCCAAGCCGCCTGAGGGTATCCCCTGCCGTGGCTGTCGTACAGCCAGGGCAAGGGGTGTGCCGGCACGACGCCCGCCTCGACTATGCCCAGGAGCTTCCCGGGCATCCCGAAAAACTCCGGCTTGCGCCCCTTTCTGCTAAACGCGACGACGCTGAGGCGCTTGGTCTGAGAGAGCCAGTTCACTAGATAGACGCCTTGGAACGCCCAGAATTCCCGCATCCTCTCCAGCACATTGAGGAGCAAACCCTCTCCCAAAGACCCCAAAGACCCGTCCATATCCTCGGCATTCTCGACGCGTCCCAGCAGCTCCTGCTTGAAGACTGCCTCCGATCGAGCCCTGAAATCCCGATACCGGGCATTCGCCACCGTGACGATGCGCTCCGCATTTCTGGCCAGGAGCTGCACTTTCTCCTGGAACTGCCCGGGTGTCAGGCGGAAAGTCGTGGCGTACTCTTCTTCGTCATTCGCCGGTTCGCGACACCCAAGGAGCACTTCGGCCAAAGATATGAGCTTGGCTCGGGTGCTCTGCTTGAGTTGTTTGAGAGGTTCAAAGCGTTCGATCAACACCTCTACCGATTTCAGTAACCGCCGGTCCGAACCCTCCAACACGAATTGTCCAGTCATGGCGACGGCCACAAAGTGTTCGTGCACGACGATTGGAACCGCGATCTCGGAGAATCCCGCCCAGCAGGTATGGGTCTGGTGCGGCGGGTCGGGAAGCTTTCTCTGTCGCCAGTTCTCCTCGAGTTTTTTGATAAGGATTTCGTCGTAACAATAGCACATCCGAAGGGCGCGGCGGGCGTCCAGGAAGGCGGGGCAGTGACTCCAGTCGTTAGCCTCGCAGGCCGCTATTCTACCCGCGCACTTGCCATCTTTGGCGAACGGAACAGGCTTCTTCACGCAGTTTGCGGTGCTGGCTTTGGCCTCGAACCGGTTCAAGAGCCATTGGATGCCGGCGCGACGGCAGATCCTACAGAACGGGTTGTATCTCGGGGGGACCTCGGGACCGCACGTAGTGTAGGCTTCCACGGGCACCCAGTACGTAGAGGCCATCTTACCAAGCTCGAAGACGATTCCTGTGTACACGGTGACTGGGCCGTGCATCTCGAGGCCCATGCCGACGTTGACTCGGCTGAGCAATTCACGGTCAAGGACCTTCTCCAGTTCGATGTACTTCGGCCGGGGGACGGCTCGCGTGCAGAAAATAATCGCGGTTCTATCCCTCCGGTTTACGTGGTCCGTCCCGTACACGCGAAAGGCTCGCTCCAGCGCCCAGGTGGGCGTTGACTCCACGTACCGGTGCGCGTTTCTGGCGTTTTTGCAGATGAAAGCTTGGAAGGGGGCAGGGCAGTCTCCAATTGAGTTCTGGCATGTGAGCATCTTCCGATGTGAGAACTCCTCGGGCCGCTCCTTGAGATCACAAAGGATTTCCTCCCATTCGTCGTCGGACTGAATGGCAATGGCATCCGGATCCAGATCCGGCCAGTCGCTCCACTCAAAGCAGTGCGGACAGCGTATTGAAAAACCTTTCTCTGTCATGACGCAACTTCCGACAAAATACTGGCAGGTAGCCGAATTGTCCATGCAGGATACCGATACAAAGAGCCCTGGTCAAGGCGTCACCGAGGCTTGTTGCATGCGTCTCAACCGGAATTTTCCCGATAACCTTCGCCCATCGCCGTCATTGCGTCGCTGAGCGCTTCAAACGTTCTTATACCATACCACACTCGCTTGTGCCCGTCCCAATTGTGGAAAAATCCCGCAGGTGTAGGTCAGGCCGTTGCAGGTATGATACCGCACAGGCAGGCGCCGTAGATCCAGTGATTGATCGTCCACTGCTTCCTGGCGAGGTCGATGAACTCGATGCCCGTACGTGATATCATCTCGGCCGTCCAGAGGACCTCGCCGTCATCGTGTCCTTCCCGCCGCGGTGGAGGATTATCTTCTCCCCGCCAGCAACAGCCGCCGATATCAGCGCGATAAACAGATCGAGAATCCCATTACACAAAGGATTGTCGGCTTGCATTGGCTGGATCACTTCCGGTCTCCTGAGTTTGGGGAAAGCGCCGCACACCCGGTCAGGGTTTGGCGCTCACGGCCCACAGTTCGCGCTGGGAGGCCACGTACAGCACGCCGTTGGCTGCGACGGGGGTCGAGTAGATCGCCGAGCCCAGGCGGATCTTGCCCAGCAGCTTGATCTTCGTGCCCTGGGCGAATACATGGAGATA
>JADHXQ010000035.1 GCA_016782885.1 Phycisphaerae bacterium | reverse complement strand
CGGTCATGTTGCGGATTGATGTCGGGCCGGGATCAGTTACAATGACGCCGAAACACGCCGCCGAAAAACTAAAGTTGCGGATTGATGTCGGGCCGGGATCAGTTACAATAGATGGCCTGTAATCCGCTCAGAAGAAAGGAGATCGACGGAAAAGACGGTCAGAAAAGTTCGAGTTGAACAGGTGCGGCGGGTGTTGGTTTTCGTTTTCTCCCGAGAAAAACATCCATCCGCTCGTACTGTTTGTCTGTGATGCATATCAGTCGAACCTCTCCTTCGGGAGGAAGTGACGCCTGTGTTCGCTGTGTGTGTACGTCGGCATTTTCGCGACTTGCACAATGTCTAATATATACCGAATACTGCATCATTGCAAACCCATCTTTGATGAGCGATTTTCGGAAAAGCGCGTAAGCCTTGCGATCTTTTTTAGTCTCGGTCGGAAGATCAAACATCGCCACTAACCACATGCATCTGTATCCTGAAAGGTCCATGGCCGATCTTTTCTCAACAACGGGTCAGAAATCTTTTTCGTTCGTGTTCGGCTCGTCTGTTTTCTTGACCGCCTTGGGCGTACACAGTTTTTTCGCCTGGCCTCGAAGGCATCTTCCAAAGTCAGCAACGTAGCGGTGCATGATCACCATTAGCGGACCGGTGGTGTCGTCGAATCTTACGGTCTGGTGCAGCAATCCCAACAGCAGCCGTTTTGCATTAGTGTTGATCTCCGCCGGAAGACCATCGCTGACGGCGTCAAGCACCAGTTGGTCAACCAGCGGGCGGATTGGTTCGATCAGATCATCGGCCAGCGAGAAGGCATTGCTTCTGTTATGATGATGGATTCCCAGAACGGGTGTGAAACCGGCTGACACAATGGCCCGCCCGAGGCCCGCCCGAAGGATGGCGTATCCATAGTTCAGCATCGCATTGAGACCTTCATTGCCATCGGGGTCCCTGCGGAAATCTGATTCCCCAAGCAACTGTCTCCAGCAGTTCCAGAAGTATCGTGCGCCCTGGGCTTCCACATTGGTCGGGTCGCCGCTTCTGACCTCGCGGGCCAGAGCAGAGAGTTTCCGATAGTGCCCGCGGTCATGGGGTTTGACGATTTCGGCATGATGGCGGATTTTAGCGACAACCAGTTGTTTCCAGAGATTCTTTTGCAACGGTTTGGACGCCTGGATTTGTTCCTGAATGCGGGTTACGACCTGAGTGTTTTGTGAAACGGGAAGGGCCACACCGGCGGGCAGGTGATCGCGCCCGCAGTAGACAACGGCTGCGCCAAACTCCAGGAGTCTGGTGATGGATCGCTGTGAGCACATGGTCTGTGGATGCTCGATAACAAGCACGCCGATGTCTTCACAGGGAATCGACGAGACCCGCTCACCGCCTCGGCTCGCCGGTTGGTGCAATCGCAGTTGATTGTCTCTCACCGTCAAGACAAGCGGTTCGGAGGAGATTTCAATGATCCGTTTAATCATGATGCCTGGCCGCTCGCGGCACAAACGAACCCCGCGCTGGTTCGGACAGCGATGGTCCGATTTTTCACGCCACCCTGTTATATCGACAAAACATCAGTCGTTTGCCCAGCGAATTCTGCCGATGGGATCGACAGTCACCTTGCTCGCATTGAGCGTATTGGGGGTGAAGCTGATTTTCTTTTTGTCCCCGCTCCTCCGCGCATCGGTATGTTCCACAAAGAAGAGTTGTTGCGTGGTGGCTGGGGAAGTGACGAATACCAGGAGCTTTTCCTGCCCTTCGACGTTGGCGAGAACCATTTCGTTATGTGCCAGGGACATCACAAAGCGGGCATCAGCCGGGATGTCCGGATGGTCAGTCGGCGCAATGCGCTGGATAATCGGCTCGCCGACTTTCCTTCGCCTGGTTGCTTCGAGCATAGTGATCGATATCTTTCCGCGTTTGATTTTGCCTTTCTTGCCGGTCCACTCGAAGATGCAGTGATGATGCGTGTTGCCCGGTTTCACCCACGCCATGCCGGGTTTGCCGATGCGGATCGGTTCGATGGTCAAGTCTTCTTTGTAGACCCGCACTTTGTTGATTGGTACGCCTGAGGGCATAGTGACATTCGAGAGGGTTTCCTTCATTACCCTGGCGTCCGGTTTCTTCCCGCGTCCTGCTTCGATACCGTTTTCGGCGAGTTTTGCGATAACTATGTTGCGGATGGTTTTGTCGAGAATCTTTGCGATTTCGTTTGCGGTAAGGTCAGCCAGCGGTTTTCTGACCACAAAACGCCCGTCAATGATGTTTCCTCTGTCGTCGCGGGCCTGTCCATAAAGCGTATCGTCGTGCAGAGAGCCTCGCACGCCGCGCTGCACCTGGTGTGAGATTCGGATCGGTTCGAGTGCGTTCTTGACGTCCTGCCGGAAGGTTGGCCAGGGGGGATCGAACGCCTCAGTATCCCTTCCCTGTTGTTTGGCGGCAAGGAAGGCGGTAAGCTTCTGCAGACGGGGGCGGTCTGTCAAAGCCAAAACAATAGCGTCCATGGTGTGATGGCGGTGGTCTGCACGGTTCTTCTCGCCGTCTCGAAGTTTGTTCTGCTCCCGCCACGCCGGGCTGTCGGGCAGTTCGGCGATTACATCGCCCAGCCCCCACATGCGGCGGAGCGTGGCGGTGTACTGTCCTTTGAGGCCCAAGACTTTATGAGGCTCCCCGAAGAGGCATCGCAGATATTCGCTGGCCGCTCGAGTGATATATCCGGTGTCCACCAGTTGGCGGCTGAGGAATTCGTCGGAGTCAACGGACTTGCGAATAATCTTTCGGTACTTGGCGTATGGGATATTTCCATCTCGCAAGAGCATATGTGCTCGGGTGCAGATTTTGTCGTATCTCTCGTGATCGGATGCGGCGAGCCATTCGTGAATCGTACCCTGCCCCTTTTCGTGATTGCAGTGCCGATGGCAGACCACGCGATTCGATTTGGAGTTGTCGTGCGACAGGGAAATCGGAAGTATGTGATCTATATCAACCTCGCCGGTAAACAATTGGACCTGGCTTATTTTCTTGCCGCAGTATATGCAATCGCCTCCCTGCTCTATCCAGAAAAGATATCGGTCGATCGCGTCGCCGGTGACGCGCAATCCGCGTTTTCTGATTTCGTCGGCGGCGACGTTGCGGGTTTCTTCCCGCTGGCGCATGTACCTTATCCGTTCGACACGCCTTTTCTTGCCGAGTTGAACTTCACGAGCCATTTCCATGTGTATCTCGTCGGGTTTGCCGTACTCGCGAATGATTGAGTTAACGACCTTCCGTAGTTGGTTCAAGGCTCGTTTGACTACGGGATTGGGAATGTCGCCTATTGGACAGTCTTTCTGCCGCCCGGGTTCAGGGAGTTTGTCGAAGATACGGCGTTGAAGCTGATCTCGGCGCAAGTATCCGGCCGCATGAAGAGCGGAGTTCGAGTCGTCCTCGGCCATGTAGACCAGGCCTTGCTCCAGATGCGGCAGAAGTTTGCCGATCGCCTTGAGGGACAGACTCCCGTATCCGCTGGGCAGGTCAACGGCGACAAGGGCTTCGGCCTGCTCATCTGTGAAGCCGTATTCCTCCATCAGCATCTCGAAGAGTTCATCCTCATCGGCTCCCGGATGGAGCATGGCCGACATGATGGCGTTTTTCTGATCCTCATCGCGATCATGCCAGATTTTGCCGACGGCTTTGACTATCTTGCATTCCGCGGGCATTCCCAACAGCGACGAACGTTTTCCCTTTTCCAAATTGAATCGCACCGCTTCGCTGAAATTCAGTGCTTTTCGAATCTGATCGAAGGTCGCTTTTGGGCGAGTTGCCATGAAGGCCAGGTATGCCTCACGCAGAGCGGGATCTAACGCGCAGGGGACTCTCATGTCCGGATCGACGTAGCGCAGATTGTTCAATTCCGACAAGAGCCTGAATCGTTCGTACAGGCGATGGGCGCGCGGGCATCGTACCTGTTTGGGCTCCAGTTCGCACAGGCCGATGAATGATTTCGGCCAGTAGATCGGGCGTTGGAAGAAAATCAGCCCGTGCAGGCCAAATGCTTTAAGGTCGTCAAGGCCCTTGCGGGAAGGATGATGGCGGGGGATCGGTTTTTGAGGGTATTTCTGAATACCCAACTGTCCGCATCGAAGCTCTTCGGTAAGAAGCTTTGGGTAGTAGCTCGCCTGGACTCGCCAGATTGCGTTGAACTCATTTTCCAGCATGGTCCGGCGCGTGTGACGATTTCGAACGTGATCATCCTCGACCCGCCTGGCGTGATCCAACGCCTTCTGTTTACCGTGGAGGTAGCTGCCAAGCGTTCCATCCGGCCCGATAGCTCTGTCCAGTTCGCCGATCTCTTTGAGTATCTCGCCCGACTCCTTGTCGACCGGGCGTTTTCGCGGCGACCAGAAACCCCGGCGGCGGTTCAAATTGAGTAGAACCCGTCCAATCTGATGGGCGGAGAGCTTCTCGCTAAGGGCACGGGCTCGCAGTTGGTACACATCTTCGTCGAGCAGGGCGTTTAATGCATTCGTATCGTCGGGCAGCAGCCCCACACGCACCAATGCCTTTCGCAACGCATCACCGCGAGCTGCGCGTCGGCGCGTCTGCCGTCGCATCCCGCGCGCTGTTCGGCGGTTCTCGTTGCGGGATTTCTCCTTGCCGGTGTCGAAATTATCCACCCCTTCCTCGAACACCCGCACGCCCGCAGCCAGAATCGACTTATCATCGAGTAATGCCCAGCCAATTGAATTTGGCCCCAAATCAAGCCCCAAACGTGTCGTCATAGTTGCACCTCGCAATACGAATACAACTGCTGAAGATTAGATTCCCAGTAATCGAAAAACGGAGCCGCTGCTAAACAAGACATAGACACCGCATACCGCCCGAAAAATATCACAAAAGAATATACTTGACATCGGGCTGGAATAGAAGTAAAAAACATATATTGTAACTGATCCCGGCTCGTTACTTTTCGTAACAAAATGAAAAATTTGCGAGCCATGCTCCACGGAGCAACTGGGCGTCTCCAACAGGGCGCCCTTTTTTACAGGGGTCTTTGGGCTTGGAATTCAAACAATAACCAGATCGGGGGATCATCGGGGTCCCGCCACGCTGCGCGAGAAAGTAGAGCCACGCCGACGGCGGATCTCCGGCACGTGAGTTGCAAGTAGACAGGCAACTGATTTGGTATTTGGGATTTTAGATACTACTCCGCGAAGTACTTCGCTACGAAGTACAGGTTTGGGATTGCTAACGGTAAACGGGCAGCCACGGCGGACGGCGTGACGACCAATCGCAAAAAAAGCCGCCAGCCGTTGGCCGGAACAAAACTTCGCGCCGTGGCCGTTGCCTTTACCATCCGAGTCATCCGTGCTATCGGTGGCAAAAAGCCGTCGCCGCTGGCCGGAACAAAACTACGCGCCGTTCTCCGCGTTCTTCCGTCTTCGCTGCGCTTCGTCGTGACAAGCTGCGGGCTTAGTGGGCAAATCGGCGTATGTCACAGTTGCGTCAAAAACCCTCCGGGTGTGACATATAACAAACGCCCGAAAACGCAAGGGATATTTTGAGCCTCCGATTATAACGGCGGGTGTTATAAAGCGTTATGGCCGGTGGCGGTTTTTGTGTGCGGATATGGCGTTAGGATTATTGGGATTATCGGGGCGTAATAAGGGTGTCACAGCTTCTCATATTAGTGAACCAAATGTGACACCCGCCAGTTGCATTTTTCTGCGTGTGTGAATCTGGTTGCGGCGAAAGCATTTGCGGATTGGGTCCGCGGCGCGGTATGCTTGGGGGCAGCTATCAGCTATCAGCCCTCAGCTACGACAACGGCTGAAGGCTCGACGGCACGTTCTCGGTCCCCGCTTACAGGCTTTTAGCTGATAGCTGATAGCTGATAGCTGAGAGCTGATCCCTATGAAAGAGATTCAATTTGATGCGATAGTTGCGGCCGTGCGACAGATGTGTATCCGCGGATGCACGCTGGCCGATCCGCGTTTGCTGGAGTTGCTGGCCGCGGCGCGGCGGGGGGAGGATAACGAACTGGCGGACACGATCCTCGGTCAGATCGAGGAGAATGCCCGTATCGCGGCCGGCGGGGGCGATGAGAGTCAGCGGCGCCCTCTGTGTCAGGATACCGGTCTGGCGGTATTTTTTGTGGAGACAGGGAGCGATGTTCGGATCGTTGGCGGGGAGTTGACCGATGCCATTAACCGGGGCGTGGCGCAGGGATACCGCGACGGGTATCTGCGTAAGTCGGTGGTGGGCGATCCGGTGCGGCGGGCGAATACGGGCGATAACACTCCGGCGATCGTTCACTTGCGGCTGGTCTCCGGCGACGGGCTGCGGATTCGATATGCAGCCAAGGGCGGCGGCAGCGAGAATATGAGCCGCATCGCGATGCTCAAACCGGCCGACGGTATCGAGGGGGTCAAGGATTTCGTGGTCAACGCGGTGGCTGAGGCGGGGGGCAACCCGTGTCCGCCGCTGGTGGTTGGCGTGGGGATCGGGGGCGATTTCGAGCAATGTGCGATACTGGCCAAGGAGTCGCTGTTCCGCCCGCTGGGCGATCCGAGCGGCGATGAATTCTACGCGGGCGTCGAGTCCGAGCTGCTGGGGCGGATCAATTCGCTTGGTATCGGGCCTATGGGGCTCGGCGGGTCGACGACCGCCCTTGCGGTGCATGTGCTTACTGCTGCCTGCCATATCGCCTCGCTGCCTGTGGCGGTGAACCTGAACTGCCACTCGTCCCGTCACGAGGAGGTGCGCCTGTGAGCGACCCGGTGCGGATAGATCTGCCGCTGAACCGCGCCACCGCGAGATCGCTGCGAGCCGGACAGGTGGTCGAGCTTTTCGGCGAGATGTACACCGCGCGCGATGCGGCCCACCGGCGGCTGATCGAGTTGATCGACAGCGGCGGCGAGCTGCCGGTGGACCTTACGGACATCACGATTTACTACGTGGGCCCGAGCCCTGCGCCTCGGGGAGCGCCGATCGGTTCGGCCGGTCCGACATCGAGTTACCGCATGGACCCATACTCGCCGCTGCTGATCGCCCGCGGGCAAACGGGGATGATAGGCAAAGGCCCGCGCGGGGAGGGGGTTCTGGCGGCTATGCGGGAGTATGGTGCGGTTTACTTTGCGGCCGTCGGCGGGGCGGCGGCACTTATCGCCCGGACGATAAAGTCATACGAAGTGGTCGCCTACGACGATCTCGGCGCCGAAGCGCTGGCTCGGATCACGGTCGAGGGTTTCCCATGTGTCGTCGCCCAGGACAGCGTCGGCGGGGACCTTTACAAACGCCCGAAATAGTTTTACCTGGAACTTGAGATATGGACGCCCCGTACCTTCAACGCCGCTTCCTGGTGAGTTTCGCCAGCCGGAAACTGCCCCATATATTCACTGACGTGCTGGTGATAGGCGCCGGGGCGGCCGGGATGCGCGCGGCGATCCAGGCCGGCGCCGCCGGAAGCGTGATCGTCCTGACCAAGGGCAAACTCGCCGATTCCAACACTTACCACGCCCAGGGCGGGCTGGCGGCGGTAATGGACGCGGGCGACACCATCGAATCCCACCTCCGCGACACGATCGAGACAGGCAGGGGGATGTGCGATGAAGGGGTGATCCGGAGAGTGATCGAGTCGGCCCCGGAGCATATCCGAGAGATGTACGAGCAGGGTCTTGGCTTCGATTCGAGCGCCGGTGAGTTGGCGTTGGGGCGGGAAGGGGGACACAGCGCCTCGCGGATAGTCCACGCCTCGGGCGACGCGTCGGGGCGCGTGCTGGTGGAGTTCCTCGCCAAACGGACCGCCGAGTGCGACGAGATCAAGGTATTTGAAGACTGTTTTGCGATCGATCTGGTAACCGACCCGCCCGAAGGCGGGAGCGGTTCGCGATGCCTCGGCGCCCTGACGTACAATCCCCGCTACGGGCTGCAGATGATCCACGCGCGGCAGACGATTCTAGCGGCTGGTGGTAGCGGGATGCTGTGGCGCGAGACGTCTAATCCGTCGAGCGCCACTGCAGATGCGATGGCGTTGGCGTTCCGTGCCGGCGTGACGATAGCTGACGCGGAAATGATGCAGTTTCACCCGACCACACTTTACATCGCCGGTTCGTCTCGATCGCTGGTTTCCGAGGCCGTTCGGGGCGAGGGGGCTTACCTGGTCGATCGAAGCGGAGAGCGTTTCATGCCCGCCTGTCACGAAATGGCCGAACTCGCCCCTCGCGATACGGTCAGCCGGGCGATACTCAACCGGATGCGCCAGACCGGATCGACGCACGTTTTCCTGGACGTGCGTCACATTGGCGGGGCGACTTTTGCCGAGCGATTTCCGCAGATAGATCAGCAGTGCAGATCGTTCGGGATAGATCCCGGTCGCGACCTGATTCCGGTCCATCCCGCCGCTCACTACATGATCGGAGGGGCGAGGGTCGATATCGAGGGTCGGACCTCGATCGAGGATCTGCTGGCATGCGGGGAGGCGGCGTGTACGGGCATGCATGGAGCCAACCGTCTGGCGTCTAACAGCCTTACCGAAGCACTGGTTATGGGTCAGCAGTGCGGCAGGCTGGCAGGTGACGCTTTGGCGGGTTCGGGTCGCGCGAGCGCTCCGGTTATCGACTGGACGAACGAGAAATCCGAGCGTACGGAACTGGACATCCCGGATATTCGCAGTTCGCTTCGCTCGGTGATGTGGCGTAATGTGGGTCTGTTTCGGCGCGGCGGGCGGTTGTCCGAGACGCTGGAGATCATCGCGTTCTGGGGCAGGTACGTTCTGGACAAGGAGTTCTACGATCCGGCCGCCTGGGAAGTCCAGAACATGCTGACCGCTTCGTACTTGATAACCAACTTTGCGCTGCGGCGGACCGAGACGCGCGGAGTGCACTGCCGCGAGGATTTCCCCGAAACGGATCGCTCCTGGGCCAGGCACCAGACCGCCCGCAGAACTACCGGCGAACTTGTTATCGAGTGATCAGGGCAGTTTAATGCCGAATCGATCAGCCAGTTCGGTATATGTCTCCAGGCGGGCGAAGTCGTATATTTCGGCCATCGCGATATTGCCCGCCGAGACCCCCGACTGTTCGACTGCGGCAAGGGGATTAAGCCCGCCGGCGAGGATCACTCCTGTGCGTCCTTCAGAGACCGGGAACCCCAATACCGGGCGGTTGGGCTGCCCGACGACAAGTGCGCTGCCCAGGCCCGCGGCTTCGAGTTCGTCGAGTATTTTCTTCACCAGCGGCAGCATGCAGGTGGGGACCTCCCGAAAGCTGGCGCCGATTCGCCCTCTTCCTGTTTCCCATATGTTATCGAGGGAAGTAAGCCCCCCCTTGATGAATACTTCCAGCGGGTCCAGCGACGTGCTCTCGTAATAGATCACGTCGGTGAACCGGAGCGGTTTGTGGTCGAATATCTCGAGGATACCGCCGAATTTCGAGATCATCGGTATCCCCCGCGACAGCAGCACGCCGTTGACCGTCACGCTGCAGACCGTACCGATCGCGACCCGACCGGCCGGCACGACGAAGTTGCCGACCCGCGTTCCCGGATCGAAAACGCACGCATATTTACCCATAGTGAAGCGGGATGTAAAAACCGGCAGCATTGCCCGAAGCACGGGGCGGATGAGGCTCGCGTGCGCCGTCGAGAGGTTCAGTACGATATCGCCCTTGCCCGTGGCGGGATCGAAAGATGTCCTGCAGGCAAG
This sequence comes from Phycisphaerae bacterium, assembly GCA_016782885.1. GTDB lineage: Bacteria > Planctomycetota > Phycisphaerae > SM23-33 > SM23-33 > BS750m-G57. Next base: position 30,424 of record JADHXQ010000035.1, on the reverse strand, counting down.
CGAGTCGATCTTGGCCGATGCGAACCCCACGCGATCCTGCACCAGCGCATCGCCAATCTCGGCGATGCCCCGATCGGTGATCGTCCTTCCGCCGCCTCGCCCGCGACGCGACGCGGCGACCAGACCCTCGGCGGCGAGTTCCTTTAGGCGCAGACGCACGGAACGAGGACCGAGATCGATGCCATAAAGCTGAAGATCTTCGGCGATGTGAGCGCTTCCGATCGGAGAGTTTGCATCCCGCAGGACTCGCAGGATCGCCACTTTCAGTTGCTGCTTCATAGTTGTGTTCCTTTGTTAATGACCAAACTATTATACCGTATTTTCAAGGCAGCACAAGCTATAATGGCAAAATTACCATTTAATTGTGATTTTATTTATAAGGCTCCATATCTGGCATATGGGATGGGCGGGGGAGATGTGTCAGGATAATAAGTAAAAAATATAAAGAAGATTTATGTTGACTTGGGCGGGAAATCCGATATATTTGGACACACGATGCCGTAAAAGCCTCATGACGAGAATCGGCAGCGATTGGTATCTGTCATTGGACAGATGAAAAAGGGCACTATAACCCGCGTGTGAAACCCCCGGAATATTTACGTAAGGAGCTTCAAAATGTCGTACACGAGCGAAATCATGGAGTTGGTGAAGAGGCGCAATCCCTCCGAGCCTGAATTCCACCAGGCCGTCAAGGAAGTGCTGGATTCCCTGGACGTGGTTGTCCAGCGGAACCCGGTCTACCAGGAAAACTGCATCCTCGAGCGCCTCACTGAGCCTGAGCGGGTCTTGATGTTCCGTGTTCCGTGGCAGGATGACAACGGCAAGGTTCAGGTCAACAGAGGCTTCCGCATCGAATTCAACAGTGCAATCGGCCCGTACAAGGGCGGTCTTCGGTTCCACCCGAGCGTCTATCTTGGAATCCTGAAGTTCCTGGCGTTCGAGCAGGTCTTCAAGAATTCGCTGACCACGCTGCCGATGGGCGGCGGTAAGGGCGGTTCGGACTTCGATCCGAAGGGCAAGAGCGATTCTGAAGTCATGCGTTTCTGCCAGTCCTTCATGACCGAACTGTCGCGCCACATCGGGCAGGACACAGACGTCCCCGCCGGCGACATCGGTGTCGGCGGACGGGAAATCGGCTTCATGTTCGGGCAGTACAAGCGCCTGCGCAACGAGTTCACCGGCGTGTTGACAGGTAAGGGACTCGACTGGGGCGGTTCGCTGATTCGTCCTGAAGCCACCGGTTACGGCGCCGTCTACTTTGCCCAGGAAATGCTGAAGACCCGCGACGAGAGCTTCGAAGGCAAGGTCTGCACGGTTTCGGGTTCGGGTAATGTCGCGCAGTACACTGTCGAGAAGCTCAACCAGTTGGGCGCCAAGGCCGTCACGCTGTCGGACTCCAACGGTACGATTCACGATCCCGACGGCATCTGCGAAGAGAAGCTGGCTTTCATAATGGACCTCAAGAACGTCCGTCGCGGACGGATCAAAGAATACGTCACGAAGTTCCCCGGCGCCGAATACATTGACGGCAAGCGCCCCTGGGCGGTCAAGTGCGACTGCGCCTTCCCGTCGGCCACTCAGAATGAAATTTCCGGCGACGACGCCAAGACGCTCGTCGATAACGGTTGCATCCTCGTCTCCGAGGGCGCCAACATGCCCACCGAACCCGATGGCGTTGATGTGTTCCTCGAGAACAAGACGCTCTACGGTCCCGGAAAGGCCGCCAACGCCGGCGGCGTCGCCGTCTCCGGTCTGGAAATGTGCCAGAACTCGATGCGGTTGTCCTGGACCAGAGAGGAAGTTGACACTCGCCTCCAGGGCATCATGCAGGCCATCCACAGCAGTTCATACGCCGCTTCGTGCGAATATGGCGACAAGGGCAACTACGTCCTGGGCGCCAATATCGCCGGTTTCGTAAAGGTCGCCGATTCGATGCTGGCACAGGGCCTCGTTTAGTTCTCAGCCAGGACGGACGACTCTGCACGAATTGTTGTTAAATCAGCGGAAAGCGAAGGGTAGTATCCTAAGCCCCGCCGCATTCCGATCAGTGTTGCCTTGCGGCCGCGATGCGGCGGCCGCAAGGCAACAATTTATTGTAAACTCATTGAACCTGACATAAACAGATCAATCTTCAAACGGATCGCGCTTCGCCTCGCGTTCCGCTTGTCTGTCATATTGTTCTGCGAACTCGCGCATTGCCGTCGCAAACCGAGTGTAACCTCTGGAATCGAGCGCCTCCGCTTTCTCCCGGTTCTCACTCGCAAGCCTGCGCTCCTCTTGCCCGTGGGTGAATCCGTGAACTCCGCGTTGGTTAAATAGTTCGGTAGTGAATCCAGAGCGTATTTCCCCGGCCCGGCCGACGCGCGGGGGCGCCGATGCGTTGGCGTCAGGTCCAGAGGCCCGGGGGGATTGAAACTGTACCCTGTTGTCGTTTCCGCCTTTGGCGCATCTGAGATTCAGGTGCGATTGCCTTGGCCGATTGTCGCTCCTGTGTTGACGGGGGCTGGGGATCGGGTAGAATCCTACAGGACAATGTGGATAGACAGTTCGAAAGGAACCGCCATGGCCGCCACGAAGAAGACAAGCTTAGTTCTATCGCTCCTGCTGATTTCCATTCTGCTGCCCATGGCGACCGGATGCAGCACCAATCCGGTGACCGGCAGGCGGGAGTTGATAGCGATTCCGCGATCGTATGAGATTTCCATGGGCCTCCAAGCCGCACCGCAGGTCGCTACCCAGTTTGGCGGCCCGGTCGCCGACACCACCCTGCAGGCGTACGTGCAGATGGTGGGCAAGAAGGTCGCCTCTGTCGCCGACCGCAAGATGCCCTACGATTTCACGCTGGTCAACTCCGAAATACCGAACGCCTTCGCGCTTCCCGGCGGGAAGATATTCATTACCGCCGGGCTGATGAGCAGGATGACAAACGAGCAGCAGCTAGCGGCCGTGCTGGGGCACGAGATCGTACACGTAGCCGCCCTGCACGGGGTAAAGGGCATGCAGCGCGGGATTGGGGCTTCGGTGGTCGTTGAACTGGCAGCGGCAGCCGCCGGATCGGACAAGGCGGAAGCCGCCAAAGCCGCCTCGCAGATCGCCGCATCCATGGTGACGATGAAATACGGGCGAGACGACGAATACGAAGCCGACAAATACGGGACGAAGTACATGACCAAGGCGGGTTACAACCCATGGGGAATGGTGGAACTTCTGACGATATTGCTGAACCTCTCTGCCAAGGAGCCCAGCGTGTTCGAGGCGATGTTCCAGACACACCCGCTGAGCAGCAAGCGGATTGCGGCCATCAAAGCGAATATCAATGACGATGCGATGTACCGCGGTTATTCGCCGGCGACGCCGGACCCCAAGACCGCACAATTCGTCGGGATGCACAAACGCCTGATGAGATCGGCAACGTTTAAATCCGGTCCGCAGCCGGGACAATAACGATGGTTCGGGGGAACTTCTAACTGTGCGAACAGTACGTCCGCGGGCGAATGAATGCCCCGCGTTAATGTAGGGATAATCCATTTCGGGGCGTTTTTTTCTCGCTTTGCTTCTTTGCGGGTATACAATTACGCATAGATGGCCTGCGGTGGTCATTGCACTTGTGAACTTGTGATGAAGCCCATTTCGGGGTCGGTTGTTGTTGAAAGGATGTTGCGTTGAATCGTAAACGGTCAATTCAAATTGCGGTGGTAGCGGTAATCGTTATTGTGGTTGTTATCGTGGTGTTGTGTATTCGCGGATGCCGCGGCGGGGGGACGAAGGGACAACCGATAGTCATAGAGGTCTCGCTTCGGGCCGGTGACGAGTTGGCGATGTCCATTACCGTCGATCCCGTCGCCTCGCTGGCCGGCGATATGGCGATGGATCCGGACGCTCCGGATCAACTGTTCCTTGGCCCGGAGTTAATCGCCGCGATCGAGAAAGGCCTGGGCGACCATAGTGTCGAGTTGTCCCGGGGCGTTACCGGACCGGAAGATATCGGTGCTGTTATCATCGAACGGATCACCTATACCGGGCAGGGACGTGACGGCGTGTTGAAGCGGATTCGCCTTTCCGCCGACCTGCCCGGCCCGCCGAGGCGAAAGACGCCCGAAAAGGCCGCCATCGGCGTCGATGACTCCACATCTTCGCTGTACGACGTTTTGCCCTGGCCGGAGGGAATCTCCTGGACCCTGACAGGCGACGACAAACTCAAGGTGACCAGCGGTAAGACCGTCCTGGAACTCGCCGCGGGCGAAAGCGGCGCGCTTGGCGAAATCACCGCGGAGATTCCGGTAAGTATCGAAGAAGTGGACGATACCGCCGAGATTCCCGACGGCGATGACGTCAAACTCCCGACTGTCAAGCGGGACCTGGGCAAGGTCAGGTTCACCACGGCGATTTCGGTCCGTTATCTCGGGCGCCTCAAGATCGCGGAGGACAAGCAATGACAATGAAAGCCTCCCGACTCGCTCTAGCCGCGCTAACCGCGTCGCTATTGACCGCATCGCTCTGCACTACCTCCCGCGCCGCCACGTCAGTGCGGTCATCAGCGCATTTTCGAATGACTTACGATCCCGCCAAAGCCGGCGCAGAATACGTCAACTTCATCCTCAGGGAATCCGAGCGGGCATGGACTGCGATATTCACAACGCTTGGCTACAAGCAGCCCAGGTGGATGTCCGACAGAATAGCGGCGCGCGGAAAGGTGATGCTTTCGCTGAAAGAGATGACGTTCCTTGGCCTTGCCAGCTACCGCTGGAACAGCGCCAAGGTGATGATTAGCGGGAAGATCGAATTTAATTTTGAAAGGAAGTTCAAGGACAGGTCGGGTAATACCAATTGGCATCTGCTTCGGGGCACGTGCGCGCACGAGTTGTTTCACCTGGTCCAGGGCGCCTACGACATTGTCGAGTCGAAGTGGCTGAAGGAAACTACAGCAGTCTGGATGGAAGCCCACGCATTCCCCGCCGAGTCCAAGGCGCACCCCGCGAACTACGGATTCAGGCGTTTCCTGGGCAACTGGAACAGGCATCGCCGGCGAGTGGGTCTCATGTCGGTAGGCGACAACCAGGAGTACGCGGCCTCGATTTTCTTCCATTACCTCACCGAGCACGATTCGCGGGGCGCCGCCTTGATCAAGGCTCTCTGGGTCAAAGCCGGCGCCGTCACGGGCGACACGACCGCCAGGTCGATCGGCCAGGTGCTCGGCGACAGCGCCGCCTGGGGCGCCAAGACGCTGAAGTGCGTCAGGGGCCTGTCGCTGACCGATGTGATTCGCAGTTCCAAACGCCACAAGAGCCTCTCACTGGCCTCGCTGGTTAAGGGGCCTTACTTCACCCCGCCGATAATTACTCCACGCGGTCTGACTGTCCGTGGCGACACAGGCGGGAAGTTGCGTTGGGTCGGCCGGAGCGTGGCGAAACTTTCGTTCGATTGCATAAACATTGTTCCCGACCCGTTGAAGGTCGGCAGCCCGGTCGATATTGTTCTCGCCGCCCGCGGCGTGAAGACCGACGGCGCGTGGGAGTTTCACGTGGTCAAGGCCCCTAAGAGAGGAACGTGGAAAGTCCGGCGATTCAAGCCGCCGGTCCGGAACGAGTGGACCGCCATACGGGTATCTTTCGACTTCCGCGAAGAGAAGCTGTTCTTCGTGGCGACCAGAGTATCTCCGACGTCCAACGACAGGTATCGGCTGACGGGTATGATCGTTACTCCCCCCGTGGTCGAGTCGTTCGAGGTCCACGCTCCGCCGGCCCCGGGCAATGCCCGGTTGGGTCTCACCACCGCGCCGCCCGGCGGGCGGGAACTGGCATGGGCGGTCAGGCGTACGCGCTGGAGGTCCCCGGTGTCGGGCACGGGGTGGCGATCGGAAGTCATGCCCAAGACGGGCATCGCTTACGATCCGGAACATACCGCGGAGATTCGCATCATATTGAACCGTCCGGCTTCGTCGGAAGGGCTGAAGCTGAAACTCGGCTCGGACTTGTCTCCCGCGCTTACCCTCGCGGACACCGGCGGGCGGAAGTTCTTCGCCAGGGTGAAACTCAAGGACCTCGAAAGTTTCCTGGACGGTGGGGAAATTCCCGTTGAGATCGAAGGCAAAGACAGGTTCGACATGGGCCTCGACGCTCGCCCCTGGACGGCGCCGCAGATTGTTTTCAAGGGCGCCGATACGCCGAAATTCGCGGACATCACGGACTGGGAAGGCGCTGAATCCCCCTTTGTAAAGCCCGGAGGGAAGGACAACCTCGGCGGCAGGAAGATACCCATCTTTCGTCGCAAGCCGCCCGGCCCGGAGATAGTGCTCGTCAAGCTTTCCCGCCCCAGCCCGGGCGAAGTGTTCTATCATTCGGAGAAGGGCGCTTTCCGCCCGGTGACCGGGGGGAAGGTTGACCTGGAGATAGCGTTCGCGGCGCCCATGGACGAGGAATCCGCTGAGATCGAGTTCCGCGGTTCGGTGGTTAAAGGCAAGTTCAAGACGCCCAAGACGTGGTCCGCCGCGATCGACGTGCCGAAAGACGCCTATCCCTTCAGGTCCGCCAGGGGCATACACCCGCTTTCGATCCAGGCCAGGACCACGTACGGGTTGGCGATCGACACCGATCCTGACACCGACGGCGACCAGAGCGACACCACCCACAAAATCGTCATCGACGGGATCCCGACCCATATCGAAAACGTCGAGGTCTATGGGATGGGCGACAAGTTCTACGAGGCTTCCTGGACAGGCGGAGTGGACCTGCAGACCGCGGAAAATCTCAGCGTCGCGAAAATTGGAGACCAGAGGCGATCCCTGAAGATCCGCACCTCAAAGGACCTGCCCGCCGAACCGAAGGGAACTCTCCAGGTCCTGGTGAGATCTTCTCAACCGTTGACCGGTCCGCCGTCGATATTGCTGGGCCCGGTACCGGTGGTGAGCGTGACCGGAGATGACGCCGGGAAGATCTGGCAGGGCGAGGCGCCTCTCGAAGCTGTCAGGGCTGCGATCAAGCCCGGACAGACCGTGCCCATCGCCATCAGCGCCACTGATATCTACGGTAATCAGCTCGACGCCGATCCACGTACGGTTCCGGCGTTGGCGACCGGCAGACCGTGGTGGCGGGGCTACGAGTCGAAACGCGGCGGGACGAGCCGGGGATACGGAGGGACCGACACGTGGCACGAAATAGGCGCCCCGCCGCGGGTGTCGTTCGTGATCATTCTGGACGCCTCGGGTTCCATGGCCGACCACAATCGCATGGTCAGCGCCAAGGCGGGCATCAAGAAACTCCTTGACGCCGTCCCGAAGGGAGTTGAACTGGCGATAGTGATCTTCCAGGGTTCTTCCAGCAAGGCGATAGGTTTTACCCGGGACGTCGATAAGATCCGTACCGAGGTCGATGCAGTTCGCACCGGCGGCGGTACGCCCCTGGCGGCGGCCATCGCAAGGGCAAGGACACTCCTGGAATCGTCCAGCCACCCGATGTCGCGCGATTGGCGCTACCGGATATTCTCCGACGGGCAGGAAACCGGCGGTGGAAACGTGGTGCTTGAGACGCGCCTGCTCGACGAGGCCATCGCCCGCCGCAAAGGCCAGGGCGCCAGGAAGCCCAGGGACAAGATCCCGCCGCCCAGGCCCGTGGTGGATGAGAAGATACCGGTCAATCCGACCCGGTGGAGCGCGCACACGGTGGAGATCGAGTCCAGGACCGGTTTCGACTGGATATGGCTGATCGAGATGACGTTCACCGAGAAGGAGCTGCCCGACGGGCGGTGCAGCGTGCGATTCGAGTCAAAGGGGTTCGGCGTGGCTTACGGATCTATCACGGATGCCGACGGAAGCAACAAGAAGATCAAGTGGCAGGTGAACTCCAGCCCGAGCCCCAGCCATTCGAAAGTCATGCGCGCCACCAGCGACGATGGAAAGGCCGCCATCGACCGTATACGCAAGCATGCGGCCGCGATGTACGCCAAGCGCAAATCCATGCAGCAATGCCGCCAGGAGATTCAGCAGAATGTTGAACGTGAAGTCAATTAGACTCAATACCGCGGTTTGCGCCGCGGCGGTGCTGGCCGTTGCGATCGCCGCCGGGGCGCAGATCGACGAGATGATTCCGCTGACCATCGATACCGCCGGGCACGTCGAGGAGATACCGTTCGACCTCGTCAAGCCCGCGGTGGTGAGCATCCAGGCGTTTTTCCCCCCCGCCGAACTCGGCGAGATCAAGTTCTCCGTGACCGGCGCCTCCGGTAAGACGGTAAACGTCGCCCCGCCGAAAATCCTGGCGCCCGGATCGTACAGCGTCGCGGTTTCGGCTTCGGGCGCCTCGGAGGAGAGGTTCAACATCAAAATCGGCACGTTCGAACCGGTCGATCCGTACGAGCCCAACGATACGCGCGAAACCGCCGCGCCCATAACGCTTCCCCTGCGGACGGTTATCCAGGTCGACCGCGGTGCGGATAATGTCGACTGGTTCAAGTTCAGCATCGACCAGGCGTATGTGCTGTCGATACATCTCCGCCCCAGGGGCAGCGCCACCGTGAATTTCAGAGTGGTCGACGCCGAGGGAAAGGACGTCTACAAAGACGCTTCGGCCTGGAACTCCCTCGGGGCGCGATACGTCAGCCTGGCGGCCGGGGAATATTGCCTGGTCATCGGGCCGGCGGGCAGTTCGACGCAGACCGAGGTGGAGCTGGCGCTTTACGATCCCGCCGGCGCCGGCGACAAGGGCGGGTTCATCGCCGTCGGTATGGACAAAGGATCAACCGGGCTCGAGCAGTTGGCGCTAATCGCCAAGACCACCGGCAAGGGGCTGATCGAGACGGTTTCTCCGGAGATCATGAAGGCTGAGTTGCTGGAAGCCGTAAAGGAAAAACCCGCCGAAGCTGCGAAGAGAGCAGATGGAGGTAGCCGGGGCATCTGGCTTGTAATCCTGTTGATACTGGCGGTCAGCGGCGGGGCGGGTTTCTGGATGCGCGCACGGTTCAAAGATCGCGGCGGCGGTCAGATCGCCGAGACTTCAACAGCTTCGGATGATCCGGCGTAGATAAGCAATTTGCGCCAGTGCGCTACGTCTGGGTGGTGGGCGCCACGGGCGAGTGCGCTTCGACGAAGCCCACGAGTTCGCGGAAGTTCCGGAGTTTCCACGAATCCAGCACGAGTTTCTCGCCGCCTTCGTATTCGACTTTCAGTATACCCTTGCCCTTCAGGCGCGAAGCATCCAGGGCGGTTATCTTGTCCCAGGGCAGCTTGTCGGCGCCCTTGTATCCCATGCCCTCGGCGTCGGCGGTCAACACGCGCCTCAGTGCTCGCACTCCCAGCAAGCCCATCAGCGCACCGGCAGGAATCGCAATCCACGGCGTCCAGTGATTTAAGGCATGCCCGGCCGCTTCGTTGATATGGGCGAAATCCCAGGCTTCAGGTGGTGGATACTTGCCCAGGGACGCGTCTATCCAGCAGTATATTCCAACTCCAACCAGCATCCCGGCCATTATGAATTTTCTGACGGCGGGGTCTTTGGCGGCGGGGCAGGTTACGCTTGTCGGGGCGGTTTTCTCCGGCGTATCGGTCATGGTCGAGCCTTCCGTGTTGACGTCAAATATGTATTACAAACCCATCTAAATTGTACAATACTATTCCAGTGGCGCCTTGCCAACCCTGCATATCCGTTTTCGGCTATTACCGCCCCGCAACATCAGCAGTTTGGTCAAAAGCTCCGATATATGTGTCGAAACATCCTTGCTTGCGGGGGCGTTGGGCGATAGTCTGAGTGGTCCCGGCAGGATGCAGGGGTACACATGCGAAGTCTACTTGCTCTATATAAATGGCTGGCCGACAGACCGTCTTATATGTTCATGACGGCTGGCGATGAACGTCTGGGCGCTCAGAAGCCCGGGCGGTTCACGTATGCCTGGATTGGTCTGATGGGGCTTTCGGTGCTGACGGGCCTCATGCTGATAGGCGTTTGGAGCGTTATCTGGCAGGTATTTCGGGACTGGGACCGCCTGTCGCGTCCGGCGGGGGTGACGGCGATAGTGCTGCTGTTCTGGCCGCTGCGGAGAGCCCTGGTGTCGATCGGACCTGCTTTGCGTTTTCGAGATCGGGCCAATCGGATGGCTGTGGTTGGAGCGGCGGCGGTGTTGGTTGGCGTTGGTTTCATGAGCCTGGTCGAGCGATACCCATCCGCCTACGAATACGCCATGCCGGACCCGATAGCGTGGGTTCGCCCGGAATTATCGATCTTCCGCGTGCTGCTGCTGATGCCCGTATGGGGCGCCTGGTCGATGCTGATAACCGTCCAGTTCCGCCGGCCCGACGGGATAACCGATTCCGCCACGCGCCGTTTCGCCCGCGGTTGCGGACCTCTGGCGGCCGCCGCGTGCATGGTGCTGCCCCTGTCCGGTACGATAGTATTCTTCCACTACATGGGCATGGAGGGGCAATTGGTCATTACCGGCGCGACGATTGCAACAGCCATTGCCTCCGGTCCGATTCTCTGTCGAATCGGCGGCGGACTGACACGAGGCGCCCTGCTTGCGGGCAACATGATCACGCAGATTATCTTCCTGATGCTTTGCACGGTCTGGCTTTGACTCTTATGGGTCTTGCTATAGGCGCCCGGAAGTGCTTATACTTACTCCATCGGCCGCAATTACCTGTAGGAGTCCGCGGAAATGACAGAATACCAAGGCAAAATAGTAGCCCCGCCCGGTGCGAAGTTCGCCGTGCTCGTCGGTAGATTCAACGAGTTCGTGACCAGCAAGCTTCTGGGCGGCGCCATGGACGAACTTACCCGCCACGACGTGGACGGCGGGGATATCGACGTGATCTGGGCCCCGGGCAGTTTCGAGATACCCGTCCTGGCCAAGCGCCTTGCCGCCAGCGGCAAGTACGCCGCCGTCGTCTGCCTCGGCGCCGTGATCCGGGGCGGGACCGATCACTACCAGTTCATCGCCGCGGAGGTCACGAAGGGCGTAGCCATGGCGGCTATGGAAACGTCGGTGCCCTGCATATTCGGCGTGCTGACCTGCGACACCATCGAACAGGCGATCGAACGGGCCGGTACAAAAGCCGGAAACAAAGGCTCCGATGCCGCAAGGGCAGCGATAGAAATGGCTGACCTGATCGGTCAGCTTCCCTCGAAAGGCGAGTAGTTCCGTGGACCAACGCCATCGCGCCAGACAGTTGGCGTTGCAGGGTCTGTGTTGTATCGATGTCCAGGGCGACGACGTCATGGACCTCGTGATGGACTTCATAGGCGACTGCAACGCCTCCCCGGAAACTGTCGCATCCGCCAGAGAAATGCTCACCGCCGCCCTCGATGATATCGACCGCTGCAACGAGTTTCTCAAACGCCATTGCCGCCACTGGGGCCTTCAGCGCCTCGCCCTGGTCGACAGGGGCATACTCCGCCTGGGGGTTCATGAACTCCTTCTCGCCGAGGCGCCGCCCAAGGTCGTTATCGCCGAATCCCTGAAACTCGCACGCGAGTTCTCAACGGCGGAAAGCCCGAGATTCATAAACGGAGTACTGGACTCGGTGGTTAAAGAAATCGCAACTGGCGACGGCGACGGTGACGGTAACGGCGATGGCTGACGGGGCAAAGAATGGTAGCTGTAATTTGGAGCCTGCCTGCGGTAGGCAGGTGCGTCGGCTTGGCGCCGCTTTGGCTTGTCGCGGAGCGACGGTTTTGCTGATAGCTGATAGCTGATAGCTGATGTTTTGTAAGGATTTGATGATGGCTTTTTTGAAGAAGACTATTGAGAAGCTCAGCGCCGGGCTCAGTCGTACGCGGCAGATGTTTATCGGTTCGCTCAAATCGCTGCTCTCCGGGCGGAAACTCGACGAAAAACTCCTGGACGACCTGGAGGAAATGCTGATCCAGGCCGACATGGGCGTCGCGTCGGCTATGAAGATCAGAGGCGATCTCCAGCAGGCATTCACCGACAAGCGAATCGAGGCCGGCGATCAGGCGATCGACTTCCTCAAAGAGGAAATCAAGAGGTACTGGCCCGAATCGGATCGCAGCGTACACTTCGCATCCGCCGGTCCGACGGTGATACTCGTGGCGGGAATAAACGGGTGCGGTAAGACCACGTCGGTGGCGAAACTGGCCTGGCGGTTCAAGACTGAAGGCAAGAAGGTATGCCTGGCGGCGGCCGACACGTTCCGGGCGGCGGCCGTGCAGCAGCTCACAATCTGGGCCGAGCGTATCGGCGTGGACATAATCTCCGGTTCCGGCAGCGATCCGGGTGCGGTGGTATTCGACGCCTGCGACGCCGCGGTCGCCCGCAAGGCTGACATCCTGCTGGTCGACACCGCCGGACGCCTGCACACCCAGGATAATCTCATGCGCGAGCTTACGAAGATTCGTGACGTGGTCTCGCGCAAGATTCCCGGCGCGCCCCACGAGGTGCTGCTGGTCCTTGACGCCACCACCGGGCAGAACGCGATAAACCAGGCCAGGGTGTTCTCCGAGGCGATTGACGTTACGGGCATTTTCCTGGCAAAACTCGACGGGACGGCCAAGGGGGGAATAGTAGTCGCCATCCGTAACGAAGTGGACCTTCCGGTCAAGTTCATCGGTATCGGCGAGACTTACGAAGATGTCGAACCGTTCGATCCGGAGCAGTTCGTCGAGGCGCTGTTCGCGTGATCCGCCATGCCAAAAGATTTTGACATAGTTGTAATCGGCGGCGGGCACGGCGGGGCCGAAGCGTCCTGGGCGGCCGCTCGATTGGGGCATTCCACGGTGCTGGTGACGCTCGACCCCGACAAGATTGGCGAGATGTCCTGCAATCCCGCCATCGGCGGAGTGGGCAAGGGGCAGATGGTTCGCGAGATCGACGCGCTGGGCGGTCTGATGGGCCTGGCCGCCGACGCGACAGGTATGCAGTTCCGCATGCTCAATCGTTCAAAGGGACCGGCCGTCTGGGGACCTCGATGCCAGTCCGACCGGCACGAGTATGCAAAGTTCGTCCAGAAACAACTTTCCGGTCAGGATAACCTGACAATCATTGCAGGCGAGGCCACTGGTATTCTCATTGAAAACGGACGGGCCGTTGGCGTGCGGATATCTCAGCAGGGGAGCGTCTCCGACATCTTGTCGCGAGCGGTGGTGGTGGCCGGCGGGACATTTCTCAACGGTCGCCTGCACTGCGGCGAGAAGATATGGCCCGGCGGGCGCTACGGCGAGCCGTCGGCCGATGCGCTGAGCGAGTCGCTGCGGTCCGCGGGCCTGCAGCTCGACCGCCTCAAGACCGGGACCGTGCCTCGATTGGCCGCCGAGACAATCGATTATGATCTCTGCGACCGACAGGACGGAGACGACGTGCCGGCGCCGTTTTCATTCCTCAACGATTTCGTGGACGTCGAGCAGATTCCATGCTGGCTGACCGGGACCAACGAGAAGATCCACGACGCCATCCGCGCCAACTTCCACCGGGCGCCGCTCTACAGCGGGCAGATCGAATCGACCGGACCGAGGTACTGCCCGTCGATCGAAACGAAGGTCGACCGATTCGCCGACAAGACCAGCCACCTGGTCTTCCTCGAACCCGAAGGACGAAACACCAACTGGGTTTACTGCAACGGAATAGCCACCTCCCTGCCTACGGACGTGCAGGATTTCATGATCCGCAATATTCGCGGTCTCGCCCGGGCGGAAATACTCCGCTACGGATACGCCATCGAATACGACTACGCACCGCCGATCCAACTCCATGCCACGCTCGAGACCAAAAAGATCCGCTCGCTCTTCCTTGCCGGACAGATCAACGGGACGACCGGATACGAAGAAGCCGCCGGACAGGGCCTTATCGCCGGTATAAACGCGTCGGCGATGATTACCGGACGCGAACCCCTCGTGCTCATGCGCGACCAGGCCTACATAGGCGTCATGATCGACGACCTGGTCACCAAGGGCATCGCCGAACCATACCGGATGTTCACCAGCCGGGCCGAACATCGCCTGATGCTCCGCGCAGACAATGCCGACAGGCGCCTGACGGCGATCGGGCGCCAAGTCGGTTTGGTCTCGGACGATCGCTGGGATCGCTACTGCGCACGGCGGCGGGCGGTGATCCGCGCTGAAGAACTGATGAAACAAACCCGCCAGGGGCCCAAGAGCATATGGCAGATCTTGCAGGAACCCCAACGCCGCGCCGAAGATGTTATCGCCGATTGCCCCGAACCGGTCGGCGGCGAACTTCGCACGCTCCATCGCCGCTGCGCGGGGGCGATCGAATCGCTCGTTATTGACGCACGATATGAGGGCTACCTTATAAAGGAGCGCACCGCCGCCCGTCAAATGCACGACCTCGACAGCAGGCCGATTCCCCGTGAGATCGACTACGGCGCGATTTCGCATCTGCGCGCCGAGGCCCGCGAGCGCCTCGCGGAAGTGCGGCCTCGCTCGCTGGGCCAAGCCTTGCGGATCAGCGGTGTTACACCCGCGGACATCACCGTGCTGGCTGTTGGGCTGGCAAAGGCAAGTAGACAGCAGGGCGACGAGCTTGATTCCAGACGGTAAACTGGGTAAACTGCAAAGGGCAGGTTAAATACCCGGTCGGGTGAATCGGCGGAAAAATTTGCTGTTTATTTGTATCAACGTGCGGGTGTTTGTAACGCCTGTTTTATGCTCAGATTGCGTCAAAACCCGAATAGTACGAATGCCTAAAGCGAATCTAAAGGTATTGCCGAAGTTACTTGTGCAAGGACGCAGAAAGGTCGGCACTGAAGATAAACGGGTGCCCGGCTGAAAGATGATATCGGGGCTTTCGGACAAAAGCTGACACCGTGGAGTGGCGCAAGGATGCGCTGCCTGCAGCGAAGTCCGGAGCCCGGTCGTCCGTGACGGTGAAACGCGGACTAAGTTGATGAGGAATTGAAGATGTATGTTAATGGGGTTACCCCACCAACACCACCGCAGTCTGTCGAGCCCGTTACCACCATCATCCACGATGGTGGGCCGGCGGTCTTACCGCCGACAGGGGATGTAGTCGAAATCTCTACGGTAGCAAAACTTGCCGCACAGGTGCATACTGTTCCCGAAGTACGAGTTGATCTGGTAACCAGGGTCAGATCCGAGATCGAAGCCGGTACGTACGAGACCCAGGAACGTATCGATCTGACCGTCGACAGACTAATGGGCGAATTTTTTGGCTAGTGTTCCACGATGTGTGGCTGCAATCCGAGCAGGCGCGGGCTATTGCCCGTGCCTGCACTTTTTTATCAGACCTTCGTTTTCGAGTTTATTGGTTGACCAGAGGGATGTGATGGGGCATCTAACAGTTGTGCTGGTGAAGTGTTGAAGGCGGGGGCCTGCCTATATCAATTCCATATTCGTCTGACAGACGTGAACTCATGCATATTTACCCCAGTATCCGTATTTTAACCTTGCTGATCGTGGTCTGGAATGTTAAAATGAATAAGATTGGGAATCTGTGACGTTTGAGATGTGGTAATAAGGACATTTCCGGCGTTGTTTGGTCGCTTGAACGATCCAACTGACGCCGGGGAGCGTATTAGATGTCTGAACCCGCGAACCCCAGAAAAGCTACAGGAGACCGCATCGTGCGAAACAAGGCTGTTTACACTACCGGAGAAGCCGCAACCGTATGCAAACTTTCGCAGCAGACTATCATCCGGTGTTTTGACGGGGGGCAGTTGCAGGGGTTTCGCGTACCAGGCAGCAAGTTCAGACGAATACCGCGAGACGCCCTGATCAAGTTCATGAAGTCCAACAAGATCCCTCTGGACGGCCTGGACAATGACAGCATACGCGTTCTCGTGGTGGACGACGATCCTGAAATCATCGAACTGTTTGTCGATGTGCTGGAGGCTGACGGGCGGTTTGAAGTCGCCAGCGCCCAGACGGGATACGATGCGGGCGTGCTTACTCAACAGTTCCGTCCGGACATTGTCGTGCTGGACTTCATGCTTCCGGACATCAACGGTAATGTCGTCTGCAAGACGATCCGCGAGAATCCCGATCTCTCGGATATCAAGATCCTGGTGATTTCCGGAATGGTAAACCCTGCCGAAGTTGAACGGTTGATGGAGGCCGGCGCGAACGATTTCATCAGGAAGCCCTTCAATATTGAGACTGTCTTGAAGCGGATTCTGGAATTGGTCAAGACTTGACCAACAGCATTCCGCGGTGGGCGGGGTGTTGCCCCGAGTCACTGGTTCGAGAGAAATGGATACATTTCCACAGGTTGGAACGTTGCAGGACAAGCTGAGCGTTGAGCAGTTGGACCAGTTCATATGCTCTCTGACCGGCTTGGGGGCGCGGGGACCCGTTGCCTGCTCAGTTCTCGAATTGTTGACCGACTCTGTGGGCGCCTCTGTTGACGGTGCGGAGTTATCGGGGGATCTGAGCGGTATTGTTGCCCTCGACCCCGCGATGACGGCCGGCGTCTTATCATTGGCAAACCGAGGAGGCGGCAGGGGGGCCCTTACCGTCGACGGCGCCATAGAGAAACTGGGGTTTGATGCTGTCCGGGCGGCACTGCTGGCGGGGCAGGGGTTCCTCGTCGCGGAATACGACCAGAGCTGTGATATCGGATTGGATAGCGAGGCATTCAGCCGCCACTGTCTGGCCGTGGCGATTGCGGCCGAGAAACTGGCCGGTTTCGCCGCCATACCGCTCGATCCGGTCCATGCATTTGTGTGTGGATTGCTGCATGATGTGGGCAAACTTGTCTTGGCCCAAGTGGCGCCCAAAAGCTATTGCCGGACCATCAAGATCGCGACGAGGTATCAGGGGAATATCAGCGAGTATGAACGCGACATCATCGGTGTGGACCACTCCGTCGCCGGGCTGCATCTGGCCAGGCACTGGTGTTTGGGAAGTGCTATCCAGGCCGTCACGTGGTTGTCGCACCAGCCGGGCGAGGCGATTCCCGGTTCAATTTCCGACTGCGCCATGGTCGAGATCGTCTCTCTGGCCGACACGATTGCACGCGAGAGCAATGTTGGGTTTTCGGGTAATTTCAAGTTCGTTCGCAGCAGCGGGCAGTTGGCGGCGCAGATGGGTCTGGCCGGTGATATACCGCCGAGAATTGCGGAGCGTTTGTCCGATGAAGTCGAGGAGCGTATGGGCGCCCTGCGATTCGGATCACTGGCGCAAAGCGCTGAGGCGTATCAGAGGGGCGTCTCTCGGGCCAATACCGAACTTGGAAAACTCAACAGTCAATTGCAGCGCGGTAAGGCCCAACTTCAAACCGATGCCGACGCCCTGGGGAGATTGCGGCGGTTTGTCTCGTCGATTTCCCCCGATGCCCTCCTGCCCGAAACGCTGCGCGCACTGGTTGGGGCAGTTGCCGATGTGATCTCCATCGAACCGAGCGGCGCCGAGCCGATCATCGCATATTGCTGCGGACAGGACACCGAAGGCGTCACCCTGGTTATCGCTGACGGAAGCGATTCGCCTGCTGTCCGGACCGCGCAGGGGAACCCCGAATTCGATGCTGTCACTAACGGTTCAAACGAGAGTTCCGCCGCGGAGGCGATGGCGGCGGTGCTTGGAGATACCGGCGTTTTGAGGCAGTGGATCGATCCGGGGATATACGCACATCATCGCCTCGTTTGTCGCGGCAGATGGATTGGCGGCGTGTTGTCGCCCGCCGAGGCGCCGGACCGGGAGCGTTTGGGCGAAAGTTTGAAAACGCTCGGCGAGGTACTGTCGCTGATGCTTGCAATGGCCCGGGGTCAGAGCCGGGCCATGCGGCTCAGCGAACAACTCGCCGGGGCTGGTGAAGTGCTCGCCGCCACGCAGGAAGCATTGGCTGAAGCACGTACGCTTGCGGCAATGGGTGAAATGGCCGCCGGCGCCGGGCACGAACTCAATAACCCGCTGGCCGTTATCTCAGGACGCGCACAGCTTATGAGAGAGAAGGCATCGAACTCCGAAGAACGCAAAACCTGGAAGCAGATTGCCGATCAGGCGCAGAGGATCAGCGATATCATAACGGACCTGATGGACTTCGCTTCTCCGCGCAGGGCGGAACCTGATGTCGTGGATGTCGGACCCCTGACAGAGGAGATTGCAAAGGCATTCACGGCTTCGGAAGATTCGGTGATCCGCGCGTGTGAGATTATTGTCGAACCGCTGACCGAACCGCTGAAGGTCATTGCCGACATCGCCCAGATACGCGCTATCCTTCGCGAGGTGGTTACCAACGCGGTAATTGCGGGCAAGGGCAGGGGCAGGGGCAGGGGCAAGGTCAAGTCGCAGGTGCGGATCTCGGCAGAGGCCGGCGAAGTGAACGAAACAGTACTGATTGCGATCAGCGACAACGGGCCTGGAATGGATGCCCAGACGCTTTCGAGCGTCTTCACGCCTTTCTTTTCAGCCCAGGAGGCGGGGCGGAGAGTAGGTTTAGGCCTGCCTCGAGCCCAAAGATATGTTATAAACAACGGTGGTAGAATGTGGATAGAGACGCGTCTGGGTGAAGGGACGACCGTTTTTATCGAATTACCGCGAGCTGTCAAATAAACGCTCCTCTTGTGAGAAAAATATATGCCTGCCGATACAAACCCGCGCGTGCTTGTTGTCGACGACGAACCGGAGATGCTCGACCTGTTGCAGGATGCTCTCAAGGACGAAGGTTTCTCGATCGAAACCGCGGCCAGCGGGCTCGATGCGATAAAACTCGCCCGGGCCAATCCGCCGGACATCGTAGTTACCGATCTGATGCTCGGCGACTGCACAGGGCTTGACGTGATCGATTCGCTCCGGACCGATATCGCCGGCGACATACCTGCCATTGTCATAACGGGCATGGGCGATCCCGCAACGCTTACCGAGGCATCCCGCTATCGTCCGGTCGAACTGATGACAAAACCGCTGGACCTCAACCGCCTCCGCCAGGCCATCCGCGAAGAACTCGTAAGGCGCGCCGGTTACGAGAGAACAAAGAAACGCCAAAAGAAGCTCCGCAGGCTCGCCAGGGAAATCAATATCGAGCGAAAGACCATTCAAAACCGCCTCGATTCGACCTGCGCGGATCTGACGGTGGCCTATCGCAGCCTCAGCTCACAGATGGCCTCGCAACAGGTATTGCTTGCATACCAGCGCGAACTGATCGCCGCCAAAAACGACGATGATGTCTTCCGGTCTCTGTTCCGCGTGATCGTTCATCGAACCGGCAGCGTGTTTGGCGTGGCGTTGGCTTGCGATTCTGAAGCCGAACTTCAGATAGCAGGGCGGTTTGGCGTACCGCATCCCGACGAAGTAACGTTCTGCCAGGAACTCTGCAATCCGCTGGTCGACATGACTCTGACCGACCCCAAGTGCATGCTCATCGATACCGGGGAGCGCTCTGAGATGTTTCACGAGTCGATTCGCAAGTTTCTGCCCGGTCTGAGCGTCCTGACGATGCCCCTGATCCCCTCACCGGGCGAACTGATCGGTCTGGTTGTCCTGTACCGCAAGGGCGAACAGCCCTTCACCGACGCCGACGTCGAACTCGCCGAGATGATAGCGCCGCCGACCGCGATGGCGGTGCGCAGAAACGACTGATACGGAGATATCCGGTCATCCCAGCGCCAATGACAAAGCCCGCAGATAGCTATTGCTATCTGCGGGCTGTCGTTGTGATTGTGTACTCGTCGCGGATTTTCACCGCCTTCGGATCAGATGTATTCGTTGAGGATGTTCTCGAGGTATTCCACTCTTCCCGAGATATTGGGATCCGAATCGCCCTTGTCGAGCATGTACTGACTCAACTCGGCGAAACCGACGTTGCCCGCTTCGATGTCCGCTCCTATTGACGCGTCCCAACTCGCGTAGCGCTGGGTGACGAAGTCGTCTATCAGTCCGTCGGCGCGGATGGCGGAGGCGGCTTTCAGTCCGCGTGCGAAGGCGTCCATGCCGCCGATGTGGGCGTAGAACAGGTCGACCGGTTCAAAGCTTTCGCGGGCGACGTGCGCGTCGAAGTTCAATCCGCCGGTGGTGAACCCGCCGTTTTTGAGGATCGTCAGCATCGCGGCCGTCGTGTCGTAAATGTCGGTGGGGAACTGGTCGGTGTCCCATCCCAGCTGCGGGTCGCCGCGGTTGGCGTCGACCGATCCGAGCAGGCCCACCGACGCGGCGAATTCCAACTCGTGCTGGAAGGTGTGCCCCGCCAGCGTGGCGTGATTGGCCTCGATGTTCAACTTGAAGTCGCCGTCCAGCCCGTTGGCTGTCAGGAATCCGTGGCACGTGGCCGAATCGAAATCGTACTGGTGTTTCGTGGGCTCTTTGGGCTTGGGCTCGATATAGAACTGGCCGGTGAAACCGATCTGCTTCTTGTAATCGACCGCCATCCGCATGAACCTGGCCATGTGGTCCAGTTCGCGCCCGAGGTCGGTGTTCAGGAGGCTCTTATAGCCCTCGCGCCCGCCCCAGAAAACGTAACCGAGTCCGCCGAGTTCGTGTGTTACTTCCATGGCCTTGGCGACCTGGGCGGCGGAGAATGCGAACACGTCTGCATTTGGGCTTGTTGACGCTCCGTGCATGAAACGCGGATTGGCGAACAGGCATGCCGTTCCCCACAGCAGCTTGATGCCCGTGCGTTCCTGCTCTTCCTTGAGTACTTTGACCACCGCGTCGAGGTTGGCGTTCGATTCAGCGAGCGTCGCCCCTTCGGGCGCCACGTCTCGGTCGTGGAAGCAGTAGAACCCGACTCCCAGTTTCTCGAAGAATTCAAAGGCTGCGCGAGCGCGATTCTGCGCGTTTTCGACCGAGTCTGACCCGTCGTCCCAGGGCATCAGGCGTGTCGGTCCGCCGAATGGATCGGCGCATCCGTTGCGGAACGCGTGCCAGTAGGCCACCGAGAAACGCAGGTGCTCCGCCATCGTCTTACCGTCAACTTCTTCGACGGGATTGTAATGTTTGAATGCCAGGGGATTTTTCGATTCCGGGCCTTCGTAGTGGATTTTCGGGATGCCTGCAAACGCTTCGGTCATGATTAGCTCTCCTGAGTTTTTCAAAAGTCAAGACGACGAAGATAGCGATTCTTCTCCGGAAATTCCACGGTTTTATCAGAACGGCGAGCTGTTTCTGCGGCGGATGTAGATCTGGTCGACCGAAGCTTTCTCCGAGAGGCCCAGGAGGTACATCACCGCGCCGGCGATATCTTCGGGCTCGAGAAGGTCCGATACGTCCAGGTCCGGGCGCGATTTTTGGATCATCTCGGTGTTCACCCCGCCGGGCAGGATGGCGCTGACACGGATACCGTGGGGCTGGGACTCTATCGCCAGCGTTTTCGTAAGGCCCATGACACCGTGTTTTGCAGCCGTGTAGGCGCCCTGGTTAACGTAGGCCCTGATGCCCAGAATGCTGGAAATGTTGATTATGTATCCGCTCTTCCGCGGGATCATCCGTTTGAGGGCCTCGCGGCTGCAGAGGAACGTACCGCCGGCGTTGACCGCCAGCACGCGGTCAAAGTCCTCGCTACTGCAGTCGACGATATGCGAGAAGACGCCCATTCCGGCGTTGTTGATCAGTATGTCGACCCGTCCGAAATCATCGTCGATGGTGGCGAACAATTTCTCGACGCTGGCTTCGTTTGTTATGTCCACGTAGATCGGGGCGGCTTTCCCGCCATCGCGAGTGATTTTCGCGGCGAGCGACAGGATCTCTCTGTTCGTTCGGGCGGCAACTACGACACGGGCTCCGTTGTCGGCGAGGGTTTGTGCGATTACTCTTCCGATACCGCGTCCGGCGCCGGTGACTACGGCGACTTTTCCGTCCAGTTTTTCGCTCATGACAGTATTCTCGTTTAAGGCGCCCCGATGATACTAAATCGTTGGGGTGGTTGCACGCGCGCGAAAAAAAGCCCACGGATTGCGGTCCGTGGGCGGTCGTTGGTTGTGAATCCGATTTCTTAATACCGGTAGTGATCGGGTTTGTAGGGACCTTCTACCGGTACGTTGATGTAATCCGCCTGTTCCCGCGAGAGGACCGTCAGTTTGGCTCCGAGTTGGTCCAGGTGCAGGCGGGCGACTTCTTCGTCGAGTTTCTTGTCGAGGCAGTATACGCCTATTTCGCGCTGGTTGGTCCAGAGGTCGATCTGGGCAAGCGTCTGGTTGGTGAAGCTGTTGGACATTACGAAGCTCGGGTGTCCCGTGGCGCATCCGAGGTTCACCAGGCGTCCTTCGGCCAGCATGTAGATGCAGTGCCCGTCGGGGAAGGTGAACATGTCGGTGCCTGGTTTGATGTTCGTATGCACCACACCGGGCCACTCGCGCAAAGCATCGACCTGGATCTCGTTGTCGAAGTGCCCGATGTTGCAGACGATCGACTGGTCCTTCATCTTTGACATGTGCTCCGCGGTGATGATGTCGCAGTTGCCCGTGGTGGTCACGTAGATGTTCGCGTGGGCCAGGGCGTCTTCGACGGTGGCGACTTTGTATCCGGCCATGCACGCCTGCAGGGCGCAGATCGGGTCGATCTCGGTGACCCATACCCGCGCGCGGTGGTTCTTGAGCGTCTCGGCGCATCCCTTGCCCACGTCTCCGTAACCGCACACGCACGCGACCTTTCCGGCGACCATCACGTCGGTGGCCCGCTTGATACCGTCGACCAGCGATTCGCGGCAGCCGTAAACGTTGTCGAACTTGCTCTTGGTGACCGAATCGTTGACGTTTATCGCCGGCGCGAGCAGCTTGCCGGCTTCCATCATCTGGTAGAGCCGGTGGACGCCCGTGGTGGTCTCTTCGGACACGCCTTTCCAGTCGGCCACCGCGCGATGCCAGAACTGCGGATCCTCGGCCAGGCGCCCCTTGAGAACGCGATTGACGATCTGCAGTTCCTTGTTGCCGGTCGGCTCGTCGAGGATCGCGGGGTTCTCTTCGCCCGCATACCCGCGATGAATCATCAGCGTCGCGTCGCCGCCGTCGTCCACGATCAGTTCCGGACCCTTCCCGCCGGGCCAGGTCAGCGCCTTGAGCGTGCAGTCCCAATACTCGTCCAGCGTCTCGCCTTTCCAGGCGAATACCGGCGTACCGCTCGCCGCAATCGCCGCCGCGGCGTGGTCCTGGGTCGAGAAAATGTTGCACGACGCCCATCGCACGTCGGCGCCGAGTTCCTTGAGCGTCTCGATCAGAACAGCCGTCTGGATGGTCATGTGCAGCGAGCCCATGATCCGGGCGCCGTCGAGCGGTTTGTCCGGACCGTACTTCCGGCGGGTGGCCATCAGTCCGGGCATCTCGTGCTCGGCGATCGACATTTCGATTCGACCGAAATCGGCCTGCGATATATCCTTAACTTCGTAGTCGGTTGTTGTCTGGGTCTCAGTCATCTGTAGCTTTCCTTGGGTTGATTCCGTCCGGCGGTTTGTCCGCGAGGAGCCATGTTACTCGAATCGAGTGTAATTGTCCAGCATTTGAGACCTGCCGGCGACTTTAGAGCCAGAAGTTCGTCCGCAGTTCGTCCCCTTCTTGTGTGGCGCGGATGAAGTCTTCGACTTTGAGGAGATCTTTGGCGCCGGGCGAGCTTTCGACGCCGCTGGCGACGTCCACCGCCCATGGTTGGACCAGGTCAATGGCCCGCGAAACGCACGATGAGTCGAGCCCGCCGGCCAGGATAATCGGGTCTATACCGGCAAGTGCTCCCGCGGCGCGGGCGTCGGCTACCATGTCCCAGTTGAACTGCCGCCCGCTGCCTCCGCGAACGTCCGGGGCGTATGCGTCCAGCAGGACGGCCGCCAGGTTCGACGGCGCCGAGACCGCAGCCGCCCAGTGGCTCACTTCATCCAGCCACTGCTCGTTGCGCACGCGGAATGCCTTGATGCAGGGCGCGCAGATGCGGGCGACAACGTCGGGGTCTTCGTCGCCGTGGAGCTGCACGTAACCGATTCTCGACTTTTCGACGACGCGGTTGATCACGTCGGGGTCTTCGTTTACGAACACGCCGACGGCAGCCACCCACGGGGGCAGGATATCGGTGATTGCCCGCGCCAGTTCCGGCGCGATGCGACGGGGGGATTCGGCGAAGACCATCCCGATCGCATCGGCGCCCATCTGCGCGATCTTGACGGCAGTGGTCGGGTCCATCAGGCCCTCGATTTTTACTCTGACTCTTTGCATGGGAGCACTATATCGTTACGCCTTCGGAGGTTCAATGGAGGGTTTGGTTTTAGACATGGATGAACACGGATTACATCGATTTTGTAAAGGCGACGGCAACGGCGTACGGCAACGGCAACGGCTTTTTTACCACGGAAAACACGGAAAGCACGGATATAGAAACGGCGTACGGCGACGGCGACGGCAACGGCAACGGCTTTTTTACCACGGAAAACACGGAAAGCACGGATATAGAAACGGCGTACGGCAACGGCGACGGCAACGGCAACGGCTTTTTACCACGGAAAACACGGAAAGCACGGACATGGAAACGGCGACGGCGACGGCAACGGCAACGGCTTTTTTACCACGGAAAACACGGACATGGAAACGGTAACGGAGAACAGACTATAGGACCAGTCTTTCGATTGTTGCTTTGGGGTGTGATCCGAAGTTTACGAGAAGGCCCAACCGGAGGCCGGCGGCGCTGAGGTAGTTGAGGATTTGTGCGCGGTGTTCGGAGGTAGTAGCTTTTGCCGCTTTCAGTTCAACAAGGATTTGGCCGTAACAGATCAGGTCTGCTTTGTAGACTTGTTCGAGAGGCTCGCCTTTGTATGTCAGCGTCAGTTCCTTCTGGGCCTCAAAAGGAATACTCTGTTCAGCCAGTTCCTTCTCCATGCACTCCTGATAAACGGCTTCAAGAAAACCGCATCCCATCTCACGATAGACCTCAAACACCACTCCCCGTATCGCATAACTCTCGTCTCTCAATATCAACTCTGTCATATTCTTACCCCTTGGGATCAAAGAACGCTTGTTATTGTGACCATTGCCGTTGCCGTTGTCATTGCCGTACGCCGTTGCCGTTTCTATATCCGTGCTTTCCGTGTTTTCCGTGGTAAAAAAGCCGTTGCCGTTGCCGTTGCCGTAGTAGAAATTTTTGTCCGTGTTAATCCGTGGCTGGAGAACCCGCCGGTGCGATTTCGATGAGGCTGACTTCGGGGCGGCACCAGAAACGCACTCTC
The DNA here is from genome assembly GCA_016782885.1 of Phycisphaerae bacterium. Classification (GTDB taxonomy): domain Bacteria; phylum Planctomycetota; class Phycisphaerae; order SM23-33; family SM23-33; genus BS750m-G57. Next base: position 5,377 of record JADHXQ010000035.1, on the reverse strand, counting down.
GGGGCGCGGCCTTCCATTCCGATGCCCCGGTTGACGTACAGGTGCGTGTTGTGCTCGCGATAAAGGCCCGCTTCAAACCGTTTACCGTACTGTGATGCCGTCACCAGCGCGCCGTAAAACGGCATGGCTACCTGCCCGCCGTGAGTGTGACCGGCGCAGTGCAGATCGACTCCGCGATCCACCAGTGAGTAAATCAGGTCGGGAGAGTGGTAGAGGAAAACCTTGAAATCTTCTTCGGGAATCCCCTCCAGTGCGCTATCCAGAACTTTGGCTGCCGGATGCAGCATCCGCGCGTCCATGATTCCCGCGCCGGCTACCCACAGATGCGCACCGGCGATATCGAGACGATGATTGGCGCCGTGCAGTTCTGTTGCGCCGGTGTCGCCGAAATAGTCAATCGGACCGAAGTAGGTGTCCCAATTACCCCGCGAGACGAATGTGGGAGCGATTTTCGCGATCTCCGTCAGGCAGCGGCGGAAGTTGGCCAGGCCTTCGGGAGAGTTGATCGAATCGCCCGTATATACGATCAGGTCCGCCGAGAGGGAGGCTATCAAGGGGGGCAACTTGAGTTCATTTCGGGTCTTCGGGTCGCAGTGCAGGTCCGAGATATGCACGATTCGCACGGGCCTCCTGGCTCCGCGGAGTTTTGGCGAGACGATTCGCGTCCGCGTGACCTCAAGGCGATAAGGCTCGAGGAACCCTCCCCAGACGATGCACGCGACTCCTCCTCCCGCCATCCCCAGCACGTCGCGCCTGGTCCACCTGGCCAGGCCCGATCGCTTGGGCTCCTCCTGGCGGTTAAGTTTTCGTCCGATCCATGCAATCGCGTACGATATAGTGCCCGCGGAGATCGCCAGAACCGCCGCGATGAAGACGAATAACCCTGTAGTAGGCGCTAATCCCATGGCGTTCAGCATAACCAACCGGGCCTTCGGTCAACAGTGAAATTCGCCCGATGTCGATGATTTCGCCCGGTGCGGCCCTGCGAGGGAATCGAGTCGGCTTGACTTCCGCGAGCCCGTGACGTAGAAATTGACTCGCCGAAAGCGCAACTTTCGGGATTTTCATACAGTAACAGTTGATCGCCAGTGGCGCATCTGCAGGAGCGACTATGCCCGGATATGACTTTGGGGCCATCGAATCGAAATGGCAGAAATACTGGGACGATAACCGGACATTTGTCCAGCCGAACCCCGGCGCCCCGGATTTCGTCGACAAGCCCAAGCTTTACGTCCTCGATATGTTCCCCTATCCCAGCGGCGCCGGTCTGCACGTGGGGCATCCGGAGGGTTATACCGCCACCGACATCGTCTGCCGCTACGCCCGGATGAAGGGCTACAACGTGCTGCACCCGATGGGTTATGACTCGTTCGGCCTTCCGGCCGAGCAGTACGCCGTCGAGCACGGTGTACACCCGGCCAGGACAACGGACGACAACATCGCCAACATCGAGCGCCAGATCAAGATGTTCGGTTTCTCGTACGACTGGTCCCGCCGCCTTGCCACTACCGATGTGAAGTACTACCGCTGGACGCAGTGGATATTCCTCCAGTTGTTCAACAGTTGGTACAATCCGGAGACGAATTCAGCCAGGCCGATCGGCGAACTGGTCGACTATCTCGAGAGCGGGCAACTCGTGCTCGATTTCTTCGGCAACGCGGTGACCCCGCCGTACGGTGAAGATGTGGCGGCGGTTGTAGGTACGCAGGCCGATACCGTGCGCTTCACGGATCTCGACGACGACCAGAAGCGCCAGGTGATCGACGCCCAGCGCCTGGCGTATGTGGACGAGGTGCCGGTCAACTGGTGTCCGGCTTTGGGTACGGTGCTCTCCAACGAGGAGGTCACCAACGAAGGGCGCAGCGACCGCGGCGACCACCCGGTGTTCCGCCGGAACCTCAAGCAGTGGATGCTGCGGATTACCGCGTATTGCGACCGTCTGCTCGATGATGTTGATGCGCTGGACTGGCCCGAGTCGGTCAAGATCATGCAGCGCAACTGGATCGGCAAGTCCCAGGGCGCCGAAGTGACTTTCCCCATCGATGGAAGCGACGAGATCATCGACGTTTACACCACGCGCCCCGACACGCTGTTTGGCGCCACTTACATGGTGCTCGCCCCCGAGCACCCGCTGGTGGGCGCCATAACCACCGACGACTGTCGACCGGCCGTGCGGGACTACGTCAGAGCGGCGGCCGGTAAGTCGGAACTCGAACGGACCGCCGACGCCAAGGAAAAAACAGGCTGCTTCACCGGCGCATATGCGATCAATCCCGTCAACCACGAGAAGATACCGATCTGGGTGGCGGACTACGTGATGATGGGTTACGGCACGGGCGCGATCATGGCCGTTCCCGCACACGACACGCGCGACTTCGAGTTCGCCAGGAAGTTCGATCTTCCGATTGTGCAGGTCGTCGGCCCTCCCGAGGGGGTCGACTGGCAGGGTTATGTTGGCGAAGGTACGGCGATCAATAGCGGTAAGTATGACGGGCTTCCGACCGCCGAGTTCAAGCGGCAGATCACCGAGTCGCTTGAGGCCGATGGCGCCGGGCGCTTCGCCACAAACTACAAACTTCGCGACTGGCTGTTCTCACGCCAGCGATACTGGGGCGAGCCTTTCCCGATCATCAACTGCTCCAAATGCCACAGCGTGCCGCTGAACCCCGGCGACCTGCCCCTGGAACTGCCCGAGATCGATGATTTCTCCCCGGCCGTCAGCGACGACCCTGACGCGCCGCCAAGTCCGCCGCTGGGCAAGGTCGCCGACTGGCTCAACGTCCTCTGCCCCACCTGCGGCGGCGAGGCGAAACGAGAACTGAACACCATGCCCCAGTGGGCCGGATCGTGCTGGTATTACCTGCGGTATCTCGATCCCGATAACGATTCGGATTTCTGCGATCCGGAAATCGAGAAATACTGGATGGGACCGTCGCGGGAAAATCCGATCGGCGGCGTGGACCTCTACATCGGCGGCGCCGAGCACGCCGTGCTGCACCTGCTCTATGCGAGGTTCTGGCACAAGGTGCTGTACGACCTGGGGCACGTGACCTCGCCCGAACCGTTCGGGAAACTGTTCAACCAGGGTATGATCCGCAGTTTTGCGTATCGCGATCCTCGCGGCGTCTACGTCGGGTACGACGATGTAGACCTCTCCGGCGACAAGCCCGTGCAGAAATCGACCGGCGCCGAGCTGAGCGAGTCGGTCGAGAAGATGTCCAAGAGCCTCAAGAACGTGGTGAATCCCGACGACGTTATCGCCGAATACGGGGCCGACACCTTCAGGCTCTACGAAATGTTCATGGGCCCGCTGGACGCCTCTAAACCGTGGAACACGCGAGACATCCCCGGAATGCACAGGTTCCTGCGGCGAGCGTGGCGGATGGTCGCCGGCGACGAAGATTCAGACGGCAACGTCACCGAACCGCTGATCGGAGGCGGGCGAGACGAGGATATCGAACGGGAGCTTCACAAGCTCATCAAGAAAGTCGGAGAGGACTACGACGCCTTGAAGTTCAACACCGCCATCGCGGCGCTTACCGAGTTTGTCAACGCGGTCTATCGCGCCGGCAGCCTCGCTGTCGACCAGGCCGAGCGGTTCCTGCTGCTCCTGGCGCCGATGGCCCCGCACATATGCGAGGAACTCTGGAGCATACTCGCCCACGAAAAGACGCTGGCGTACGAGCCCTGGCCGGCGTTCGACGAGGCGATGCTCGCAGTCGATACGATCGAACTGCCCGTGCAGATAAACGGCAAGTTAAGGGGCCGCATAACCGTCGACGCGGATGCGACCAACGACCAGATAATCCAAGCCTCCAAAGCCGACCCCAAAGTAGCCGCGGCCATTGAAGACAAGGAAATCATAAAAGAAATAGTAATCCCCAACCGCATGGTAAATCTGGTGGTAAAATAGTCGGCGATCGAGGGGCGTCGAAGGAGAAGCCCGCGTGACTTCGGGCTGATAACAACATGGCAAGAAGAACCGAAAAATCTGAAACCGCCTTCGCACACGCGAGCAAAGTGCTGGTCGGAGGCGTTAACTCCCCGGTGCGTGCTTTTGCGGCCGTCGGCGGAACGCCACCGGTAATCGCCAAAGCCAAGGGCTCGCAGATCACCGACATCGACGGCAACACGTACGTCGATTACGTCTGCGGATACGGTCCGGCGATACTCGGGCACGCCTCCGAGCCGGTCGTCACCGCGATCAACAAGGCCGTCCGCAACGGTACAACATACGGAGCGCCGACCGAGATCGAGACGAAGCTGGCCTCCGCGGTGGTCGCGGCGATCGAATCGATCGACCAGGTCCGCTTTGTCTCCAGCGGTACCGAGGCGGTCATGAGCGCCGTCAGGCTCGCGCGCGGTGTTACCGGACGCGACAAGATCATCAAGTGTATCGGATGCTATCACGGTCATGCCGATTCATTCCTGGTCGCCGCGGGCAGTGGCGCCGCGACGCTGGGGACGCCGTCGAGTCCGGGCGTACCGGCCGGTGCGGCTGCGGCGACGCTGCTCGTCGAATACAACGACCTTGCCGGCGTCCAGGCCATTCTCGAGGAGAATCCAACAGAGGTAGCGGCCGTTCTCGTCGAGCCGATCGCGGGCAATATGGGAGTGGTGCTCCCGGGCCCGGGATATCTTCAAGGCCTTCGCGACCTGTGCGACACTCACGATACCCTGCTGATCTTTGACGAAGTGATAACCGGTTTCCGCGTGGGCTACGGCGGGGCACAGGGCCTCTATGGCGTCAGGCCCGACCTGACAACGCTGGGCAAGATCATTGGCGGGTGCATGCCTGTAGGCGCGTTCGGAGGGCGGGCCGATATCATGCAGAACCTGGCGCCGATAGGGGACGTATACCAGGCTGGAACGCTGTCGGGCAATCCCGCGGCGATGGCTGCCGGGCTGGCGACGCTCGCCGAACTGAGGGAAGAAGGTTTCTACGAACGCCTCGAAGCCGTTTCCGGCGAGATCGCCGCCGGGATGCAGGCCGCGGCGACAGATGCCGGTATCGGGTCGAAAGTATGCTTCAATCGCGCCGGGGCGATGATGTGCTGTTTCTTCACGCCCGGGCCCGTAACCGACTTCGCGTCCGCATCGGTATCCAACCCCAAGGCGCACGCCGCATACTTTCACGCAATGCTTGACGCGGGAGTTTACCTCGCGCCAAGTCAGTTCGAGGCGATGCTGGTTTCCGCCGCCCATACCGACGCCGATGTCGAGTTTACCATACAAGCTGCCGGGAGAGCCTTTGCAGCCGCAGCCGAATTTATGTAATGTTTGCGATTCGGTCGATATTTTAAGCGGGACCTGGAATCTTTTCCGGTCCCGCTTTCAACTGCGCTTTTTGAAAGGATCAGTCCGTGGAACAGATACA
>JADHXQ010000134.1 GCA_016782885.1 Phycisphaerae bacterium | reverse complement strand
GCCTCCAGGATGTTCTTCGACTGGTCCTGCATGTACTTCAGGGGCATGACGATCGGGTCGAGGAAGACGCGATCCGGCGACATTCCGAGTTCCATCGCCTTTGCGAGTATCTTCCCGGCGTTTTCGACCCGCTGGTCGACGTTCTTTGGCGTGCCGGCTTCGTCCATGACCAGGCCGATGATCGAGGCGTTATGCTCGGCGGCGACGGGCATCATCGAGTCGAGTTTCTCATCGGCGGCGGTCGTCGAGTTTATCAGCGCGCCGGGGCGTGCGACCTTGATGGCCTCGGCGAGTATGTTGGGCTTGTTGGTGTCGATGCAGACAGGCGTTTCGACTGCGTCCTGCACGGTCTCGATCATCCAGCACATGTCGGCGGGGTCGGCCGACACCGCGCCGAGGTTCACGTCAAGGAAGGTGGCGCCCGCTTCAGCCTGCTTTTTCGCCCATTCCTGCAGCGGTGCGGGGTCCTTGTCCATGACCGCCTGCTTGATGTCTTTGAAGCCCGTGTTTATCCGTTCACCAATAAAGATCATCTTGCTGTCCTTTCTTTTCAGTTAGCCATCAGTTCATCGATGGCCTCGCGCATCGCGGCGATGGATTTGGGATGTGCCAGCGTCAGGATGTCGGCGCCGGCGTGCAGGTAACCCGTGGCGGCGGTCGTTTCCCACATTGGACCGCGATCCGCGAGCTTGCCCCATCCGGGCAGCACATCGTCGTCCTGCAGGGCCTCCTTGACCTTCCACGTTTCCCACCCGACGTTGGCGATCTGCGGCAGCGCCATCAGGTCGTCGCCCTTGAGGCCGGCGATCCGGACCCGCTCGAAAATCGTGTAGACGTAATCGAAACCGTAGCCAAGGGCGGCGGTTACCTGGCACATCACAACGTCATTGAGCGAGAAGCCCGCATCCTGGAGCAGGATGTTGACCTGCTTTCCGATGTTGATGTCCACCGGCGCCTCGGCGATGACCTTGTGCTTGTCTGCCGTCCCGATCGCGCCCAGCGTCCGGTAGTTGGATTCGGTCGCCGAGCCGATCAGGCATTTCTCGCCCTTGGCGGCGTGCGAGCATTCCATCAGCAGTTCGTTGTCCTTCTCCTCGTCGTCGCAGCCCCAGAATATCAGGGGCACGTCGACGGCCTCGAGGACGGACTTGACGGTCTCGGCACACTCCGACGGGCCGCGGTTCGCCCCGGCCGGGTCGCCGCCTATCAGCTTGAGGCTGATCAGGTCGACCTTGTACTCCTCGACGCATTTCTGGGCCCATTCCGCCGGGGAGTTTATCACGTCGCCGATGGCGTCCTTCAGTATCTGAGGCCAGCCTTCGGGCACGACGTCGGCGATGGCTCCGGCGATGACAGGCCGGTTGGGGATTTCGCCCTCAAACGTCAGGAAGGGCAGAGTTGTCTCGCCGCCGACGGTGACAGTGTTTGCTCGCGTTCCGCCCTCATCGGCCGTCGCGCCGATGGTGACCGTGCGAATCTTGTTAGTCCACTTCTCTTTTATGTCCGTAACTTCCATTAGCCTGCTCCTATCTTACGCATCATTTGATCGATTATCGTTATCGCGGGTGTATTGGCAAGGGTATAGAGCGACTCGCCGCGGAAGACAGCTTCCTCGACGGTGTCATCGTGCGGGATAGTCGCCAGGTGTTCCATGCCCAGGTTCGACATCTTTTCCATTACGATCGGAATCCGATCTTCCCGCACGGCGTTCAGTACAAAGTGCCTGTTTCGAACGTCCCTGTCGAGATCGTCGAGCAACTGATCGACCCTGACCGCACAGTCGATGGCCAGGGGATTGTTCGTCACCACGACTATCAGGTGATCGATGAACGCCGCCGTCCGGCGGCTGAGGTGTTCCAGTCCGGCCTCGTTGTCCATGACCATCCATTTGTACGCCGGAAGCAGGTCGTCGGCGAATTTGCGGAGGAGGTTGTTGATGAAGCAGTAGCACCCGGACCCCTCGCCGCGTCCCATGGTTATCAGGTCGACCTTGGGCGTTTCGGTAATGAGCTGGTGCAGTCCGGACTCGACGTAATTCTCCTTGGACATTCCCGGCGGGAAGTCCTTGATCTGCTTGAGCATATCCTCGCGGAGGTCGCCGATGGTCGATTCGATTTCGACGCCCAGCACGGTAGCGAGGTTGCAGTCGGGATCGGCATCGAGCGCCAGGATCGGGCCGGGCGTGTTTTCCCGGAGCCATCTGATTATCAGGGCGGCTATGGTGGTCTTGCCCACGCCTCCCTTGCCCGTTACCGCGATTGTCTTGGCCATTTCAGGAGGCCTCCGTTGCGGGGTCAGTTGGCGTCGTCGCCGACGGAAACAATTCGATGTTGGTGTGCGGAAGGAACATGGCCTGCTTGAACTGGTCCACGTAGTCGTCGGTTCCCATCAGGTCGTAATAGGTGGTCCTGGCGACGATATTGCGCAGGGCCTCGCGGGCCTCGCCGGAAAGCGCCGCCAGCTTCGCTCCCCAGATCGACGTATTGCCCACGTAAAGCGTCTTCGCCCCGGGCAGGTCGGGCAGAAGCCCGATCGCCGTGGCGCTTTCGAGGCTGATGTAGCTTCCGAACCCGCCGGCGATCATCAGCGTGCTGACATCCGAAAACTTCAGGTCGAGGCGGTCGAGCATTATCTTGGCGGCCGCGAAGATCGCCGCCTTGGCCGTAACGATGTTATCGATGTCTTCCTGGAAGATGCAGACGGGCCTGCCCCTCAGTGTTTCGCGCTTCGAGGCCAGTTCGAATCTCCCGTGTTCTTTCTTGAAATGCAGGCCCGGGTCGGAGGCTTTGATCAGCTTGCCCGCGCGGTCGATGATGCCCTTTTTGAGCATTACGGCGATGACGTCGATGATGCCCGATCCGCATATGCCGTCGGGCTTCCCGCCGCCGATCACGTCGTAACGGATGTCCTTTCCGTCGAGGTAGACTTTTTCGATGGCGCCCCTGGTGGCCATCATCCCGCACTTGACGCCCGCGCCTTCGAGGCACGGTCCTGCCGACGCCGAGCAGGCGATAAGCCATTCGGAGTTCCCGATGATGACCTCGCCGTTTGTGCCCACGTCGATCAGCATTCCGATACCGTCCATATCGTGCATTCCGGTGGCGAGTATTCCGGCTGCAAGATCTCCGCCAACCCATCCGCCGATGCCCGGAACGGTGAACAGCAGGCCCCTGGGGTTGATCTTGATTCCGACTTCCGCCGCGCGGAAGGGCGGCGGTTCGGTGGTTACCGCAATGTAGGGCTCGCGCCGGATGTTGTCGGTGGGCAGGCCCAGCAGGAAGTGCGTCATCGCCGTGTTGCCCGCGCAGACGACGGCGGTTATGTCCCTGGGGTTGACGCCGCGGGCCGCAGCCAGCGCGGAGATCAGCGAGTTGATGTCCTCGACCAGGAGGTGCTGGAGTCGCTGGGGTCCGCGTTTCTCGGCGGCGATCATGCGGGCGGTCACTTCCCGGCCGTACGTTGCCTGGGAGTTGAAACACGCCTCGGCGCCGATGGTCTCGGTCGTTGCCGAGTCCACCAGGTGTACGACGATCGTCGAGGTCCCGACGTCCACCACGGCGATAACGTTTTTCGCGGAGGTGTCTCCCGGTTCGATATCCATGAGTTCCGCGACGCCCCTTCTCCGCCCGATGGTCGCGGTGACCGTATAGTTGCTGTCCCTGAGTATCCGGGGCATGCGCTGGATCACCTTCAGCCCCGTCTGCACCGACGAGACGCCGGCGAGTTTCTCCAGGTGAGTTCGGATGCGCTGGCAGTCGGCGAGGTTGTTTTCGAGCGTGGGCGGGTCCATTTTCAGCAGGACCCTGCTGGTGATGGGCGACTTTGCGAAGGCCCGTTCTTCGATGCCCGCGCCCAGGGCCCGGAACCGTTGGGCGTCCTCGTCGATAACGACCTTCTCGACTGCTCGCGTTTCCTGGGGTATCTCTACGTTCAGATCGCTCTGGACGGTAGACTGACACGCCAGGACCACACCGCGCCGGATCTCCTCGCGCGTCAGAAGGGCAGTCGCGTCGCCGCCGACCTCACCCTGCGTAACGATCATCTTGCATCGCGCGCAGATACCGTCGCCGCCGCAGACGCTGTCTATGGAGATGCCTGCCTTTCCGGCGGCTTCAAGGAGCGTTGTCCCCGTCGGTACGGTGACGGTTGTCTCCAGCGGCGCAAAAACGATTGTGCAGTCGGCCATTACCTGCTTACCTGAATGGGGCTCTCGCTGCCTGTCGGCCTGCATGAGCAAGCTTCCCGGGGACTCTGAATGCGAGCCTTAAGGCCCGTGAAAAACCGTCCTTAATTCCAGTTCTCCGCGAGGAACCTGGGGATGCCGGTGGCGCTTTCCGGGCCGATTATGACTTCCTTCCACTCCGAGGTATCTTCGATTTCGGCGCGGAAGGGGGGCAGCAGCCCCGGTATGATCAGCTTGCGGTGCTTGACCTTGTCGGCGACGCTCTGTTCGCCGAGCGTCTTGACCACTTTCTCCGGCGAGATCTTGTCGCCGGCGTATGCGTTCAGCACGCCGAGCCCTTCGGTGTCGACCACGCAGATGTAGCTGGGCACCTTCGACCGCTCGACCTCGCCTTCGACGCTGAAGTACGTCAGGGCGAAGTTCGTGGTGAACAGCACCGGCGAACTGTCGGTGACGTCGCCGACCTCGTAGAGTTTGGCTTCGACGGTGTTGGGCACCTGCGGATCGGTGTAGATGTTCTGTGCCGCCGTCAGCAGCGGGATCAGTTCGCTTCCGTCAAGCCCGTTGATGATGATGATACCGGCGTACTTGGCGGTGAACGTTGCGGCCAGCACCGTCTCCTTGAACGGGTCGTCGCACGCCGCGTCGACCATGGCGGGGAATCCCAGCGCGCGGAAGTTCTTCTTCAGCGCCGCCCGCCGCGCCGAGGTGATGTTGCGGAGGGTCTTTGCGGTATCGCGTCCGTCGAAGGAGAGCACCACGTCGCCCACTCCGGCGTCGGCGGCGGACCTGGCCAGGTCGGCGAGTTCCTCGAGCGTATCGGCGGTTGCCGCCAGCGGGCACTTGTTGTCGGCGGCGACCTTGATCATGGCTTCGGCGTTGTCAGCAGTCGCCTGGTAGATCAACGGCTTCTTGTCGGCGATTGCGCCGGCAGCCGCGGCGACTACCGCCGGATCGGAGCCCATCAGTATCAGCGGTACGCGGCTGGCGTCGGCCAGTGTTTTGGCCCTTCCTGCCGCCGCATCTGCCGACAGGCCTTCTACCTCGACCGCGGCCATTGACACCGAGATGTCCTGCCCGATCCGGGAGAATGCCGCCTCGTTGATCTGCCGGAGCCTGGCGGAGGCCTCTTCGTCGGAGAGGGACGCCGCTACCTTGCCCGCCAGCGCCGAGGCGTTGTAGAACTTATCCTCGTGACGGAACATGACGGTTTCCTGCCCGATTTTGACTTGCGCATCTCCTTCAGGCCCGATATGCACCAGCTTCATCGGCGGGGCCGACGCGTCGGCGAATGCATCTTTGGCCTCGTCGGAAAGCTGCGGACAGTCGGTCAGTGCTTTCTGCTTGGCGGCGACCTGCATCGCGAACGCCAGGCACGTGGGGAACCCGCACTCTTTGCAGTTTGATTTCGGCAGGTTCTTGTAGATGTCCATTCCAGTCATAGCCATGGTGCGATCTCCTTATATCATTGCCGCCATCGTCGGGGCGGGATGTCCGACTTTCGTGAGGAATTCCAGGAGGGAATCCGGGTCTTCGGCGTCTTCTTCAGTGGCGATCATGTCGTAAAGCTCGGGCTTCCCGATGTCCTCAAGCCGTTTCTTGAGCCTGTCGCTGATTTCTTCCTTGAGGGCCCTTGGCATCCAGACGACCCGTTCGATACCGCCCTCGGCGGAGATGAACTTCGGGCTGGTTATGTAAAGCTTGCCGATGCCCACGAACCCCGGCGTCTGTACGCCGCCGCCGATCTGGCCGGCAAGCGTCGAGAACTTCATGCCGATCGGCGTCATTGACTGGCAGTCGCGGTCCACGATGATCACGCCGTTGGCCTCGGGCATGATGCCCGCGATGCACTCGAAGCACCCGCAGGACGTCATCGGGTCCACGAGCATCGAGTAGGCGCTGAATTTGTCCAGGTTTCCGTTGGACTTGCCCGCGATGTAAGCGTTGATGTTCTCCCATTGGCCCAGGTCGGCGTCCACGGTAGTGCCCTTGGGCACCGGTTCGTTGGGTCCGTGTGCGTTGATCTGGTGGGAGGCCTTGCAGTCCAGCCAGGTATACGCCCCGCAGAGGCCCAGACGCTGCGGCGTGACGATGCATACGTGGTCGGGGGCGTAGGACTGGCAGAGCGTGCAGGAGTAGTAGTCCTCGACGTCCTCGTCGGTCATTCCGCCGATCCGGTCGTCTCTCTGGTGGTAGACGGTTTTGGCTTCTTCCAGAGGTTCTTTGATCTTCTCGGGGTCCGTGTAGATCGTCACGTCCACGCGGTCGACGATCGCCGAGAAGTCGTTGTGGATCTTGGCGACCAGAATCTCGCCGAAATCCTTGATCTTGAAGCCTTTCGCCTGCGCATCCTTGGATATGCGGACCCAGATGATCGACCGTTGTCCCATGTGGAATATCCCGTTGGCGCAGGAGATGTACTCGTGCGTCCGGCGTTCGAGCACCGACTCGAAGTCTTCCTGGAAATTCCTGCCGGCCACTCCGACAACGATTCCCAGCGGGTAGGCTTCGCCCTCGGTCATGTCTTCGATTTCCGGACCGATCACCTCGATCCTGCCGTCGGTGACCTCGTCCATCGGCTTCATGCGCAGCAGTTCGAAGCCATCTGTGTACTTGCCCCCAAACTGGACGTACATGTCTTCCTTGCGGACGCGCTCCCCCTCGAACCCGGCGCCGAAGGGCACGGGGATCGGGATATTCTCGATCTTGATCGTAAGTCCCCTGACCTCGATCGCGCGGGTTATTATATTCTCGACCGGTATGTTGGACACCACGTGCTCGTAGGTGCAGACGCCTGTCGGAAGTATCTCGGGGATGTTGACGTCCGAGATGACGGGGAAGCCGAAGTTGATCGCCCCTGCCGCCGTCGCGTACTTCTCGTCGGTGATGACCTGGTCTTCGCACTCGGCGTTATCGTCCGCGCCCAGCGCCAGGACGAAGGCATACACGCGGTTCTTGTTGTACATGAGGATATCGGTCGACTGCTTCATGTTGCCCGGTTCGATACCGCCGAAGGTCATCGCCGACCGCGCGGCGAAATTCAGCGCGTGGACCGCTGAGGTGATTTCCTTTCCGTATGGAACCAGGAATGTGTCCCAGTCCATCTGGATCTTCTCTTCGGCGAGTTGTTCGGCGATGGCGCGGCCGTTGCTGTTCCCGGCCATGAATACCAGGATGCTCCGCTCCTGCAGTGACCGGACGAGTTGAACGGCCTGTTCGTTGGTCGGTACGCTTCCGACGATCGCGGCGAATCCGGGCATCCGCCCGTCGACGAGCTTGATGCCCTGCGTCCTGAGGATGCTGTCGTCGGTGTAGCCCAGCCAGATACCGTCGACTGGATTCGGCCCGGTCACCAGTTTGAGAGACTCGATGGTCTCCTCGGCGATCAGCGTGGCGACCCCGGCGTCGAGAGTGTTACCGAGATACGGCAGCCACAGCTCCTCGCTTGGCACGGGCGCCAGCAGCTTTCTCGCCTCGGCCAGAGATTCTTCCAGATCGCCGAGCTTCTCGACCTTCTGCCCCAGGAACAGGTACATGATCGGAAGGTAGTAGGCGGTGTTCGGATAGGCCACTGCGGCGTCCTTGCCTTTTTCTTCTATCGCCTTGGTCAGTGCTTCTTCGGCACGCTCGACCATCCTGTGCGCGCCCCGTATGGCTGCGGTTGCAATAATTTTCGACACTTCAGTTTTCCTTTCTCAGCACCTGAACCGGGTATTATCGGGTCATTTCTTTGGTTGGTGTCCCGCTCGCCGTAGCAGCAAGCGACTCGGCGGCCCGTATGCGTCTGCACTTCGGGCACAGTTTCGCCAGGTTGCGAATTTTTTCCCAGTCGACGTTGACGTTTTTCAGGGCCTCTGCGGCCGTCGGTTCACTGACGACGCGGGCTCCGCACTGTTCGCACTTGCGCAGCTTTGCCCGCGCCTTGAACGGGGAGATCTCGATCTCGTCGGTATCTTCATGGAGTCTCAGTTGTATCGTTCCGACGGGGCAGACGGCCTGGCATGCGCCGCAGGCAATGCAGTCATCGGGCGCCTGGCGGAACGGCGCGGCGACCGCGCGATCCACGCCTCGCCCGGAGAACCCGATAGCCGCCAGGCCCAGCACCTCATCGCAGACGGCGGTGCACAGCCCGCATAGAATGCAGTCTCTCTGCGCGACGGTGACGGTCGGCCAGGGGGTGGAATCCACGCCCATTCGCCCGGCGATCGCTTTCAACTGTTCGTTGTCCGGCGCGCGGGCGAGCATGAACTCCATCACGCCGCGTCGCGCTTTGACGGCATTATCGCCGGACACGCTGACGGTGATGTCGCGGCGGACGGGATAGTTGCACGCTGTCACCAGTTGCTTCCATTCGCCTCGATCCAGCTCGACCATGCATATCCGGCAGGTGGCCTGCGGCGTTACGGCGGGATGGTGGCACAGCGTGGGGATCCAGACGCCGGCCTTGTTCGCCGCGTCGAGTATCGTGGCGCCTTGTTCCACTTCCACCTGGATGTCGTCAATAGTTACGGTCGGCACGTTGTTTTGTCTCCATCAGTTCGGTTAAACCTTGAGGACCGCCGCGAAGGGGCATTTGTCCCAGCACATTCCGCACAGGGTGCATTTTTCCTGGTCGATAACGTGTGGAACCTTCTTCTCGCCGGTAATTGCGTCGGCGGGGCACTCCTTCAGGCAGATTCCGCAGGCCTTGCACTCGTCTTCGTCTATTTTGTAGCGGAACAGTCCGCGGCATTCCTTGGCGGGGCATCTCGCATCGTTGATGTGAGCGTCGTACTCGTCGCGGAAGTACCGTATCGTCGAAAGCACGGGGTTGGCGGCCGTCTTACCAAGGGCGCACAGCGCGGTCACTTCCAGGAGTTCGGCGAGCTGCTCGAGTTTTTCGACGTCCCCTTGCTGCCCTTTGCCATGTGTGATGCGGTCCAGTATATGCAGCATTTGGGCAAGGCCCTCGCGGCAGGGCGTACACTTTCCGCACGATTCCTCGCGCAGGAAATTCAGGAAGTATCTCGCGACGTTGACCATGCAACTGTTCTGGTCCATGACGATCATACCGCCCGACCCCATCATCGAGCCCAGCTTTGTCAGTTCGTCGAAATCGACACGGGTGTCGAGATGCTCGGCTGGAATGCACCCGCCGGACGGCCCGCCGGTCTGGACGGCCTTGAATGTCCCGCCTTCCTTCACCCCGCCGCCGATTTCCTCGATTATCCGTCGCAGAGTAATGCCCATTGGGACCTCGACGAGCCCGGTATTGACTACCTGCCCGACCAGGGAGAAGACCTTTGTTCCCTTCGAGCCTTCCGTACCGATCGAGGCGAACCAGTCGCCCCCGCGGTTGATGATCGCAGGTACGTTCGCCCAGGTTTCGGCGTTGTTGAGGTTTGTGGGCCTGGCGTGCAGTCCGCTCTCGACGGTATGCACGTATTTTGCCCTCGGTTCTCCCGGACGCCCTTCGAGCGAGGCCATCAGTGCCGTCGATTCACCGCATACGAACGCGCCGCCTCCGCGGTTGATCCGGATGTCGAACGAAAAACCGGTGCCCAGGATGTTCTCGCCCAGCAGGCCCATTGCGCGTGCGTCGTCGATGGCGCCTTTCAGATGCACTACCGCCAGCGGGTATTCGTTGCGGACGTAGATGTATCCCCGCGACGAACCGATGGCGTATGCCCCGATGATCATGCCCTCGATCACCGAATGCGGATTGCCCTCCATGATGCTGCGGTCCATGAAGGCGCCCGGATCGCCCTCGTCGCCGTTGCAGATTACGTACTTCGGGTCGCCCGGGGCCTTGCGGCAGGATCGCCACTTGCGTGCCGTCGAGAAACCGCCGCCGCCGCGCCCGCGGAGACCCGATCGGTCGACTTCTTCAAGGACTTCCTCCGGCGCCATGGTTGTCAGCGCCTTGGCCAGAGCGGCGTATCCGCCGACCGCTATGTACTCCTCGATGCTCGTCGGATCGATCTCGCCGTTGTGGGCCAGGACGATCCGCTCCTGGACCCTATAGAACGGGATTTCGTCGCACGTGGCGGCCTTGTCGCCGGTATCGGGGTCCTCGTACAGCAGCCTTTCGACCACGCGTCCGCCGATCACGGTCTCGCGGAAGATCTCGACTACGTCGGGCTCTTCGACTCGCTGATAAAAGACGTTTCCAGGCTGGATCACCACGATTGGCCCGCGTTCGCAGAACCCGTGGCATCCGACGCACGTGACGGCCTCGACTTTAGTGTCGGTTTCTTCGACCGCCTTGGTGAAAAGCTCGTAGAGTTTACGAGATCCCTTGGCGGCGCATCCGGTGCCGATGCAGATTCTGACGCACTTGGCATCATCGCTTCTCTGCTTGCCGAGTCGGTCACGGATTGCTTCGAGGTCCGAGGCGCTGCCGAGTTGCTGTCCGGAAGCTTGTATCACGTCTGTGCCTCCTGTTCGGAGTCGATCTCTTCCGCGGGCAGCGTGCGTAGAATTTCCATCGCCGCATCGACGCTCACGCCGTCGTGGTACTCGCCGTCCACTATCATCACCGGCGCCAGAGCGCAGGCGCCCACGCAGTTGACCGGAAGGTACGAGAACAACCCGTCCGGCGTGGTTCCGCCCGGTTCTACCTGGAATTCGCTGCAGATGGCTTCCGATATGCGCCCGGCGCCCTTGAGGTAGCAGACCGTCCCGATGCAGAGGGTGACCTCGTGCAGGCCCTTGGGCGCCAGGCGGAATGAGGAGTAAAAGGTAGCCACCGCGTAGAGGCGGCTTACCGGAAGGTCCAACCGCTCGGCGAGGCGGCGAAGCTCGTCGGCGGGCAGGTAACCGCATTCGGTCTGCAGGTCCTGCATCATCGGGATAAGCATTCCGGTCTCGCCGTCGTAACGGTCGATGATGTCTTCGATGAGTTCGTCCCGGGTTGTCGTTTTCTCAGTCATAGGCGTTTTTGCCTCGTGTCTCGAATTCGGGGCTATTATACAGACTCCACGGTGACTTCGGCGCCCCGGTTTTGCAGTTCCTCGGCGATCTCCCGGACAACCGCGAGTTTCATCCTCAAATGGGACGGCAGGTTCGGGTTCTGATGGGCGGGGTTTGCCGCCAGGCCCACGATAAAGTGTACGTGGTCCACGCCCAGCAGCAGGCGCACCAGCGCCGAGGCGCCGTCCGTACCGAACTTGACGGTGTCCTTGCCTGCCCCGGACCGCAACATTTTGGCCGCCGTGGTCAGTGTGAGTATCCCTTCGGTGACCAGATCCACGTTGTCCATTCTCGCCAGCGGGGGCACGTTGGGTTTCATTGTTTCCAGGTCCACTTCGAGCGGTTGGCCGATGTGGCGTGAGATCATCTTGGCCGTAGTCCCGCCGCAGACCACGTGCAGCCCGGCGCGTTCGATGAACCCGCTCAGGACGGACCGGTCGGCTTCGCTCGACTGCGGCGGTCCGGCCAGCACCGTGGCGACGAGTTTCCTCCGCACCTTGATGACGACTATGCTCACGTCGTCGCCGGGCGCGTCGGCGTAAAGCTCGGCGATGGTTCCGGCCAGTTTCTCGGCGAGGTCGTCGGCCGTCAACTCCGGATGTGCGTGCCGTTCGAGGTACGTTGCGGCCTGCTCCCATCCCCATCCGAGCGGATAGACGCCGCCGATTCCCGCGTTGAGGACCCCGTCGGAGACGAAGATTACCCAGTCACCGAGCTTCAGCTCCACCACCGAATCGTGGATCGTCTTGTCGCTGATGGTGCGGTCCTCGGATGCCAGAGGCATGACCTTCCGATCCCGCAGGATAATCGCCGGGGGCGTATCGAATTCGACGATGCGCGTATGTCCGTTGCGGAAGAACTGCGCGATGGAGAACGTGCTGTAGGCCAGTTTCCGCACGCGGCAGACCGGGAGCGTCTGGCCGAGCGTCTCGACCACTTCGGTCAGCGGAAGTTCGTTCTCGAGCATGTGCATTGCGATGCGTGTGGTCAGTGTGGCCAGGATGTTGGCTTTGACGCCGCTGCCCAGCCCGTCGGAAAGCGCCATTGTAACCGAGTTCGGATGGCGCGAAACTACAACGCTGTCGCCGCACAATTCCTCATTGTGCTTGCGCAGTTGTTTCGTGCCCCATTCGTAGTACAGACTCATTTGGCCCCCTCTTCCCGGAAAAGGGACATCACTTTCACCAGCAGTACTTTGGTTTCGGCGGTGGTCTCGCCCAGGAGCGCGGCGATTTCCTGTGCCGTCTTCATCTGTCGCGAGATCACCTCCTGGGCGCGTTCGAGCGTTTCGGCCCGAAGGTCGCGAAGATGCTTCCTGGCTTTC
>JADHXQ010000133.1 GCA_016782885.1 Phycisphaerae bacterium | reverse complement strand
GCGTAATGTATGGTCATCTGCTTGTCTCCTAACTTTCGGTTATCATTATTATTTATACTTCCTTTATGATTCTATTATTGCACTTACAGATAAAAAGGGCCGGCCCCTTGGGGGCGTTTATCACGCGCCGCAGCGACCGGCCCATCGTTACACTACTTTAACGAGCTTTCGTCAAAGCTCTGACTAGTCAAAACTTCAGACCTTCAACAAATCAGGCCCGTTTCCTTCTGCGAAGCAGACCCAGTCCGCCAAGACCAAGCAGGCAAAGCGTCGCCGGTTCGGGGACTACATTACCTGTAGGATATGGTCCGTCCAGCCATGTCGATGCATCAACATTTGCTGTGATTCCATTCACTCCACCGATACCAGGTCCGCCTGCGTCACCCCACCAGTTCTTCGTGGCATCAAGGGTCGTTCCAGCCTGCGTGTTGTTTACTCCGTAGCCAACACTACTATAGATGTTGTTGTAATTAATGGAATGGCTAGCGGCATTACCTATAATCCGGACGCCGTCCCGAGCACTGTCATATATATCGTTATACTGAATATTCACATTGTGAGAATTTGCAGTTCTGATGCCATCGTGGCCAACATTCTTGATTTCATTGTACTCTACGGTGTTGTTCGAACTTTCTGAGCAGTAATTGAAAAGGATCCCTGCACCACCTGAGTTCTCTATCAGGTTATGCTCAATTAGACTATTAGTGATGTCGGCTGAATACGTGGCCAAGCCAAGGTACATTCCGCAACCACCATCAGCCCCTATGTCCAGAATCCAGTTATGGGATACTGTCAGGTTGTCGCTCTCGCATGCAAAGATGCCAGGCGAAGTCGTTGTCACAGGTGCTGAGGAAGGCGTTATGATGCAGTTCTTGATAACCACGTTGTCCGACCTGACATTGACAATGTCATCGCCGGCTTTGAGTGTGAAGCCCTCAATCACGACACCGTCAGCACCATCCAGAATATCGATAGCGAACTTATTGGCCTCATTCTTGTCAATAATAGACTCAGCCCCACGCGTGCCAGTGCCAGGAATTCCAGCATTGGCGCCGCGCAGCGTTATCCCGTCCCTGGTGTTGTTGAATTCCACTTCCTCGTTGTACGTCCCCGCCGCAACGTTGATGGTGTCGTAGGGGCTGGCGGCATCAATGGCAGCTTGGATAGTTGTGAAGTCACCACCAGGCCCCACAGTCAATGTGGCCGCCTGAGCAACACCACTAACTGCCAAAATCAATCCTGCTAATACACAAATTGTTAATACTTTCGTTTTCATCATCTTCACTCCTCTTCAATTAAGAGTTTTCATTTGCGGCAGACCGCACATTGCGACTGCCTGTCTTTCTTTTCCCGCCGCGATGAACACATCACAGCGGGGCACTTCAATACTGCATCTATACCAATTTCCTCATTTCAGGCTCCTTCGATCTTTCGACCTTTCTTGCGTCGCCCACCGGTCGGAGGACCCTCGCCTCCAAAACAGCCGGTCGCGACAAGTTTCAGACTTTCACATCACTTTGATTCCATCCTGTTTCTTCGACTCCATTCACTTCCGTTTTAGTCTCTACCGCCTTGCGGGCTTTTACATCCGCTTGCAGCGAACCGCCGCAATTTTGGCTGACCCGATCAGATGCCGACTCTCGCCCCGCCGATGCGGGGCGGGCGGGCTTTAATCTCCGCCGAGGCGTCCGAACATCTCAGGCTTCGTCGCCGCGGGTGCGTCCCTCGACACTAACCTCCCGGCAGGCGCCCCTGCGGGCAGCCCACCACAATTTCGTTTTCATTACCAGTTTCCCAGCCGTACGCCGCGACGGTTGCTCCCCCCGACGCTGCGCGGGCTCCATATATTCTCTCTATGCAGCCAGCCTGGCCGAGAATCGCATGGCGAACGTTCGTCCGGACCAGTCAATCTCGGGCCCGCCGCATGTCGCCATCGCTTCGTCGCCGCGCCCGCCGCTCCATGAGGCGGCGCCCGATCGCGCAGTCCCGCGCGACACCTTCAATTCAGTCGACTGCTGCTGCTTCTTCTGCCTCTTTTTCAAGTGTCCCATTTTCTTTACTCCGTGCTGTAGTTTTTCTTTACGCCCTTGTTTGGCGGACGTATCAGGCCGCAATACGATACCGCCTGTCAGCCGGTGCTCGCGGGGCTTTGCGCTTCTGCCTCGGCACGTGCAGACCGTGGGCGCTTCTCTGGAATCCGCGCTCCGACCGCCGCCGATCGCGACAGTCCAGTTCGGCATCCAGCGAAGTCGTCAGGTCGTGCAGTTCCTCGTCACTCATACTTCTCAGTTTCCTGGTTATGGCGCTCATTGGTTGTTGTCCTTGTATGCGGGTCCGGGCGTCGGACTCCAAATCAGTTACTATGCACTCTGCGGTATATCAGGCGGCCACTCGCGGCATGGTGACATCGGTCGGGATATCTCTCCAGGCGACGCTGACCTGTGGTTGCGTTCGCTGGGATTCACCCATAATCGCCCGCCGGTCCAGTTCCGTATCGATCGTCCCGGCAACGCCGTCTCCGCCGAGAATCCGCATAAGCAATAGCTCTTCGCCTGTCATTCTTTTCAGCATTCCATCGATCATTGTCCTTACCTCTATAATCAGTCATGTGTTCGGGCGCGATTCGTCCCGTCCAACGTGGACAAGACCCGCCGCCCGCCTGGTTGATTGTTTTGATTGTCGCTAAAGCCGGATTCGAATTCGTCGCCGACCGGACTGTCGATCGGCTGGGTACCGAAGAACCCATCCCATTCGACCGGACCCATCGGCCCAAGCAGGAACAGTATTCCGCGGAGACGAACAAACATCTCCAGCCCCTCGTATACCTTCTCGGTATAGACGCCTAACTTCGGCTTCATCTCGGCCGTTCGCAAGACCGCCAGGACGCCGCCCAGCGTCCGCATCGCGGCCTCGGGATGCTCGGTGGCGTCGATAACGGCGGCGAGCACCTCAGACGCCAGCGCCCGAAGCGTCGCGGGCAGAGACGAAGAGGCCAGGCGGATATCAGCGCCCGGCCGCAAGTGGCCCCACTCGGTAATCTGTTTCAACAAAGATTCTCCCGCATGAAACAGGACTACTGAGTTGTTGCGTCGTTTCGTAATTGACGTTAGTGATACCATCCGTGCGCTTTCATGTTATTGTTCTTGATGTATTCGGGCGACCAACATAGTCGCCTCTGTCCGCCCTACCTATACAACCCCCGTGCCAAACGCGGATCGAGCCGGCACAAGCGTCACAACTCTCTGCTAATAAGCCTTTTAGGATCACAACCGCCGGATAACACTTGATGGTCGCATTTGGCGACGAAGTCGTAACCTGCGACCTGGCGAGTAGCGATCTGCTACGTCGATAGCGTTGGAACAAGCATTGAGCACGACCGGCCCCTCCCCCGTTGCAACCTGTCGGATCCCTGGAATTGCGCAGCGGACAAGCGGTTTGGATTTCGACACAGAGACACAGAGGCTCAGAGAATGGCAAAAAACAGATGGGGATTACATGGATTAACGGATTACATGGATTAACGACAAAGTCTTGGTAACGACAAGTCCAACAGCCGTTACAGAATCAGAGTCGTTAATCCCCTAATCCTGGAAATCCATGTAATCCCCATCTGTCGTTCGAAGGCAAAAAGGCGTTACTACTATGCAATCATTACTGCAGGTAACTTAGTTTTCGGCATACTCCTTGAGTTTGCGGGAAAGGGTGCTGCGATGCACCTGCAGCAGTTGGGCGGCCTCTTCCACGCGATCGTTTGTAAATGTCATAGCCGCCCGCACCGCCCTGCGTTCGGCCTCGGCAAGGGTCACTATTTCATCTGCAGCGTTCGATGACGCCGGCCTGCGTCGCGTATCGGCAAGCAGCATCGTCGCCAGCACCGTCGGATCCTGCCTGGTTGCATACAACCGTTCAACCCAACTGAACAGTTCGCGGACATTGCCCGGCCAGTCATGCCGCGACAGCATCTGCCGAACAACCGCTGGAACTTTCAGGACCTGGCGCTTGTAACGCCGTGCACAATCGTCGAGAAAATGATCCACCAGCAGATCCAGGTCCTCCAGGCGCGCCCGCAGCGGAGGCAGGACTATCCGGACGATATTCAGACGGTAATACAGGTCTTCACGAAAACGCCCGTCCAGAACCTCCTGATAAAGGTCGCGGTTGGTGGCCGCCACGAATCGCGTGTCCGTCGCCACGGTCTGGACCGTGCCTACAGGCAGGACCTGACCGTCCTGGAGTACGCGCAGGAGTTTCGGTTGGATATGCAGAGGGACCTCGCCGATCTCGTCCATGAAGAGCGTTCCGCCGTCGGCGCTGCGGACCAGGCCGACCATGGATTTTTCGGCGCCGGTGAACGCCCCGCGAACGTGTCCGAAAAACTGGCTTTCAAACAGCGTCTCGCTCACGCCGGCGCAATTCACGGGTATAAGCGGCCCGTCTTTGCGCGTGCTGCACGCATGCAACCGCTGCACGACTAGTTCCTTACCGGTCCCGCTCTCGCCTTCGACCAGAACGCAGCAGGCACTCTGAGCTACAGTGTCCACCAGTTCCACGATCTCGCGGATCGAACGCGATTCGCCGACAAGAATCGGCTCGTCACAGTTACTGCATGTTCCTACACCCATCCTGATTTATCCCTCATTCTGTTGCTCGGCCTCTTGATACGGCTTAGTCTGAACCCTTCTAGGCCAAGACTCTTCTCAAGACCCTCCATGGTCCTCTTTTCGGGAAGGAATACGCCCCTTCGCCCTCATCCCGGTTTGAATGCAACCGCCCGATAATCTCCCTCAGGCGTGAGGCCGGCTCAATGCCCCGCAAAACCGCATCCGAACCAGGGTGAAACCATGTCGTGCTCGGCGGTCAATCGCCGACCGCCGGCCCTATTCCATCTTATCGCCGCGAACGCATACGACGCGATGCGGCGTGGCGTCGCCCTTTCAGGACCGCCAATCCACCCATCGCCAGCATTGCAAGCGTCACCGGTTCGGGGACCGGACCGACAATGTCTCCGCTAGCGATGGTGCCGTCGATCACGTTGCCCGTGATCGTTCCCGGCTCCGCGTCGCTGAGCACGTACAGCGTTACGCTGGACTCTCCGGGGTCGATCGCCCAACTGGTCGGGATATAAGGCGGCCATGGGGCCGGGAATCCGAACGATACCGTGGGCCCGGAGGCCCCGTCGACGTTGGCGCCGATTACGAGCTGCCCGTCCAGCGTGAACCCACTCGGCGCCTCGGCGGTCAAGTATCCCACTGTGCTCGATGAGGTAGCGCCGAAGAACGGATTGCACGTGAAAACCTCAATAACGTTATTGCCCGCCGTACCGGTGTTGATTACCTGGTAAAGGTACGCATAGTTGCCCAGCCCGTCTTCAAAGGCCTGGCTGACGACTTCGGCCTTGAGATTACCGACGGACATGTTGGTGACCAGCGCATCGCCGATGGGGATTTCCGTGCCGTCGAAGAGTTCGCTGAACTCCTTGGGCGTCAGCACCACGCCAATGGGATCCGCGCTGGCCGCCGCGCCAATCCATCCCACGACCAATACCGTCACCAGGCTCCCGATCCACCTCTTGCTCCGTTTGTTCCGCATTTTTCTGCTCCCGTTCGCGTAAAACGCTCTCTTCAATCCAGGCGCGGGACCTTCCCGCGCGAGGCCCATCCCGATTGTGACCGCGAGAGCGGATCCGACGGATTCACCGATCCGCCAAGACCATTCCGGGCGATTCAACGCCGCCCGGTGCGGCCGAGCAGATACGACTTCGATTCCTCCGGCCGACACGTCTGCGGACAAGGGCAAGAAATCGGTATACACGGCCCCGATCAGGTGCAACCCTCATCGATGTCCAGGCTCATCGGACCAAACGTGTCGATCGATAGTGAGTATTATACAGGCCTTTCGGGATTTGTAAAGCCTTTTATCCCCATATATTATACGAAACTCGTGCTTATGAAGTGGGTATATGGAATACGTATCGCAAAACGGGTAACGGCGCCCCCGGCGGGTCAACTTTCAGGTCTATCTTCCGCCAGGGACGCCAAATACGTGGCGAGGTTGATGTCCTTTCCGGCAATTCCGAGCTTTTGGCGTATGTGCTCACGGTGCTTGTTTACCGTCGCCGGAGAAACGTGAAGGAGCTGCGCGATGTCCTTGGTCGGCATGCCTCCGCGCACGAAGTTGCATATGCGGATCTCCGCGGGGGACAGGCCCCGGGCCTCCTTCGAAAGCCTGGCGGCGAAGGGCGAGGTGATCTCCTGAAGACTCTCCCGGACGGCCTGGAGATTTTTCTGCCGGCGCGGCGGGAGACCCCGTTCCAGATCGTTCAACAGGGGCATGATAATCTTCTCGACATTACTGATAATCGTTCGACCCACTTCATTCTTTTGATCCTCAACACCGGCGATGATCTCTTGCATGGCAATATTCTTCCGCCGCAAGGCCTCCTGTGTCTGTTTTTCTTCCGTGACATCGCGACATGTGCTCACGAAGAGTGGTTCTTCGAAAGTGTGGACGACCTTGGAGATCACCAGGACGTCCCGCAACTCGCCTTGTTTTGTCCTGTGTTTCGTCTCGAAGCGCCCGAACCCCTCGCGGGCGATTTGCGCTATGCGCGTCTTGACTTCCCGCAAAGACTCGCGGGCGTCAATGTCGGCAATACCGAGTTTTTCAAATTCCTCTCGTGTATAGCCCAGATTCTCATGCGCCGCGGTGTTGAAGTCCGTGAGGATGCCTTCCGGATTAACCACAAGGATCGAATCCGCCGATTGATTGAACATGACCCTGTATCGTTCTTCAGTTCGGTGCAAGGCGGTGATGTCGCGGATGAGGCCCATTACGGACGAAGCGTTGCCGGCTGCATCCCGTATCGGCGACAAGGCAGTCTCCAGCCAGCGGCCGCTGGCCGGCAATGGCGCGTAGTACACGTCGCGAAGGGGCTCTGGGGCGGTCGCGGCTTGGCGAATCCTGTCGATGCGGGCCTCGGCCAGTTCCGGCGGGTAGACGTCCCTCAGCGTCTTGCCGCGCAAGTCGTCAAGCGATATCCCGTAGCATTCTTCATTGTTGCTCCAGACGGCTAGGATCATACCGTCCAGGTCGTAGATTGCGATCGCGATCCCCTCCATCAATGCTAATATCGCCCGCATTTGCTCAGCACGGGCGTCCAACTCCACGCACGCCCCTTTAACCTTACTGTCGCCGTCGCGAACGGCCCATGCGGTCAGCATACTGCCCGAGTCGTCACGCCCGCAGATATCCCGGATCATCAGGGGGCCGATCCGGTCGGTTCCGCTGAATACCTGATGCAGGGCGCAGGAATCGCTTTTGCACCGCGACTTCCCGATGGTCTGGCAGCACTTGCTCCCGAGGATGCGTTCGCGCTTCAAACCGGTCATGTCCACCAGGGCCTGGTTGGCGTGAAGCACCGTAAAGTCCGTGCCGACCACAAAGGCCGCATGCGCGGCGCCGTCGAACATCTCGTACAGATACTCTTGGGTCTGTGCGGCGGGGTCCGCCGCTTCGCCTACCAGCCGCCCGCGCAGCGATTGCAATTCGTTTAGAAGCTGCGCCTTGGTCTTTCGCGTATCACCCATCGACACTGCCCTGTCATACTCAAGCAACGGAACGGAACACCACCAAGCCCCTGGCACTGACACCAATACATACACGTTCAAATTCGTCGTATTGTACTTTCTTCGGAGGAATAATGCCAAAAAAAACATCCCCGCGAACCCGATTTGCGGCAAAATCGTGCTAAATTAATGCTTGGCTATTGCGTACAGGCGATACGTAGTGCCGGAGCTTGCGGTTGACCACTTCACAGCGGCGGACACCTTCCAGCCGGGACCACCGTGTGCTACTGTCGCGATCCCGTGCATGGTTGAAAAAATCTACCGCCTGCCAACCACGGCGCCGGTGAGTTGGCGCCATTCGTCATTGGTCAGAGGATAGATGAAATAGTCGTCTATGGTGCTCTGGGTTGCAGGCCCGCCCGCCAGACCGCGAACCTCCAATTCCGCTGCGGGCCCGCATAGCACTACTACCCTGGCGTTTGGCTGGAGTCGCCGCACGGCGCGACACAGCCCGCTCAAGCCAACGTAAGAGGCCGCGATTACGATGCGCGCCCAATCACCTGACTCCATCGCCTCCAGCGCCTCGTACGGATCGTCAAAGGCCCTCAGCGCGTCGGAGCCCAGGCGATCCGAAAATTCGTTCGTTACGGCCGGTTCGGCCAGGACCAGCATCTCGGCCGCGGCGGTCACGACTCGTCCTCCAGAAGGGCGGCAAGTTCTTCCTTGGTCAGGAGTTCATCGGAAGACTCGACCGGTGGTTTGTCCTCCGCCTTTGCCTTTGGAGCGGGTTGGGAAGTTTTTGGTGCTTTACGTTTACCGCGAGAGGCTTTTTTGATCGACCGCGCCAGTGATGAAAGCTCCGGGGATTCACCGGGATGAGCCTGAGAAGCGACCGGCGCCTGCCCGGCAGACGACGATGATACCGCAAGCCCCTCCAGCAGGGGCGACAAATGATCCCGGGCCGCAAGACGCACACCGCTGAGGTCAGTGGTGGTAATCCCTAACGGCACTGAGCCGACAGCCAGAACTTCCAGACTTCGCCGGCGCGCCATTTCGATCAGAGGCAGGTCGCCGGGCGCCAGACAGCGCAAATCGACGACCATCGCAAGGGGAAGCTCCGCGAGCAGTTCGGCGGCGGCCTCGTACGGGTTGAGTACGCGCAGGCAATGATAATGCGGCTTGGAATTCTCGCCTTGCGCGGCGCGAGCGAGCGACGCATCACGAGATAATATTATTACCTTCCGTCCCCGATGCAATTTACTGTTGTCGCCCATAGTATGGGGCCCTCTGGCTCAAAACGTATTGTAACCCAGGTAGCAAATTCAGTCAATGGGTTTTGTCAACGGGCGCATATGGTGTTATGATCTACACTATGAGTAATGACTCCAACAAACTTCCGTCCGAGGCGCCCAACAGCAACATATGGGCGCCGTGGCGAATTGAATACATCCAATCGCTGGGGGGAGATGGCGACACCTGCTTTCTCTGCCGGTATCGCGACGAGGCTTCCAAAGACAGCGAGAACCTGCTCCTGTGGCGAGGGGAGGAGTGCTTTGCGGTGATGAACCGTTTCCCCTATACCGGCGGGCATATGCTGGTGGCGCCGCTGGAGCACGTATCCGGACTCGAAGATCTCAGCGGCGCCGCGATGTGCGAGATGATGGAGATGGTTCGCGATCTCCAGAGCGTTCTGACCAGGGCGATCGGCGCGCATGGATTCAACGTTGGGATGAACATCGGGCGGTGCGCCGGGGCCGGACTGCCCGGACACCTGCACCTGCACGTGGTGCCCAGGTGGAACGGCGATACGAATTTCATGTCCGTCCTGGGCGACATCAGGGTAATACCCCAGGCCCTGACCCAACTGTACGAGCAACTGCAAGAGGCCTCGGACGAACTTCAATTACCGAAATTGTCATGACCACCCAGCGCCCCCCGTCATCAGCGCCGCAACTTGCCTCCTGGGCGGTCACCGAAGCCGACGGAGGCGGGCGGAAGTATCCCGAAGAGGCGCACGAATACCGCACGTGCTTCCAGCGCGACCGCGACCGGATCGTACACTGCACGGCCTTTCGCCGCCTGGACTTCAAGACGCAGGTATTCGTGCCCCATGAGAACGACCACTTCCGCACGCGCATGACCCACACGCTGGAGGTCGCGCTGATTGCCCGGACCCTCGGGCGGGCGCTGGGGCTCAACGAAGACCTTATCGAAGCGGTCGCCCTGGCGCACGACCTGGGCCATTCGCCGTTCGGACACGGGGGCGAAGCAGTCCTCGACGAACTGATGGCGGAACACGGCGGATTCGAACACAACCGCCAGTCGCTGCGCGTGGTCGACTATCTCGAGCACCCGTATCCGAACTTCCGGGGCCTGAACCTGACGCGCGCAGTCCGCGAATGCATCGCCAGGCACGAAACCGCCTACGACACGCCGGCGTGTTCGGACTTCAGCGACGGGCTCCAGGCGCCGCCGGCTGGACAGGTAGTCGACGCGGCGGACGAAATCGCCTACACGTCAGCCGACCTGGAAGACGCCCTGGTCTCAGGGTGCATCTCAACTGAGCAGCTTGACGATCTGGCTTTGTGGCGCCAGGCGTGGGACGCCGCCGGCCGGCGGTACGCGGACGCTCGCGATATACACCTGCGCATACGGGCCTGCAAGAACGTGCTGGAGATCATGGCGTCCGATCTGCTCGAAACGACTGTCACCCGCATAGAAGCCCTCGGACCGAAGGCGAGCCCCGACACCATCCGCCGCGCCGGGCGGAAATGTGCGGTCTTCAGCGATGCGCTCGGACCCGCGATCCGCGACCTCCAGAAGTTCCTGATGGATAACGTCTATGAGACCGGGGAAAACGCCCGCCGGACCGAAGAATCGCAACGCATCATCACCGACATGTTCGTCCGCTACGTCGCCGAGCCGTCGCTGCTGCCGGAGCGATACCGCCGGCGGATCGACGCCGAGGGCCTGCATCGCGTGGTTTGCGACTACATCGCGGGCATGACCGACCGCTACTGCAAAGCCCGCCACGCCGAGATCGTATAAGGAACGGCCCGGAGCTCAGATGAGCCCCGGGCCGCTTTTGTTATTCCTATCGTCTCGAAGTTACTCCGACTCCGACTCATCCGGCTCATCCGGCTTATCGGCTTTCTTTGCTCGCTTCCTGGTCTTCTTAGCCTTCTTGGCGTTCTTCGGCGCCTCGTCGGGGGTTTCGTCGCTGCTGTCGGCGTCTGCATCCTCCTCTGGTGCGTCTAGAGTCTCGGGGATCTCATCGGCGAGCGCTTCGGCCACTTCACCGGCGAGTTCCTCTTCGGACTCTTCGACGTAGACGTCATCGAGATCGGTGGCGTCTACCTTTCGTCGCAGGAGATAGTAGATAACGGTGGTCGACGAGGCCAGGAAACTCAGGCCAAACGCCGCGACCAGTGCGATCATTATGTATATCCAGATCGAAATGATAACCGCCGCCAGCGACTCGACTCCGCTGAGCGCCTCCCACGAGATAGACGGGTGGAAATTGCTGAACGTGGGCGCGGGCCAGAGCTTGTCCAGGCGATCGGCGTTGGCGGCCAGTTCACTACCGCCGCCGAATATTCCGCCCTTGACGAACCAGTGCGTGGCGGCCAGCGTTATGAACGCGAACAGTCGCACGAACAGGTAGCAGATCGTTCCGTATACGAGTGCGATTCCTCCATACACGATAGTCCGCCACGGTCTGGCGAATACATACGAGAAGCTCCGGCTGATCGCATCGAACGCATCTGAGCCCTCGACGGCGATAGTCGGGTACATCAGCCCGAACCCGCCGCCAAGACCGATCGTCAGGAAGGCTATCAGCAGCCCGAGCACTATGGCGATCGGGAACAGGATTGCCATAATCCAGGCCAACCATCCGCCCAGATTACCAAACAGCAACCCGCCAAGGAACAGGAACAGGCCCAGGAAGAGGATTATGATCAGCGGAATCAGCGGCGCCGCGAAGAAACTGAGGAACTTGCTCGACGAGAACCGCAGGGCCTGAACTATCGATATTTTTTCCTCGCGTGCGGCGTGCAGGGCGGCGATACGGTGAATCGCCCCTCCAAACAGCGCCCACGACCCCAGGGCGAAAGTCAGGAATATGATCGCGAACAACCAATGGTTGCAGAACAGCCACACCACGCCGTGGTCGGCCATCAGCATCCAGAACAGGAATCCGGCTGAATCCTCAACTTCGGCGCCCTTGACGTTGGTGAAGGCAACCGGTCTCCGGGCTCCTGCCAGAGAGGGAATCGACTTGGAGTTGACGATATTTTCATAATCGTCCAGTCCGGTCGTGAAGTTCCCGTAACGAACCGCCCGCAAGGCGTTTGACAGGCACTGACTTTCGTATGCAAGAAAGCTCTCGAAGACCAATCTGCCCCTGATTTTTCCGGCTGCGATTTTGAAATCGGCGGTAATCTTTCTCGAAGCCCTCTTGGCGTCGTCGTATCCTTTTTCGAGCGCGGCGGTTCGCTTTTCCTCTGCCTTGTCATCGATAGCATCCTTACCGACAGCGGACTTGGCGATAGCCTTTTCGGCATCCTCGTAGGCGTCATCCAGAATCGCGTCGATCTTAGCGCGGATTTTGTCAACCTCATCTCCGGCATCACTTAAGATGTCAACCCAGTCTCCCTTCTTCTCATCGGCAGTTCTCAGCTCGCCAATCTTGGTCAGATCGTAGGTTTCCTTCTTGGCTTCGTTGTACGTGGTATTCCGGTTGTCAAGCGCCGTGCTCAAGTCCGTGCTCGGCCCGACAGTTTCAACGAATTTTTTAAGGGTATACCGCTGTTCTCTGAGATCGTACTTAAGGTCCAATGCGGCCTTGACCTTCCCCTCGTTCCATGTTTCTATCGCCTGTTCGTAGTTCGGACCCGAATTGCTGATATATGCGACAATATCGCCGTCGGGTATGCGCTGGCCGAAGATGCCTCCCCATATACCATCGAGCACTCTTCCGGAAAAGTAGATAGCCATCACCGCCGCCAGACCCAGCAGAATCTTGCTGGGATGGATAGCTATCCTGAAACTCTTGAAGATGTGCGAAAAACTGAAGACCGCCGTCCAGTTGATT
>JADHXQ010000034.1 GCA_016782885.1 Phycisphaerae bacterium | reverse complement strand
GAGGTCTTGATGGGCCTGGTCGCGCGCGTGATCGGCGACGGGCGGGTGCTGGGGCTGCTGAAGCGCATCCTCGACACCCATGCGGACGCGGAATTGCGCCAGTGGATACCCGGCGGGGGGCTGTTCGACTACGAGACACGGCGCACGGGCCTGCCCATCGGCAACCTGACGAGCCAGTTCCTTGCCAACGTGTATCTGAATCCCCTGGACCACTTCGCCAAGCACGACCTTCGCGTGAGGGGCTACGTGCGATACATGGACGACTTCCTGCTGTTCGGCGATGATCGCGGCCTGCTGCGGAAGCATGGGGCCAGGATCAAGGATAAGCTCGCGGAACTGCGCCTGCGGATGCACCCGGACAAGTATCGGCTGACGCCGACGGCCAAGGGCGTGGACTTTGCAGGGTTCGTTGTCTTCGCCAACGGTCGGGTTCGCGTACGGTC
Source organism: Phycisphaerae bacterium (assembly GCA_016782885.1). Taxonomy (GTDB): domain Bacteria; phylum Planctomycetota; class Phycisphaerae; order SM23-33; family SM23-33; genus BS750m-G57. Next base: position 40,899 of record JADHXQ010000034.1, on the reverse strand, counting down.
GTCGAGCGTGCGGCGATTCGACCTGCGGTATCGGAGGATGCTGTGGGAGGTCAATCACAAACTGCGCGACCCGCCCGCGGCGAGTAGCCCGTGCGGCGAAAGACGCGGCCGGGCCGTTTCTTGTGGCATCGTCACGTTCTTTTGCAAGCGATATTTATGCGTCGGGAGGCGCGGATTCAGCTTGTCTCGGCGGGTTTCACGCCCATAATGATGGTTTGTTGCAGAAGGATGCCTTTTTTACCACGAAACCATGAACGGATGAGATTATGAAAGACCCGCGCGTCGAGAAGCTGGCTGGAGTGATGATCAACTACAGTTTGAAGGTCCGAAAGGGACAGTACCTGATGCTTACCGGACCGCCGGTGGCCGGGCCGCTGATCGTTGAATGCTACCGCGAGGCCCTGCGCGCCGGGGCGAACGTCGAGACCAACATAACTCTGCCCGGTCTGGAGGAGGTCTTCTACACCGAATCCAGCCTCGCCCAGCGCCAGTGGGTATCGCAGGTGACGAAACACCGGACGCGCCACCTCGACGCGTCCTGCCTTATCCTTGGTTCGGTCAACACGCGAAGCCTGACCAACTGCGACCCGAACAAGATGGCCCAGGTCGCCAAGGCCCGCCAGCCAATGAGAAAAATATGGATGAAGCGCGCCGGCGCCGGCGAGTTGAACTGGACGCTGACGCAGTGGCCGACCCAGGCCTCAGCGCAGGACGCGGAAATGTCGCTGGCAGAATACGAGAACTTCGTGTTCTCAGGCGGGCATCTTGACGACGACGACCCCGTGGCGACCTGGAAGGCGATAAAAGCCACCCAGCAGAAACTGGCCGACCGCTTGAATCGCAGCAAGGAATTCCGCATTGTCGCCAAGAATACCGACCTTACGTTCTCAACCGCCGGGCGGACATGGTTGAACTCGGCGGGCAAGTGCAACTTCCCCGACGGCGAGGTGTACACCAGTCCGGTCGAGAAATCCGCCAACGGGCACATACAGTTCAGCTTTCCCGCGATTCAGCAAAGCCGCGAAGTCCTCGACGCATTCCTCGAGTTCAAGGACGGCAAGGTCGTTAGCGCCACCGCGTCCAAGGGTGAAGATTTCCTGCGTACCATGGTCGAAATGGACGCCGGATCGTGCCGCCTCGGAGAGGCTGCCTTCGGAACCAACTACAACATCACCCGCTTCACGCGCAACACGCTGTTCGACGAGAAAATCGGCGGGACGATACACCTGGCGCTCGGCGCCGGTTTCCCCGAAGCCGGCAGCGTCAACAAATCGGGCCTGCACTGGGACATGGTCTGCGACCTCCGCGATAAAGGACATATCTACGCCGATGGCACGCTGATCCAGAAGAACGGATGCTTCGTCGACAAACGTTTCCCAAAACCCCCGCGCCGCCGTTGAGGCCACTGACATGACCGGCAACCTGGATCGTAGAGCGTTTCTGAAATCCGCGGGAGCGGCTGCACTGGTCGCCGGGGCGAGCGGCGCCTTCGCGGCGGCGGACAAACCGTCTGTGCAGCCCAACCTGGTGATAGTTTTTCCCGACCAGATGCGCGGCCAGGCCGTCGGCGTCGCCGGCGAAGATCCCGTTGTCACGCCCAATCTCGACGCGTTCGCCGCCGAAAGCCTCTACCTCCCACAGGCCGTCAGCAACTATCCCGTGTGCAGCCCGTTCAGAGCGATGCTCATGACCGGTCACTATCCCCACGCCAGCGGCGTGAGGAACAACTGCCTGTCGCGCACCACTCCGTATAACTGCGAACTGCCCAGGAACGCGCGCTGCTGGTCGGACGTGCTGTCGGACAAGGGCTATTCGCTGGGGTACATCGGCAAGTGGCATCTCGACTCGCCGCGCCCGCCGTATGTCGACTGCAAGAACAATCGCGGCAAGGACAAGTGGAACGAATGGTGCAGCCCCGACCGCAGGCATGGTTTCGACTTCTGGTACGCTTACGGGACCTACGATTGGCACCTCAACCCGATGTATTGGGCGACCGGCACGCCGCGGATGAAACCGATATTCGTCAACCAGTGGGGTCCCGAGCACGAAGCCGACCTGGCGATAAAGTACATAACCAACGCCGGCGGAAAGTATCGCAAAACGGGCAAACCGTTCGCCCTGGTGGTCTCGATGAACCCGCCCCACACGCCGTACACGCAGGTGCCCGCCAGGTACAAGAAGGCCTACGAAGGCAAGACCGATCGCCAGCTTATCAACCGGGCCAACGTCAATCTTAAGGGTAACTCCTCCGGCGCCAAACTCGCACTGGCCCAGATAAGGAATTACTTCGCGATGATCACGGGCGTTGACGAGCAGTTCGGGCGGATCGTCAAGGCGCTGGCCGACGCGGGGCTCGAAAAGAACACGATCGTCCTGTTCACATCGGACCACGGAAACTGCCTCGGCTGCCACGATCAACCCACCAAGAACAACCGCTACGAAGAGTCGATGCGAATCCCGTTCATGATCCGCTGGCCGGGTAAGATACGCCCGCGAAAAGACGACCTGTTGATGTCCACCCCGGACATCTACCCGACGCTGCTGGACCTGATGGGTTTTTCAAACGCGATTCCCAAGGGCCTCCAGGGCGTCAGTCGCGGCGAACTGTTCCGCACGGGCAAGGGCGCCCGCCCGAAATCGCAATTGTACTTCTGGATCCCCGTAGCCGGTCCGTCCGGCGGGCGGCGAGGGCTCAGAAACCACCGCTACACCCTTGAGATCAACAGGCAAAAAAACAAGCCCGAGCAGATTACCCTCCACGACAACGTCAACGATCCATTTCAACTGGTAAACGCCGCGGCGAAACTCCCCGAGGCAGTCGCCAAAATGACCACCGAAATGAACGCTCGCCTAAAAGAAATAAACGACCCGTGGCTGGGTGGCGCAGATCGAAAAGCATAAGCGAGACAATAAAGTTTATGCTTGCTCAAACTGCCACCGATACGTATAATAAGTGAGAAGGTATACGTATAGGAGAATTGTCCATGACCAAGCTCACACTTAGCGTTGACGAGATTACCGTTGAAAGGGCCAAGGAGATCGCCAAAGCCAACGGGACCAGTGTATCGGCTATGTTCAGCCAATTTGTCAAGTCGATGGACGCGGATCGCCCCAAGCGTTTTCGGATCGGACCGATAACACGTAAGGCCACTGGTATAGCAAAGCTGCCGCCCGACAAGGATTACAAGGAATTGCTTTCCGACGCCCTTGCTGAGAAGTACGGGATTGATTGATGAAACTATTTGTCGACACAAACGTATTATTGGACGTTTTCGGTCGACGAGAGCCTTTCTACGAGGATTCCGCTCGTATCTGGACGCTTGCCGAGACGGGGGAAGTTGCCGGTTTTGTCTCGGCGATGAGCTTTCCGAATATTTTCTACATATTACGGCGGGCTGAAGGATACAGGGCCGCCAGGAAAGCCATGGGCCTCATCAGGGATGCATTCACCCTCGTTCCCTTCGATTTGCAGATCACCAATCAGGCGATCGATTCCGATATCAAAGATTTTGAAGACGCCATCCAGTTCTTCAGCGCTTTGCGAGCCGGAGCGGACAGCCTCATCACACGAAATACCAAAGATTTTCCAAGCGGCGACGTGATTATCCAAACGCCTGCGGAGTTCCTCGCCACGCATTTTCGATCTTAGTGCAGACGTGCGCCTTACTTGTTTGCGTAAAGGATGATGTTCCGCACGATCTTGAACGCCGAGTCGGGGGTATACCCGTCGATTGTCATGGAACGATAGCCCACCAATCCGGCCGTCAGGTCGAGTTCCGACAGCAGTATCCCCGGTTCCCCGTCGACCACGATCGCCCTTATCTGCGGATACTTCTCCCGGACTTTCATGTACGTTTGCTGACGGAAACTGACGGTTTTAATCTTGTTGCCATCAACGTTGTACAACGGCGAGGAGTATGCCAATTGGCGCGGCTTGTAGCGCCGGCCGGGATAGATCTCGGCGAGGGCGTCGCGAATCGAGTGTGTGAACGGCTTGACTCCGCCGTAACGCCCATCACCACCCGCCACGTCGATAAGCACCGTTCCACCACCTGCGACGAATGCCCTTAGCGCCGCCTTCTCGGCGTCTGAAAATTTCACCGCATCCGTTCCGGTCATCATGGCGAGTTTTACGCCCGACTGGGGCAATTGTGCGATAGCGAGCGGGGGTTTGACGACCAGCTTGATTCCGCATCGGTTCTTCATCTTCATCGCCAGAGCCTCAAACGCCATCGGTTCGGGATTCCAATTGCCTCCGTGCTTCAGACGGTAGATATGGATGGTCCTGGTGGTTGCAACCTTCTTGTTCTCGGGCCAGTGACTCACTCCACGGTTGCGCAGGTACATTAGTTGCCCGACCAGATAGCGTGCGATATTAGTAGCAGCTCTGAAATACGTGCGAGATTCCTTAGTGATAGCGCCCGCTTGCCGGTGTGCGGTCAGGTCCGTGTCGGTGTGGAGGACCAGCGGGCGGACGCCGTTGCTTATCATCTCTAGCTTCAACTTATCGGCCGGAAGGTCGAAGCAAACTTTTTGGCTGTAGATCTCGTGTGTTTTGGGCAGCGACTTGAGTTTGTACTCGGGGAACATCTGCTTGTAAGTTTTGCGTATCGCCTCGCTGAATTCCTTTCCGTCGAACTCTGTGACGCTGAGAATGGTTCCGCCCTGCAGGGCAAACTTGCGAAGCTTGCCCAGGTCGGCCTGCGTGAATACGGGCGTCTTCGATCCGGTTATCAGCAGTATCGGCGAATCCTGCCAGTCACGCACGGGCATCTTAAAGTTGACCACATGCCAACTGAGTTGGCCGAGGCAGTACCAACTGGGTAGCCAGCGATTCAGCGTTGCAAGATCTCGCGGGCGGTTGTTCCAGTCGCCGTCGTATTTGAGTTTGCTGAAGATCGCGGGGCGTCGGGCGTTCATCAGGAAGAGCATCGCAAATGCAGTCGAGTAGACCTCGCCCCACGATCCTTCGGATTTCTGGCTCTTGAGAAGTCGGGCTGCGCCGCTCTTGTACCAGTCAATACCGTTGAAGTGCTTGAATCCGGTTGCAATGCCGACGCGGGAGATACCATACATGTAGTAAGTACCGTGTCCGCCGCCCCAACCACGGAAAGTCTTGTCGAGTCTGGTTACGCCATTCTGGATGGTCATCAACGCCGAACTGGGTGGTGGAATTGTCGCCGCCCCGCTTCGGAGCCCCGTCGGTATCGTAGTGGAAGCTGCCGTCGGACGTAGATTCCAGGAGGCGCCGCAGATCGGATTTGAGTATCTCCTTATACTTGTCATTCGTCGTCCGGTTGGCGGCCTCCCAGGCTCGACACCGCATTCCAAGACAGTATGTCATTGACTCCGGCGTCTTCTCCAGCCAGGCCAGCGCCTTGCTCATCTTCGGTTCCTGCGGGCTGACTCCGCTTTCCAGCAGCGCATAAATCGCCATGGCGCTTGGACCGGTGACGTATCTCTCGCCCCCGTATGATGGCCAGCTACCGTCACGGTTCTGCTTTGACCACAGGAATCTCGCACCCTTATCGATGGCGGCGGTTACCGCATCGTCGGAAAACTCGATGCGTTTTGGCGCCTTCGTCGGTTGGGTGGTCGGGTGCGCTGTAGTGGCGATTTGCGGATGCGGTTGACACCCTCCCGAAATCGCCAGGAAAATGCCCAGACAAACGAGAGTCAATTGCATGCGGCCCATAGTATGCACTCCTTGTCATCGAGCGACTCGGCGGGTTTTCAGCATCGTCCCATCAGCGTGCGGGGGTGGTCAGTGGTCGGGGTGTGATTATTACTGCCGACCTACACTCATTTTAGCAACGACAAAGTGTCCAGTATCTCCGTTGGTTGGACATTGGGGACGAGGAGTCGCAGGAACTCTGCGCATGGAAGGCATGGGACGCCGTTGATTTTTAGCCGCTCCGATCCGCCGTAGAGCAGGCAGACTTGTGCTTCGGGATAATCCTTCTTGAAAGCTGCAAGTGGCCGGATATCCGTCGGGAATACCGAACGGGCTTTCTTGACCTCGACACCCAGGAATGTGTCCTCGCCGTACAGGATGAAGTCCACCTCCATCCCGGATTTCGTTCTCCAGAAATACAGTTCGCAGTCGCCCTTGCTGTAGGCTATCCAGGCGCGAAGGTGTTGAGCCACCAATCCCTCGATGCACGTTCCGCCGATCATTTCCGGTGCATCCAGCGGGCCCTTTGGACGAATCGATCGAAACACACCGGCGTCCATGTAGTAGAACTTCGGGTGCTGAACCATTTGTCTGCGGGCGCGTTTCGTGAATGGGCGGATCCTGAAACCCAGCAGCAGATCTTCCAGAATCTCCAGGAAGCCCTCGGCGGTTTTGCGACCGACGTGACATTCCCTGGCGATGTTGGAAAGATTGATCTGTGCGCCGTGCGAAAAGCTTATGGTTTCCAGGAACCGGGAGAAGTTGCCAACGTTGCGGACCAGGCCCTCGGTCTGGACTTCCTCTCTCAGGTAGAGCGAGACATAAGCCTTGAGCGTTTCTTCCGGTTCGTCGGAATCAAGCACGAGGGGGAGCATGCCCAACCGCAGGGCTTGGCTCAGTTCAAAGTGAGGCCCCAACTCGGCGGCCATGAAGGGGTGGAGTGTCTTGAGAAGGACTCTCCCGGCCAGAAGATCAACGCCGGTGCGATTAAGCTTTCGCGCACTGGACCCGGTAAGTATGAACTGGATCGGGCGGCGCTTCTCCTCAATGAGTTGATGAACTACATCCAGGAGTTGCGGGGCCTTCTGGACCTCGTCGATGATCACTCGCTCGGCCTGAGGGGCGCCGTCGATGAGTTGTCTTAGCCTCTCGGGGTTTGACAAGTATGTGCGGTAAGTCTCCGGATCGAGTAAATCCACCCAGACTGCATCCGGTGTACACGTGCCCAGCCAAGTTGACTTACCTGTCCCTCTGGGACCGAACAGGAAGAAACTCTCGCCTGGTAATGGGAAAAATCGTTGTATTAACTCCATAAACGCTGCCTTTCTGGAGGTTATCGGTGCAATTATACGGTTTTCTCCACTTATATCAACATAAAACTCACGTTAACCCCGATAGGCGCCCCACTCGTCGAAAAGCGTTTCGAGGCTTGCGATGGGGCAGTTGCTGTGGATAACGTTTCCCGCGGTGAGCCGACCTCCGGGGTTGGATGATGCGTTGCCGTATGGCGGCGGAACCTGACGGTCCTGATCTTGTATCCGTCCGTCGCCCAATTGCCCGCCAATTGAATAACGGAACAACGCAAAAGTAAAAAGCGGGTAAATGATTGTTCTTGGTCAAAACAAGGGTTACCATGAATACATTGTAGAATCACACCACTGGAATCCCCCCAACCGACAAGGAGAAAACATGTATAAGTTTCTAATCGCGATGGCGCTGGCAATGGTTGCGAGTTGTCCTCTCCATGCCGCCAACGAAGCAGGCTCGTCTGACAAGAAGGTAAGAGTTTACATCCTGGCCGGTCAGTCGAACATGGAGGAAAAGGCCGGATTCAAGCCACTGGCATGGCAAGTCAGCCAGGAGAAATACAGAAACCGATACACCCATCTGATAAAGAACGGCGACCACGCGGAATTCACTAAAATATACAAGGTGTCAATCGCCAAAGACCCCAAGGACCCCGTTTTCAATTTCTCCGAGCGCAAAGACGTTTGGATGTCGAATCATGGCAGGACCGGGAATCTGTCGGCAGACTACCTGCAGACCAAGCGAACGTTTGGTCTGGAAGTTAACTTCGGTCATGAAATGGGCAACAAGTATGATGAACAGGTTCTGGTTATCAAAACGGCCTGGGGCGGCAGAGCGATACATAGAGGATTTCGTCCTCCGTCGGCAATACCGAGCGATGCCGAACTAAAGGCCGAATGGGACGCGATTGTCGCCAAGCGGAAAGCGGACCTTGCCAAGGCCGTCGCCGAGTATCCCAAGAGAGTGGAAAAGTACAAGGAGCAATTGGCTGCATACGATAAAGCCAAAGCCGCCGGCTCGAAAAAGAATCTGAGAAAGCCCCGGGCGCCTCAAGACCCCGGCAAGCAAAGGGTCAGAGGAGCCAAGACTTTCGCCGAGCACAAAGAATCTTACGGCAGGGACTACCGCAACATGATTAAGGAAGTCAAAGAGGCCCTTGCCAATCTCAAAACCAGTTTCCCGGGCTATAAGGGGCAAGGTTACGAGATCAAGGGCTTTGTCTGGTTCCAGGGCTTCAACGATATGTTTGCTGAAGAGGCGCGTGCCAATTACGGTAAGAACCTGGTCAAGCTCATCAAGGATGTGAAGAAAGAGCTCAATGCCCCTGACATGAAAACGGTCATCGGGCAGATGGGGCATAACGGCGATTTGGACGGTCTATACCAGGAAAGAAAAGACAAGAAAACCGGCAAGATGGTGATGTCGGGCAACGGCGCCATTCGCAAGGCGCAACTGGAAGCTTCGCGGCATGCCGACATCAAGGCTTCGACGGCGCTTGTCCGCACCGCTCCTTTCTGGGATATGGAAGCCCACGCGATATATCACGGCCCGGGCGGTTGGAGCAAAGATGTCGACAAGTGGCGGCAGTTTGGAGACGACAGACCCTATCACTACTACGGCAGCCCGTGGTTCTTCTCCCAGGCGGGCACGGCGTTCGGCAAAGCCATGATCGCCCTCGAAAGCAAATAGACCGATTCGCCCCGGTTAACCGATTTACAAACGTCTCGCGGGGCGGTCTGTTCACCAGGCCGCCCCGCTTTTTTGAACTTGTTGGGAATTCGGAAAGAATTCCCAACAAATGTTTAAAGCTCCGTGATGAAAATATTGCGGAAGCGGTGCTTCCCGCCCCCGGGCACTTCGGCCTGCAGGGAGATGTAGCCCTTCTCGAGGAACTTCAGTCCGGTCGCTTTCCAGGCGCTCTTGCCGTTGATCTCGAGTTCGATATTCGGACCCTTTACCGTAAGCTTGAACTTGTTCCATTCGGCGGGCTTGATCAGGCCGGTGCTCGCGGCGCCCTTGACCCCGCCGACATTGCCCTCCATGCCCTTGCGCAGGTTGGCCTGGTAGCGGGGGGGCCAGGGACGGTTCTTGGGCACGTCGGTGTAACGGAAATATACGCCGCTGTCCCAGAATTTCTCATCGAGCTTCTTCCAGTCGAATTCGAGAATGAAGTCCTTGTACTTGTTCTTTGATTGAACCAGACCGTTGCCCGCAGTAATCAGGATATCGCCGTCGCTGACTTCAGCTTCGCATTTGATGACATCCCAGCCTTTGAGAGTCTTACCGTCGAAAAGGGAAACACGCTTTGCGCCCGCGCCGCCGCTTTTTTTACCGAGGTAAGCTTCAACTGTCGCCTCACCGGTGATCCAACCGAGGGCTTTAAGGAAGTTGTGGGTTTCGGTCATTGTCGCCAGAAACCATTTGTTGTCGTCCCTGCCGTAATTGAAGAAGCCATGCCCCGGTCCGTCGTAGATCGTAAGGGCGCTCTTGATCTTGAGCGCTTCCATCTTCGCCTTGAATTCCTTCATTGCAGGTATTTTCACCAGCTTCTCGTTCGAGCCGAAGAAGACTATAGCAGGCGGCGTGTCCTTATCGATGTTGTGGAGCGGCGAGAACTCTTTCCAGTAATCCTTGACGCGGGAGTTCCCGTATCCGTTTGGGCTGTTGTCGTACACCGGGTTGAAGAGGACCATGGCGTTGGGGCGCGAGCTGACGGACATGTCCTCATCCTTATGCTCGAAACCTTTGACCGTACCGGTGGCGGCGGCTACATGACCGCCCGCCGACCCGCCGCCTGATGCGATGCGGTTTGGATCGACCCCGAGTTCCCTGGCGTGTTTGCGCACGTAACGGATTGCGGCTTTTCCGTCTTTGACGCATTCGGACGGTTGCACGCCGCCTTTGCCTTTTGTCCGGTATTCCGCGGACATCGCGACGATGCCGTGCCGGGCAAGATATTTGCTTTGGTGGTAGAACTGAGATGGAGACCCGCCGCTCCACCCGCCGCCGAAGAAGAAGACTATTGCGGCCATTGGCTTCTTTGCTTTCGCGGGAGGATCGAACACGTGGAGCTTAAGCTCCATACCGCCGACTTTCTTGTAAGTGATCGTTCGCGACGGTTTGGCGCCGGCGTCCCATTTGGCGGAAAACGCGTTGCTCGAAAGAAGGGCAATACCCGTTAGAACAAGTAATGTATGTTTAGTTTTCATAGATGGACTATAGCTCCAAATCCGCGAATTCTCAAGGGGTATGAAGGCAAATCAGACGCCGCGGTTCCGCGGCGGGGTTCTTCTTCGAACGGGTTGACCGATCTGCGCGGGCCTATTTCGTCGGCTGAACGAACTGGCCCTTATCATTCCTGACCGAATCCACCGAGACGCCGTGGTAAGCGCGTGCCAGGACGGCGATGTTTCGCTGATCGCCTCTCAACTCTTTTACCGGACGTGTTAACAGCGGTTCCAGCGGCAGCAGCGAATCAGCTCCGGGCCTGGCGAATCCGTACAACCCGATGCCTTCCTTCAAAGCGGCCGGGACGATGGCGGTTGCGTCCTGCCTGTTCCATCTGGCCAGGCAGGTGATCAGGCGGGTGTGCTTGCCGATCATTGGTTTGACGGCCTGGACGCGTTTTATGTCGCCGGCCTCGTTCATCAGCCAATCGGTCTCCTTATACATCGCCGAATTGACGACGTGAGGATGGGTCGTGTTGTTGCTGGTCAGCCAGATAATGCACTTCGGATTTGCATCTTTTGCGGCTTTGCGGATTGTTTTCCAGCAGCGATCGATGGCCTTCCGCCCGTAAGCGACTCCCTGTTTGCCGGTCAACTTGCCGCCGGCGGGATAAGCCTTGCCCATGAGCTGCGCGTAGAGTTTCTTCTCGCAGTCCAGCCACTTTCCGCGTGTTGCCCCTCGATTCGGCTGCCATACCCAGTCAATCATGATGCCGTCAATACCGCTCTTCCCCACAGCATCGCCGATGGACTCCGCCAGGTAGGCGAGATACTCGTCGGTATACGGAATATGATAGGTGCTCGGAGCCCCGTAGCTCAGGTCGGGATGATCCTTTGCCCATTTGCTGTTGGCGGCGATGCAGAAATAGCCTATCACGAGCATGCCTTCCTTGTGCCCCAGTTTCACCATCTCGGGCAGGAAGTCGTGCTTCAGTCCCGGTTGGGCTGGAACGAAGCCGTTTTTGTACCATGCATAACCGTTGCAGGAAACGGCGAATGTCTGGATGACATTGGCGCCCATCGCCTTGTACCACGCCACATGCTTCGCCGGGTCGGCGTCGGCCCACGTTCCGGGTTCCGCAAACTTCCTGCGCCCCCCCCAATTGAAGTCAAGGCAGTAGACTTTGATGTCTTTTATCTTCGCCGGCGCGATATTATGACTTGCATCGCGAGGTCCAGCCGCACAAATGACGCCCATAATTGCAACCGCAAAAGACAGCCCAAATGCACTAATTATCCATCTGTTCATGAACATCATTGTTAATTCGCCTGGTCAGTTTTAGCCTTCTTCAATTGTTCCAGATAGTTAGCCCGGGCCTCAGTCACCCATTTCTCGGCGCCGCCCATCTCCCAGGTCGGCTCCCATCCGTTGATGTTCTCGTTGGGGTTTCTCTTGATGCAGCCTTCAACCAACTCCGCCATCTTCTTGTAGGCCGGGTCTTCCTTGCTCTTGAAGCCTTTAATCTGCCCCCATCCGCCGGCGTCCACGGGAAGCGGCATCAGGAGGATCCTGCTTTCGTCCGGCTGGGAAACGTTCACCAGGGCGCAAGCGGGTTGGGCGGCGATCTTGTCGCCGAACAACTGTTTTATGCGGCTCCTGAGCTTCGCGAGTCCGGCGGCGTCGAATTTGCGATCTTCGATCCTGTTGGGGAACAGGTCGCCGAAACACTGACCGTTGAGGTCCAGCCATTCGATGATCCGCATGTAGCTCTCGCGGTCGATATCGATCAACTTCTTGTGGTGCTTGTCGCCGTTGGCCAGCTTCTGCGCGACGCTGTTGGACCAGGCGAAGAACTTCCTCGGATGACTGATATTGTACGTAACGTTGGTGCCCTTGTACCTCCCGCCCGAATAACCCTTGTCGCCGATGCGGTGATCGCCTCTCTTGACGATCTCCATGAGCGAATCGGGGTATCTCCCGGTCTTGACGTACATCAGGTTGACTTTCTTTTCGGTTTTCTCGAGACCGTGGCACTTGATGCAGTACCTGTCGAGCACCGGTTGGACGGTGCGGGCGAAGCTCATTCCGCCCCTGTACTGCGGACCGGCGGCGGGTCTGAGATCGACCGGTTTCATGCGACTCATTTTGGCCGCCGTTTTCATCGGCGGTGTCGTTCCGACGGCTTCATGGCACCCGACGCAGCTTCTCCGTTCTCCGGGCTGCATGTAGAACAGGCTCTTTTCGGTGAGTATCGCCATCCCGTTTTCGTCCAGTGTCTGGACCTGCAGCGATACGTTTGCCGGCACCCTGAACACCGCCGATCCGTCTTCGTTGATCGGGACCGTTCCGAGCACCTTCTTGGGGATATCATTGGGCACCAGCGGCGTGCAGGACACCCTGCTCGCTCGCGGCTGGACGCCGAGTGCGTTTACGCGAATCGCCTTGATCATTCCAGGCTTGATAATCCCGTTCGGATCGTTTTCCTTGCGGGTGAGGTAGGCGTTCTGCAGCGCTACTATTCCGTAAGGCTCGGCGCTGGGCGGGAGCATGCTGGGCAGGACCGGCGGTCGCTTGCGCGGTCTTACGGGGATCGGCGAGAACGATGCGACTTCGGGATCTTCGTAGATCTTGTCGCGTCCGCCGAAGGAGTCGATCAGGTAGATTGCCCTGTCTGCCGCCGGCGGATATCGTCCCTGGTTATGAACCGGATGGTTCGCGCGCGAAACGAGGAAGAGGTCCTCGGTAATAGCATACGGGTGGCTGTAGTGCGGGTTGGGCCAGCCTTTGGTCTCGGAATACGGCGTTTCAGGCGTGATGTGCTTAATGGCGTGCTCGCCGTTTTCGTCGATATTCGTGTCGATCACAACCGTCGTGCCGGTGTTGTAGCTGTGATGCCCCTGTCCGGTGCAGACGACCTTGTGGGTGCCGGCGATGGCGGAGGCTTCCAGGAACTGGTGCGGGACGATCATGTCGTTACCGAAGAAGTGAGCGACGCTCGTTCCGTCGGGACGGCACCACCAGAGCTTGTGGAACCACATCTCGTGACGGTTGGTGTACTCCCAACGCGTAAACACGATCCGCCCGTCATTCAGGACCGACGGTTCGACCTCGTTCTCGTTTCCGAACGAGAGTTGTTGGATGTTGTTTCCATCCTTGTCGCAGCGGTGCAGATTCCACGCTGGATTGTACCGCCCGCCATGACATCTCCCAAACGATTGGCAGCGCGACGAGATGAACACTATACCGCCGTCGGGCAGGTAGCACGGGTCGTTGTCTTCGATCAACACCGTGGCGCGGTTGTCCCAGGTTTTGAACTTGTCGCGTTTCGTTCCGGTAAGCTGGCGGACCCATGACCCGTCTATCGCCGCTTCGTAGATGAAAAATCGGCGGAGTATGGCGTTTTGCTCGGTGTGATCGCAGAATGCGAACAGCACGCGTTTTCCATCGTAGCTCAGGTCGGGATTGCGATAGGCTCCCGGAGGCATCTTCCCTTCGAGTATCGTTTTGACTTTGGGATTCCCGCTCTTCCAGTCGGTAAGGATCGTCAGGCCCTTGCCGAGACGGCCGTGCCGACCGAGGTGCTGGTCGCCGTTGTGGCTGTAACCGGGCGGCGGGTTTCGGTTAATCAGGATGCTGTCGAAATCGAGAGCCGACTGGCCGGCAAGGAACTTCAGGCGATCGGACTTCATCTCCTGGTAGACCGCCAGGTACTTGTCCACGTCGCCCGAAGCGGCGACAAGTTGACTTTGGCGTTTGGCCTGCTGCTTCTCGAGTTCGGCGTCAGAAGGCGGGGTCTTGCTGAACTGCTTGATTGTCTTGGTGATCAGTTCGGGATACCCTGCGACGATTTTCACTTCCTTCAGCAGACGGTCCCATAATTTCTGTTGTTTTGGGAAATCGTTCTTGTAGTCGAACTTGTCGGGGTCCAACAGGGAGTATTGCTTCTGGAGCGTGGCGTCGAACTTCGCCAGCAGGCCCGGGACCTCCTTCATTTCCTCGGCTCTCTTGCGAAGGCTGGTAAACTCGCGATAGTTAATCGCCGCGTAGCAAAGGCTCATTACGTCGTCGTAATCGGCGCATGTCTTGGCGTTCCCGGCGGCTTTATCAATCGCCGCGACGATCGCCGGGTCGCTCTGGCCTTTTCTTCCGTAGCGCGCCATGGTGAAGTCGGTAATCGCCTTGACCGCGTCGTCGATGTCGATCCTGGCGAATCCAGCCGGAAGCATCGGAGCGTCTTTTCGGCGATCGAATCCGGCCTTTTGCATCGCCGACTGGCGACTGCCTCGCATGCGTCCCCAGGCGTTGAGTTTGCGAAGGTTGGAAGCATCGCTTATCCAGGCCATGGCGCGTTGTACGTCCATCTTCCCGGAGATCCACTTGTACTTCCCGTCGAGTTCGAGCATCGTTTCGGCTTGCTGCACGTAAAAATCGCTGGCTCTCTGCCATCTGAACTTGCGTTTGTCGGCGAACGCCATTTTGACAAGAACCTTACCACCCTTCGACCGCAGCGGTTTCTTAACGCCGTCGCCGCTGTCGAGAGTCACGCCGCGCACGGTCATCCTCTCGCCCGTACCGATATACAGCTTCTTAACGCCCGACACGTCAATTCGGAACTCAACTCTTTCGTTTCCCTCAAACGCCTTGGGGAAAACAATCAACGGGAGTTTGGCCTCATTGCGATACGCCGGGACAGCCACGCCCTTCTTCTTCTCCTTCGCGACAAGATCGTTCACCATGGCGATATACGCCTCGATCTTCGCGCCTTTCTTCTCGGGTTCACCCGGGGCCGCCATCGCATAACGTCCGCACGACAGCAGCAGTGCAATTACCAGTAATCTTCGCGAGAACATATACTTCGCTCCTCAAACTGGAATCGACTATCGCCAACGATTCTGTCAATTCTGGGATAGCCAACTCGGGGGGAATACAAACAGTTACATTTACACCCCAAGTATATCCCCCAGAACGCCAATTCACAAGGAATCGTCGCCGTTGCCGAGGCAGGGTCTGATGCGACAGCGACCCTGGGGCCGGCGGGAGTCAGCTCTTGAGTTTGACGATGAGGTTGGCTTCTCCGGGCTTTACCAGGTCGAACGTCGCGCCGGCGTTTTTGGTCCGCACTTTGTATGCTCCGAGGTGGCCGCGGAAAGTGACCTTGCCCCGGGCATCGGTCTGAAGTTTGGTCGGCGCCGTCCACCACTCGCCCTTGACAAGTTTGTGGAGAGCGGTGTACGCCGGCTTGGGCGACATGTCCTTCCGCACCAGCCCCGCCGGCGCCCCCTGCCAGGCCCTGGCATCCGAGAAATCCCACCACGTGATCGCCTCGACTGACGGGTGGCTGTAAAGCACGCGGTAGAACTCGGAGACCTGTGCAGCCTGGCGTTTCTCGCCCTCGGGCGTGGAGTGCCAGTCGGTTCGCTTCTTGTGCCAGTCGTTATCTTTTTTCAGGTCGCCGGAGAGGATCGTCAGCTCGGTGAAATGCAGCGGTTTCTTAAACTTCGCGAATCTCTGGCAAACGTCCCACGCCCACTTGGCGCCGCGATACCGCGAGTGCATGTGCGATTGCAGGCCGATCGCGTCGATCGTCGCCCCGGCCGCCAGCGAGTCCTTGATCAGCTTCTCGTAGTTCGAACCGAGTTGGAAATCGTTCAGCAGCAGCATCGCTTTGGGGTTGGTCTGGCGCGCCGCGACGAAGCATTTGGTGATGAGTCCGACTTGCCCGAGTTTTCTGCAGACGTCCCGCAGCGCGGTCTGGCCGGCACGGTTGAACTTCGGCATGACCACGGCCTCGTTGAGCACATCCCAGGTGTTGATGAGTCCGGTGAAGTCCTTAACCTCCCGCTCGATCCGCGCAAGCTGAAGCTTCTGAACCTCGCCTGTCGATTTGCCCTTCAACCACCGCGGCTGGAGTTCGTGCCAGCACAGCGGATGCCCCTTGGCGACGATACCCTGGGCCTTGCACCAGTTGGCCATACCGGTGACCTGCTTGATCTGCGTGGGTCGCTCGGGGGTCGCCCTATGCTCGTACATGCCCCAGTAGAACGGGAGCGTGGCGAAGTTCAGCAGACTCGAGAACCGCTCGGCGTACTTGCGGTTAAGCTTGTTGCTGCCGAGTTGATCGTACGCGAACATGTTAGCCCCGAAGAGGAACTTGTGGCGCACCATCTCGACGGTGACTTCCGCCCCGCTCAGCGGCTTGCCCCCCGGAGTGTGGACCCTCAACGCGACATCAGCCGTGCGATGCCTGAGGATACGGGCGTCGACAGCCTTGTCCGAAAGCGGGTCGTCTGCGGCGCCGCCGGCTGTGACGAAGCACGCCAGTACGAGCATGGCGCCCGCGGTGCGAGTGCAGTTGTTCATTGTCTTATCTCCCAACCGACATTTCAGTGCGACTCACTTTTCATCTGCCATCCATCATTCGAGTAGCGACGGAGCACCAGCCGGAAGGACCGTTACCGGGGCGGGACTTGCGCTCGCTGGAACAATACACCTTTGCACGGGACATTTGGTCCGGTTTCCCGGGGCCTGTTTCTTCTTCCAGTCGATTTTGCCGATTCGCTTTTCGAGGTCTACGAAGACCGACGCGTGCTGGAACTCGCGCCGAAAGGTCCAGCCGGTCCGGGCGGCATCGCCTTTGGGCGTGCCGAGAGGCCTGTCGAATTGGGGATACCAATCAAACGTGCCATACTCCGGCAGCCAGCCCCACGTATAGCAGAAGTAGCAGTGCTCGGCGGCGCCGATGAGGAAACTGGCCAGCGGGAACGCGAGGTTCTTGACGGCCACTGCATACTGCTCGGCGTGCGATTTCTTCATCAGCTCCTTGTCGCTCCACCATGTGAATCCGGGCCAGGCCTTGAAGACGACAATCTCGCCCCGCCTGGCGGCTGCAGACATGGTCTCGATCGTGTCGGCGATGTATTCCTTGCTCTGGCGCCTCTTGATGATATTCGCCGCCCGGTCGAAGTCATCGACCATCGCGCCGTCGACCACGTCCAGATAGCGCCAACCGAGAGCCTCTTCCTGTTTTTGCCCCTTCTTAGGCCCATGAAGCGGATTGAGCAGGATGATGGAGTCCTTGCCCATCTTCTGCTTCGCCTCGCGGATCATTGCGAACATACCCTTCTCGAGCTTGCGGGTTTTGGCTTTGCCCAACTTTCGCTCATAAGAAGACCCCGGCCTATACGCCGTCCCGCCGTCCAGGAAGATTCCGTCGCAGGAATACTCATGTACCGCCTTGCCCGCGACACCCGCCCACCAACTGCGCAGCACCGGATTCGCCGTATCAAAGAGCTGGACGGTTCTCGTTCCTTTCTTGAAGGGGAATGTCGCATTCTTCGGGAGCGTCGCATTTGAAATCTTGGCGTGGGCCCGGCCGAAGTCGCCCGACCAATAGAACAACACCCGCGCCTTGGGATTGCGGGTCTTGATCGTGCGCGCCGCGTTGGCGACGATGTGCTCGAAGGTGATCTCTTTGTTGGTCCTGTATTCGCGGCTCATCCAGCCGCCGGTGAATGCGATGAAATCGTAGTGGTCGGCGAGGAACTTGTACTGCTCGCCCTTGAGTCCATCGCCCAACCCAACGTGCGCATAGACGGGCACGCGATCCCACGAAAAGTGCGGATAACCCACCTTGCGCTTCGCCGCGGCCGACGGTGTTCCCGCCGGCTTGGCGTTGGAGTCGGGCAGTTCAGCGAAAGTTTCCTTCGCAGTGCTGGACGCGCCCAAGAGCATCAGGGCCGCAAGGAGGGCCCGCAGGAGTGTTCGCATTCGATAGTGTGCTGTCACGGTGTTGGCCTCCATGGTCGGCTTGGTGATAACAGACTGTCACCACAGCCCATCACCCCGGCTCGACCGGTTACCGCACCGGCTTCAACGCGAACGACTTGATGGCCACGCCTTTCTGCGGCGGCCTGCTGCGTGAGACATACAGGGTGTTGGCGCCCTTCTTGAGGGTGAGCGTCACCGGCTTGCTGTCCTGCCACTTGCCTACCGTGAATGGCATCGTCATGATGACCTCGGGCTCGGAGCCGTTGGCAGATACAATGATTTGCTGATTGTAGTTGGCCGTGACCACCTTCGCCGTTATAGAGTACTTGCCCGCTTTTGGCGCGTTGATCTTGTACTCCATACGCGAGTTCCTGCCCTGAATAGGTCCGACCGGGTCGGTCTTCGGGCTCTTTGCGTAGTAGTCTTTGTCATACGTGTCCGCTGCTCGCTCGCAGACGTTGCCGTAGATGTCGTAGAGGCCCCATGGGTTGGGCTTCTTCTCTCCGACCGGGTGGGACTTGCCGCCGGCATTGTCCTTGAACCAGGCATACTCGCCTATCTTCGCCGGATCGTCGCCGAAGAACCACTTCGTGTCCTTGCCCGCTCGGGACGCATATTCCCACTCAGCCTCAGTGGGAAGCCGCACACCCCGCCCGCTCTTGTGGGCGAGGTCCGCACAGAATTTCAGCGATTCGGCCCAGGAGACTCTGTCGACCGGGCAGTTGGGAGCCTTGGTCGACTGGCTGGGGTTCGAGCCTATGACGGCCTGGTACTGCGCCTGGGTCACCTCGTACTTGCCCAGATAGAAACCCCTGGTGATCGTAACAGCGTGTTTCGGCACTTCGACGCAACTGAACCGACCGTCGGTTTTGTTTTCGCCTCCCATCACGAACACCCCGGGCTTGATGTAGACAAACTCCATCTTTACGCCGCCGCCGAGGTCGAGCGTCAGTTCACGCGGAGCCCTGTTGCTGGCATGGGTCACCGCCGCCCGGAAACCCCAGTTATCGTAGCGGCCATATCCGCCGCTTTTCATGCGTATCCCTGACGTGCATGCCGCGGCGTCGCCCTTCCAGGTGCCTCCACGCAGAACAGTCACGCCTTTCCTGGAGAAACGGGGGAGGAATATCTGCAGACCGCCGGCGAAGCTCTTCATGGCCTTGACGTCCTTTGTGCTGCCCGACGGCTTGCTGTATGCGGCGGCCGGTATCGATATGACGCCGCCGGCGCCGTAGACGATTCTTTCGTCTTCAGTGGTATCCGGGCGGGCCGTAGCTTTCTCTTTTCCGTCAGCCTCGCCAAGGTTCTCGCCGACAGCCTTGAGCGCCTCGGCCTTGGCTTCCTTTATGATCGTCCGCTGAGTTTTGAGCGCCACACTGCTCCAGAACTCGGGCGTCCCGCCCTCCCCGTAGGTGGGCTTTTCGCCCAGGACGTCGCCAGCCCAGTAGGCGCGTTTGACCTGCAGATACGCCTTGGCGTTCCTGCGCGCCTGTGTAGAGGCCAGGAAAGCTTTGTCACTGGGGTACCGCCCGGCGTAATTGGAGCCCTTGCCGGCACCCCATCCCGGGCCCAGACAGACGACCCAGCCCTTGGGCGTCCAGCGCGCCAGGGCCGCGTGGCCTCGACTGGGGCGGGCAATGGTCGGAATCCCCCAGGCTCGCAACATAAAGCGCCCGAAGAACGCGCGCCGGCCGCACACCCCGCCGTTCATAAGAATGTTCTGAAAGAACTGTAGCTCCGGCCTGTCATATTTGTTGTCCCCCGACCCGTACTTGACGTCACTCGAGACGATACCCACATAGCGCCAGGCGTGGCTCGGTTGGTAGACATGGTCGGGACGGAAGTTGCGGAGTGTCTCACGCCCCCAGGCGAGGGTCTCGTCCGGCTCGTGTCCGTTGACGACCATGCGGAGGTCCCAGGTGCTCAGACCTTTGAACGCCGAATCCAGTTCGCCGGCCAGGTAGGCCTTTTCGTAATGCAGATATCGCCTCGCCGGGTCAATTGTCTCAGGGCCGTCGGTCCGGGCCTTGGGATTTTGCCGGCTGACGGGAATCGCATGCTCCAGGGCGATCGCCAACGCCAACCGCTGCAAAACGCCTTCGGACGCCTTGTCGCTTACCTTCCGGATAACGGTGTAGATTTTCATCGTCGGACCGTACTGGGCCGGGCCATAGCCTCGCCCCTCTCGTTTGCGCTTGGCGCCGTCGGCGACCAGTATCTGCTTCATGAGATCTGCATTCGACAGCAACTGCTCGATCAGGGCCTCGGCCTGCTTTCCCTGCTGTGCGAACTGGGCCAGACCTTCTGGCGTGGCCTGGCGCAGGACGACGTACTTGACGAGTTTTGCGTCCAACGCGTCGCTTTCCAGGAACTTACTGACCGCAGCCGGATCTTTCTGCGGAACCTTTGCTGCAAGTTCGGTGCGCAGTTGGTCGAGCATGCCGGCGTACCGCTTGACCAGTTCCTGCTCTGTCGCTGCGTCAGCAGCGTGGATGCAAAAGACCAAGGAGACAAGTAAGGTGAGGATGAACAATCTGGATTTCATGTCGGACTCCTGATTATGGGATGTTATGTCTCGATTAAGTTACTGATCGGCAATCTGATTTCCGCGTGGGCCTGCGTCGCTCTGCGAGCTATGCAGGGTCTGCGACAGGACAAGCTGGAGGGTGAATCTTCTTCTATCCATATAACGCACTTCAGAACAGTTTACCAATCATCCGTGCGGAACGGTGCGGCTGGTAAATTAGCACCATTGTAAAGTGTACCGTGGTCGGTGTTCATGGTGAACAAGTAACGTGCGGCAACGGGTTCCTTGACTTCCCTGGAGGTCAGGACGACTTTATCGCCTTCAATCTTTGCGTCGGCCCAGACCCATTTTTTGTCGGCGCCGGCGATGGCAAAGCCTTTGACGGCGTCCACAGGTTTGGGATCCTCAATATTCTTTTTTCCACGTTCTTTCATGGCGGCCTTGAGGCCCTTGCAATGCTCAAAGGAGATCGTTGCTTTGCCATCTTTGAACTCAGCGGACTTGAAGAGCGGTCCGGAATAGACGAGGTCTTTCTTTCCGTAGTCCTTGGCCAGCGCCCAGAGCGCCAGGCGACGGCCAACGTCGTACTTATTGTGAGGATGGATGTTGCGAGGATCACCAATGTCGGTCAGGACGGCCATCCCTGTGTTGGGCAGCGTGAGACATTTTCGCTGTGCTTCTCGGACTTTTGCCCAACCGTCACCACCAGCGGGATTTGCGTTGGGAGCCTTGAAACTGGCGAGCTGTGCGAAATAGAGCGGGAAGTCGCCTTGCCCCCAGACCTTCTTCCAACCTTCGTGGAGAGCCTTCTTTTTCTGGAAGTAGGTTTCACCCTCGCCACCGTTGGATTCGCCCTGGTACCAGATTGCTCCGCGGATTGCGTAAGGCGCGGCGGTGGCGCCCATCCCGTTGAACATTTCCGAGTAACCTCTCGGCTTCCAGTTTTTGTCGAACCCCTTCATGACGTCGTAACCCTCTTGAGGTATCCAGGGCTCAATTCTGCAACCGCCCCAGTTGCAGCCAATCAGGCCGACGGGGGTGCCGATCTCTTTGTTGATTACGCAAGCGAAGTAAAAACCAGCGGCGGTGAATTTTCCGACCGTCTTGGAAGAGCAAACCGTCCAGGGCATCTGGACCGCTGTCTTCTTGCCAGGCTGTTTGGCTTTTTTATGCGGGAACTTGATGTGACGAATCAAGCCGAGCTCGTCGGGCTTGACGTGCTCGGGCATAATGCTGCCGCCGTAACCGATTCCCTCGCGCGTGACCGTCTGCTCCATATTCGATTGACCGGAGCAGAACCAGACCTCGCCGACGAGGATGCCGGAAAGCGTGACCGTGGCGCCATCACCAGTGATCGCCATTTTTTGCGGCTTTTTATCGACCTTAAGGGCCTTAAGCTTCAGGCTCCACGTGCCTTGTTTGTCGGCCTTGGCCTTGACGGTTTGCCCCGCGAAGGCGACAGTCACCTCGGAGTCGGGCTTGGCCCAGCCCCAGACGGGAACCTCCACCCCTTGCTGCAAAACAGCATGGTCGGTGAACATAGGCGAAAGCTCGAGCCCGTGGGCCGGCGGCGGGGTAACGGTTAGCGCGAGCAGCAGTAAAATTGCAATGGAGAATCTTTTCATTGTGGTTTTCCTTAAATTTAACTTTAGAAACGGTTGGTTTACTTTTTTCTTGCCGATTTATCTTTTTCCTACCGGTTTGCGTGGTACGCCGCGTATGATTGATAGGACATTTGATTTCGCGCGGGCGTGCGTTGGAGGCCCCCGCGTCGCTCTGCGAGCTATGCAGGGCAGGCCGCCGGTGAGGGGTTTGGGGAGAACCGGAGCGTACGGCGCTCGCTTGGCACTCCGCGTCAGCCCTGTTTGTCACCTGGTGCATCCGTTTGGCCAGTTTCTCGCGTTCGTTGTGGCCCGGGGACCGTCCCAAGTCCGATTGAAAACAACATGATATCCGATCTGGCTTCGATGGGGAAGGTGTTTTAAATACTTGATGAATCAATATGCTGACCCGCGGTGGGCGGCGGTGGTCATGAAGATGATCTTGGCGTCTTCGTCGATCTCGCAGAAGAATCGCCACGACGGCGGGTCGTAGTTCCGTAACTTGCGGATATTCGCGCCGAATTGCGGGCAATCTCGCAGTTGGGGAAGGCGAGTAAAATGAGTGTTTAATTGGCCGCGGAACGATTTTGCGACGTCACAGTCGCCGCGCGTCGGTCGCAATTTCACACCGCACTTGACAATGGCGGGCGAGCATTTAGTGTGTACCGGAAAGAATCGGTCTGCCGATGCGTTTGGCTGGCTGGAGCGGTTGTTTCAATCCATTATATTGCTGTACTCACACCCGGAAGCATTGGTATGCGAAAGACGATCTGTCTGACAATTGCGGCGACGGTTATGTGGTTTTGTTCAGCCGCCCGGGCGGTGAGCGTTGGGAGCACGTGGCAGTACACGACCGTCGATCCGGGGCGGGGTTGGAATATGCCCGGGTTCCAGGAGAATAAGAATTGTCCGTGGAAGAGCGGGAAAGCCGGGTTCGGCCGGGTGGGCAAACCCGCCGATCGAGTGAAAACGCCGTGGAAAACGCCGGACATCTGGATGCGGGCGACGTATGTCTTGCCCAAGGGTCTGGACCTGGCGAAGCTTTCGATCGAAGCCTGCCACGATGAGGACTTCGAGTTTTACATCAACGGCGTGTTGGCGGCCGGCGGCGCGGGGCATAGAAATGACTACGCGCTTTTCGCAATCAATCCAACGGCCCGAAAGGCGATCAGGCCGGGTGAGAACCTGATCGCCGTGCATTGTCACCAGACCACCGGCGGGCAGTTCATCGACGTGGGATTCACCACGAAATCCATGCCGCGAGCGATGCCCAAGGCCGGCGGGCGATCGGCGCGGCCGGTCAGGGTGGTCCGTAAGATTGCAGATACCAGGTATTCCCGCAAAGCCTCCTGGTCCGAGACGATGCTGGCGGTTCGCGCCGCGATTCATGCGGCCGGTTTGAAATTGGATATGGATATGTCATCCGCGGTGGCGGGGGAGTTCTGGCGGGACTTTCCGCGTCAGACCGATTGGCTGATGCAGGATTCGCCAGGCGAGATGGACAAATGGGTCGCCGGTTATCTCGACGGGAAGGGCGACATGCTCGGTTTCCTGACCAAAGACCGTAACGCCGGGCTCGAACGCGGTTTGATCGCCAAGGCGCTTGCCGAATGCGGCGCCGAAGCGGGCAGGCTCGGCAAGGAGTTCGACGCGCTGGTGAAAGACGGCGCCGGGGCGGATGATGGGCGGTGGCTGGGGCTTTACGAAAAGGCGTGTCTCGTTCGCAGGCAGGCGCGATTGGCTTCCCTGTTGAGCAAGACCAAACAGATCGTATTCGCCCGGCACCACAACATGGGGGGCAGTTTCTTCGCCTACACCGAATACGTGAACTGGAAGGGCAATAAATACGGGGGCCTGTTCAGGCTCGATTTGGCCAACGAGGCGGCTGCGGACGGAAAGTTCGCCGAGACGACCGCCCTGATCAGGACCGACGCCGACGGTGCGACCATACGCGATCCGGAACTGTCGTATGACGCCAAACGCATGCTCTTCGCCTGGCGCAAGGGCGGGGCGGACCGATATTACAAGATATACGAGATGGATCTCGCCACCGGCGCCACTCGCCCGATCACCGGCGGGGGCGACACCTACGGCGCCAGTTACGATCCGGTCTACCTTCCGGACGGGAACATCCTGTTCAATTCGACGCGGGTGATCCAGTCGGTGGACTGCGCCGGGCCGGACGTGGCGAATCTTTACGTTTGCGACAAAGACGGTAAGTTCGCGCGGCGGGTGGGCTTCGACCAGGTCCACACGCTCAGCCCGTCGGTAATGGATGACGGGCGAGTAATCTACATGCGGTGGGACTATAACGACCGCTCGCAGATCTACACCCAGTGCCTGATGCAGATGAACCCCGACGGGACCGCCCAGACCGAGTACTACGGGAACAACACGTTCGAGCCGACCACCTTCTTTCACCCGCGCGGAATTCCGGGCACGTCGAAGGTCATGGTCGCCCTCGGCGGGCATCACAATCCGCAGTGCGGTAAGCTCGGCGTGGTCGATAACTCCAAAGGCCGCCAGGGTACGGACGGCGTGATCGAACTGCCCTCGGGCCAAAAGCCCACGTACCGCCGAGCCGACGCATATGCGCAGGAAGGCGATATGTACAAGTATCCCTATCCGCTGGATGAATCGACGCTGCTGGTCAGCTACGATCCCATCGCCTATCACCTGCGGGAAAGGGGCGTACGGGGCTTCAGCAACAAGGAGCACATGCGGTTCCATTTGTACTTCATGACGTTTGACGGAAAGCGTGAGCTGCTGGCGGCCGACGCCAGGATATCGTCCTGCCAGCCGATACCGGTAATCGCCCGCAAGGTCCCGCACGTCCGCCCCTCCAGCGTGGACTACCGGCAGAGGGTAGGGCGGTTCTACATGCAGGATGTGTATCTCGGCCCGGGGCTTGAGGGTATTGCTCGCGGGACGATCAAGAAACTCCGCGTCGTCGAGCTGCGGTTCCGGGAGATGAGCATCGGCGCGAATTCCAGCAGGGGCGCCGGCGGCGGGGCGAGGGTTATCACGCCGGTGGCTGTGGGGACCGGATCGTGGGACGTCAAGGTGATACTCGGCGACGCGACGGTGTATGAAGACGGATCAGCCATGTTCGAGGCGCCGGCCCGCACGCCCGTTTACTTCCAGGCTCTCAACGAAAAGAACCAGGTGATCCAGACGATGCGATCGTGGGCCACGCTCATGCCCGGCGAGAGTTTTTCCTGTGTCGGCTGCCACGAAAACAAGAACGACACGCCCAAAGCGATGGCGAAAGTCGCACTGGCGATGAAGGCCGGACCCGAAAAGCTCAAAGGGTTCTACGGCCCGCCGCGCGGCTTCAGCTTCCCGAAAGAAGTCCAGCCGATTCTCGACAGGCACTGCTTAAAATGCCACAAGCCCGACGCCAGGGGCAAGGGCAGGAACTACGTCCTGACCGGCGAAGAGGTGCTCGACAAAGGCGCCAAACGCAAGTGGTATCGCTCGTATCTCACGCTGACCAACACCAAACCGCGCGATCCGGGTTACTTCAACCAGGCCCAGTCCAACGAACTGGTCAACTGGATCAGCAACTCATCCGTACCGACGATGATCCCGCCCCGGCACGGCGGGTCGACGCGGAGCAAGATGATCAGCATGCTCGAAAAGGGACATGAGAAAGTTAAACTATCGCGCGAAGAGATGGACAAACTCTGCGCCTGGATCGATCTGACAATTCCGTTCTGCGGAGACTCGATGGAAGCAAACGCCTGGAACGAGGGCGAACTCAAAAAGGGCGCCGAACGCATGAAACTCCGCCGGGAGGCCGACCAGCGCGACCTGGATAACATCAAAGCGATGCTACAGGCCACGAAGTAACAAAGGAAAACTACGATGCACAAGAACGCTGCCTATCGAATCGTCGCGTGCTGCCTGATCCTCTGCGCAGTATCCGCAACAGCTACCGCCAAGACGATCGAACTGACCAAAGCCGACACCGGAAAGAACATCAAAGCCGCTGTCGGCGACAAGATAGACCTGACGCTGGCGGGCAATCCGACAACCGGATATTCATGGTCGATCGTCAAGACCGCGGGCGATTCGGTGAAGCCCGGAAAGCTGGAATACAAGCAGCGTTCCGCGGCGCGGGGCATGGTCGGCGTCGGAGGCCACTACTCGCTGGCGATGACCGTCGTCAAGACCGGCGGGTTCTCGATGACGCTGCATTACCAGCGTCCGTGGATGAAGGGCAAGCAGGCCCCAGCATCGGTTTTCCACCTGAAGGTCAACGGCAGTGCATCGTCGCCGGCCAAACCGGCGGTGTTCGGAGCGACCGAAACGTTCCTGCTCTGGCCTGGAACTCCGCCCGGAGCGAAGGATGGCGATGACGCAAAAGCGGCCGCTACCGCCAAGGCGATCAAGGACGGAACCTACAAGATCCCCGGCGGAAATCGAAGGGGCATCAGAGTGCCCGCAATCGACGTCTACCTGCCGCCCAAGGCAAAACAGACCGGAACCACCATGGTGATATATTGCGGCGGCGGATATGGTGCGGTCTGCATCGGATCTGAAGGGATTCCGATGGCCAAATGGCTCAATGCGCACGGTATCGCGGTGTTCATGGTCAGCTATCGCTGCAGCCCGTACAGGCATCCGATTCCGCACTGGGACGTGCAGCGGGCGATCAGGCTCGTGCGAAGTCGCGCCAAGGAGTTCGGCGTGAAAACCAACCGCATCGGGATTATGGGCTTCTCCGCCGGCGGGCACGTGACGGCGACACTGAGCGTGCATTACAATGAAACTTTCGGCCGCAAGCCCATCGACGATATCGACAAGGTCAGCGCCCGGGCGGACTTCAGTTGCCTGATTTACCCGGTGATATCGATGCGAAAAGAGATCACCCACGGCGGAAGCAGGCGGAATTTGCTGGGTAACAATCCCGCTGAGGAACTGGTGGTCAAGCTGTCCAACGATGAGCAGGTCGACAAGAACACCCCGCCGGCGTTCCTTGCCCACGCCAAGACCGATCGCGTCGTGAAGTTCATAAATTCTCAGCGCTACCACGAGGCGTGCAGGAAAAACGGCGTGCCCAGCAAGTACATCCTGATGTCCGCCGGGCGCCACGGTCCGGGCCTGAAAGACGGAAAACCCATGATCAGCAGATCGGACGAAGACTACGCCAAAGCAATGATCGAATGGATCAAGGAAATAGTGAAAGAGTGAAGCGTGTGCCGTTGGCGTTTCGGTGATTACGCCGCTACTTATCCCTGTGGCGTGCTCGATCTTGTCTGCGCCTTAAATTTTCGAAGATTCACTACGCGGCCCGGGTGTTTGTTCTGGGCGGTGATGAATCTGTCGACCAGCTTGCCCAGGTCGTTATCGTATTCATCAATCAGTTTCGCTCTTGCCCGCCGAACGTCGCCTACAAGCGAATCTTCAAATTTGTCTGCTTGTTCCGGCATGTTAACTCTCCTGCCCATTATATTGTGCATACTGGCAAGTTATGTTCCATATTATCATATAGACAAAGCAAAGCCCTCGCGCGGTTTTGCAGGGCCATGGGGTGTGAGAAGTTATTCTGGCGAAAATGTGGCGGCGCGGAATTGTGATAAAAGTTTTTTGTGATAAGTCGTAGAGCCCAACGGGCTCTGATTCGACAGCCCAGGGCAACGCCCTGGTTTTTGGAGTCTTTATTAACCAAAGCCCTGCAAGGGCGCAACTAACTTTGCACCGCAGTGTTGCGCCCTTGCAGGGCTTGGTTTTCATATGAATCACCCTACCCAGGGCGTCGCCTGCGGCCTATCGGCCTGCGGTTTTGCCCCGGGCTCTCGAATCTAAGTCCTTCAGGCTGAACGGATCGGCGTAAAGACTGTTTCCGAAAGCTCAAGTCCAACGATGAATGCGGGCGGTTGCCGACACCCGGATTTAGATGCACAAGTCCTGGGTTGGCGCCAGTTCCTGATGGGAAAATATCGACCGAATTGTTATCATTTTTCATGTCGGCAGAATACCGACACTCAGCAAACCCTGGTCCCGGGAGTATACGCTATGCGAAAACGAACAAAAAATATCGTCCTGCCGCTTGTCGCCTTAATTGCCTTGGTTATTTCGGGGATATGTTGGTGCGCGACTGTGAAGCCCAAGTCGGTTGTGGCGGCGGGGGCTAAGGTGGTTAAGCTTTCGGGCAAGTACAAGTTTACTGAAGGACCGGCCGTTGACGCCAAGGGTAATGTGTTCTTTACCGATATTCCCAACAACCGGATTCACAAGTGGTCCGTCGCTGATGGAAAGCTGTCGGTGTGGCGTGAGGACAGCGGGGGGGCTAACGGGCTGTTCTTTGACAAGAAGGGCGATCTGCTGGCGTGCGAGGGCAATCGCGGGCGGGTTACTTCGATTAGTCCCAAGGGCGAGGTCACCGTGCTGGCCGACAAGTATGACGGCAAGCGGTTCAACAAGCCCAACGACCTGTGGATCGACCCGGCCGGCGGGGTCTACTTCAGCGATCCGGTCTACGGGAGATACAAGGTTACCCAGGGCGGCGAGCACGTTTACTATCTCTCGCCGGATCGAAAGAAGGTCACTCGAGTTATCGACGACATGACCAGGCCCAACGGGATCGTCGGAACGCCGGATGGGAAGGTGCTGTACGTGGCTGACCATGGAGGCCGGAAGGTCTACCGCTACGATATCGGCAAGGGCGGAGCCTTGTCGGGCAAGAAGGAATTCGCCCGGGTCGCGTGCGACGGTATGACTCTCGACAGCGAGGGCAATGTTTACCTGACAAGCGACGCCGTGCTGGTTTACAATTCCAAGGGCAAGCGGATCGAGCGGATCGACACCCCCCAGCGACCAGCCAACGTCTGCTTCAGCGGGGCGGACCTGCAAACGCTCTTCATAACGGCCAGATCGTCGGTGTACACCATCAAGATGCGCGTCAAAGGCGTCCGGACGAAGTCACCGTAGCTCTCTGGCCAGGACGCCTTTTAGGTGGGGGGAGTTTGTCTTCTTGAGCCATCCTGCCAGCTTGGTTCTTAGTTTTTCGGCTTGGGGGAGGTTCTTTTTGCGGTTGGGGTTCTTTCCGATCAGGTTGTTCATTTCGTGCGGGTCGGCGTCGAGGTCGTACAGGGCGTCTACGGTCTGCGATTTGGGATTGTACGACACGATCAGCTTCCATCGGCTGGTGCGGAGCATGAAATTCGGACCGCCGCCGGACCGCCATTGCGATACGCAGAAATCGATCCCGCCGTCGCCCTTTCCGTCGATCAGCGGGCGGAGCGATCGCCCCTCGGACTTGCGGGCGGGCATCGAGAGGTAATCGAGGATCGTCGCGAAAAGATCGACGTGCGCCACCGGAGTTTTGACGACCGATTCGGGGCGTATAACGCCGGGCAGGCGCATCAGCAGCGGTATGTGCGCCGATCCTTCGTATAGCACCATCTTCGAGTGCATCCCGTGGTCGCCGAGCATCTCGCCGTGATCGCTGGTGAATATCACCAGCGTGTTGTCGGAAAGTCCATGTTTGTCCAGGCGGTCAAGGATCCTGCCCACCCAGTCGTCCATCTCCCGGACCATACCGAAATAGTCCGACGCCATCTGGCGCGCGTGGGCCTTGTTGCGGTAGCGCCGCATTTCCGGCTCCGCCGCCCGCCGGGTGTACGGTGAGTTATCCATGGGGTCGTCGATGCTCTTGGGGGCGTCGATCTTGTCGGGGGGGTACATACCGTAATACGGTTTTGGCAGGATCATCGGCGGATGCGGCGGCCCGAACGAGCAGGTAAGCGAGAAAGGTTTGTTTTTTACGCGGTCCAGCGCGTCGAGCACTTCCGTGCCCACGAACGCGGTGCGCGTGCAGGCGGCCGGGATGTGCAGGCATCCGTAACTGCCCGCCTGGCTCAGCGGGTTCATTCCCCGCGTGCGTTTGTTTTTGTCGCGATTCTGTTTACGCACCTGGTCCCAATGGTCCTGGGATTTTCCGAATCGCCAGTCCATCTCATCAGGCGTGTAGGGGCGTTTCGATCCGTTGTCCAGAAGTTCGCCGGCTCCGACGCCGCGGGGTTTGATATCCTTTTTGTCCAGCCAGGCTTTGTACGCCGCCGCTTGACCCGGAACGTCGGCGCCTCTTGAATGTTTGCCCGTCTGGCGGACAGGGTTCTTGTAGGTCGCCGCGAACTTGTACGGCGTGTGCCATTTCCCGTAATACTCGGTGTGGTATCCGTTGCGGGCGAGAATGTTGTCGAACGTTGGGATATTGGCTACGTCGGGGCGGTCGTAGTCGCCGTTGCCCGTAACGCGAACCGTATCGATACCGCATCCGGTGAGTATAACCGCCCTTGCCGGCACGCAGATGGGGCAACTGGTGTAGGCGTTCTCGAAATAGGCGCCCTCCCTGGCCAGGCGGTCGAGGTTGGGCGTCTTGACGACCTTGGCGCCCGCGCAGCTCATCGTATCGAACCGCTGCTGGTCGGTCATGATGAACAGGAGGTTGATCTTTGCTTTGGGCTTGTCCGCCGCCGACGCCAGACGCGAGGTCGCAAACGCCGCCGACGCGCCGAACACGATACTGTTGAACTGTCTTCGCGATACCTTTTTCGCCATGACTAATGAGATATCCGAAACGTTCGTCAAAAGCTACTATATCCTTAATATTGCCTTAGGTATGGGGATTATGCAGAATGGGGCGCACCGAAAGAACGTGCATCCGACGGAAGGAATGGAAATGAACGAAAACGCGTATACCCGGCGGGACTTCCTCAAGGCTGTCGGCGTGGGGACCGCGGGAGCGGCGATTGGGCTGGGCGCATTCGGAGGCGCCAGGTGGGCGCGGGCCGATCCGATCTACAAGGGCAGCAGTATCCTGGCGAAAGCCGCCCCGATCGATCGCGGCGGGCCGGTGGTTATCTCGGGCGGTAAGGTTATCCAGCCGCGGCGGGAGATACGTGTCATGCGGGAGACCGACGTGCTGGTTGTCGGAGGCGGGACGGCCGGTGTGATCGCGGCGATATCCGCCGCCCGGACAGGCCTGGACGTTACCCTCGTCGAGCGATACGGCTGCTTTGGAGGCTTGTGGACAGGCGGGCTCGTGCTGATCGTCCTGTCCACTCACGCCCGCGTGGACGGAAAGCTGACCAAATGCGTCCGCGGTATCGGCGACGAGATGCTCGAACGCCACCTGAAGATTCCCGGCGGTATCATCAACCAGGGACCGGGCAAGAGCAACCCCACCTCCGATCCGGAGGCCACCAAGTACATCATGGCCGACATGGTGCGCGCCGCCGGCGTACACGTCGTGCTGCACAGTTGGGTTACCAACGCGATCGTGGACGGCGGGAATATCCGAGGCGTTATCTTCGAGAGCAAATCCGGATGCCTCGCGATAAAGGCCAAAGTAGTCATCGACGCCAGCGGCGACGGGGACGTATTCGGAGCGGCCGGTGCCGACAATGTCCGCCACGTGCATCGGATCGGGCTGGTCCACCGCCTCGGAGGCGTCAACACCGTCGATCGCGACAAGGCCAGGAAAGCCGGCGTGAAGCTCCCTCGTTTCGGCGCCGCGACGCCGATTCCCGGAGTTACGTGGGTGAACATGCAGGGCCCGACCGCCGACTGCCTCGATGTCGAAGCGCTGTCGAAAATCGAAATGGACGATCGCGCCGCGATATGGAAGCGAATCGCCGAGATCCGGGAGATCCCCGGTTGCGAGAAGGTCTTCGTTCTGGATACCGCTTCGCAGCTTGGGATTCGCACGTCGCGCACGCTGGTCGGCACCCACGAGGTGAATATCAAAGAGGTCAAGGCCCGCAAGACCTTCAGCGACGTGGTCGCCGTCGGCGGTTCGTATTCGCTTACCGGCGGGGCGCCGTGCCTGATTCCCTACGGCGCCCTCGTCCCGGTGAAGATCGACAACCTGCTGGCGGCGGGGCGATGCGTGGCGGCCGACAACCTTATGCTTAATTACACCCGCCTGATCGCACCGTGCATGGTTACCGGACACGCCGCCGGAGCGGCGGCCGCTGTGGCGGTTGCGGATAAAACCACCCCGCGCGACGTCAACGTCGCCAAGGTGCAGGCGCTTCTCAAGAAACAGGGGGCGTACCTCGGTTGAGGCCGCTGAATACGTGAACAAGAAGCGAATACTGAAATCCCTGCTGAAGCTTATCGTGCTGCACGTTTTCGTGCTGGCGGCGGTTACTCTACCATCGTGGTTCGGCCAGTTCCTTATCCCCGCGCTCAGCCCGCACGTCACGATCGTCGGCGCGGCGGGCGCTCGCGCTGTTGGGTTGGCTGCGCTCGTTGGTCTGCCGATGCTCGTTATAGTGACGTTGCGAAGACGGTGGTTCTGCCGCTATCTCTGCCCGATGGGGCTGATCGTGGACTCATGCGCCAAGGCCCGCCCTGGGGCGAAGTATGCTTACCGGAAGATCCCTCCGGTGGGGCAGTGGTTGCTGCTGGCGACGCTGGGCGCCGGCGTTATCGGCTGGCCGCTGTTTATCTGGCTCGATCCGCTGTCGATATTCACCGCCTCGCTGAATGCGTCCCTCAGGCCGATGGACGTCGTAGCCGCGGTCTCACTGGGCGTGATGGCGACAATCGTTGCAATGAGCCTGGTCTTCCCGAAATTCTGGTGCCTGAAGCTTTGCCCGCTGGGCGGCGCCCAAGACCTGCTGTTCGGCGTGAAGCTGCTTGCGACACGAAAAAAGGATGACGTTCCGTCTGGTCTTTCGGGAGTCGCATTGGCCAGGCGCTCGGCGATATTCACCGGTCTTGGGGTGGCCGGCGGGCTTCTCATCGCCCGGTCCGACCGCGATCGAAACCAACCGCAACTCCGCCCGCCAGGTGCCGTCGACGATACGAGATTCAAAGGACTCTGCGCCCGCTGCGGGAACTGCGTGAAGGCCTGTCCGAGCGGGATTATTCATCAGGATCTCCGCCCACCCGACCCTGCCGGACTGCTCACGCCGATAGTGTACTTCAAGAAAGGCGTCGAGAAGGACTATGATAAATACTGCAAAGAAGACTGCCGCGCCTGCACGCGGGCCTGCCCGACCGGTGCGATTGCCCCGCTGTCATTGCAGGACAAACTCTGCCGGCCGATCGGTCTGGCCGAGGTCGACATGCCCGGATGCCTGTTGACACAGGGGGTCATGTGCAGCGCTTGCGTGTTCGAGATATGCCCGCAGGACGCGATCAACACGAACGACATCAACGAGTTTGACGTGGAGATTGTGATCGATCCGAAAAAGTGCAACGGTTGCGGAGCGTGCGTGTTAATCTGCCCGGTGAAAGTTATAGAAATCCGCCCCAACGGGCGATACACCATCGCCCCGGTAGACATGGCGCCAAAGGCTTGACACGCTTATCCGTTTTCTTGAAACCAATTCTGAAGGATTGTCTTGAATTTGCCGAATGCCGGGTCGGTGCATCGGTTAAGGCTGACGTTTTCGGCGAGTTTTTCGAAGATCCTTGCGGATATTGCCGTTCGAGACCGTTTCAGTGCCGCCCTCATCGCCTCTTTTGGCTCGGATGGTTTAACGCATCCTTCCTTTATCCACTCCTCTTGAAGCAGGAATTCGTCCAAATCCCCACGGTTTTCCCAGCCAAGAGCACTGCAGACATGAGGCGAATCACTCCATACCCATATTTCCAATTCAGGATCAAGCACGATAACCGCAACCCGATCTCCCCAACCGGAACCCTTCAATGCATCCTCAATACTACGTTCGATGTCCTCGCGGGATTCGCTGTCTCTCCCGGAACCGTGACGGTCAAAAATCACCAGTGCGCGTGCATGAGTGGTCTGATAACGCCGCAGCATCTCCACGCAACTCCTGCAACAACCAGGATCGCGTTCAGTGTGGCGAACCAGATCGTAGGTTATGATGCAAGTGTGCAGTGAAGTTGAGCGATCCAATAGAGCAGTAATGGTATTCTCCGCGTCAAGATCGGCCACGAGTACGATCATGTCCTTCTCGTAGCTCATCCCAGTACCCCTGATGCGTAGAGAACGCTGAAGTTAACTTCTCCCTGCCAGTTTCTGAGTTCCGGATGCTCGCTTCCAAGCACCATGTCCGTAGCCCCGTCCGCATCTTTTTTGAAACAGATAACGGATTCAGGATCAGCGTTGCTCAACACCACCGGAGAATGGGTCGCTAGAAGAATTTGGGCGGAATAAACAGACCGCATCGCCTGGAACACCGTTTCCATTGCCATTGGGTGAATGCCGTTCTCGGGCTCCTCTATAAGGTAGATACCCTTAAAGCTGGACAGATAGGCCGGGACGGTAAGAGCAAGGAGCCTGAGTGTCCCGTCCGAGGCCATCCATGATGGGACCTCCAGGCCGTTCTGGTATATAAGTTTCAGATATCTGCTGCGCGTGTCCGGTATTTCTTTTGTTTCGATCTGTGCGATGTCCTCCAGTGCCGTTCGGACATGAGATATCCACGCATCGTATCGCTTACTATCTTCCTTCTCGAGATTGTGGAGGATCCATGGCAGATTAGCTCCGTCCGGTCTGAAACCGAGCCCCTGGCCTGGGGCGCTGCTCTTGCGAAGAGCCAAACTGTTGAGCATTATTTCCTGGACCCCATCCCTCAGGACGCCTTGCAACCAACTGGAGACAGGAAAGCGTTCTTCATCTGCCGGGAGGTTTCCGAGTGCCGATTGCTTCGGGCCGAGGCGGAAAGATGGAGCCCATCCCTTGCCTCCTTTGGCGTGAACTTCCGAGTAGTAGTTATCATTTCCTTCGTATTTTTTTGTTATGATCCGACGCTGACCTTGGTGGCTGCGTCCGGTCATGATTGTGTCTGGAGGAATCGGTGGTTGTGGAAACAGTGTCCTCTGCTTGGCGGGCTTTGAGGTCGCTGCACTGAGGATGACCTTCTCGTCGAGAATGTGGACTTCTGATGCTTCCTCTACCCAGCCGATCGCCACTTCATATCGGACGGTGTCGAATTCCTGTTCTCTGGGCAGGAGTTTTCTGCAAGAGTCGGGAATCTCTAATTCCACCGCCAACTGAAAGCGCTTTCCCTGATGAGCGAATAACAAATCGAAGAAATCTGACGTTCTGAGGTCGATGACTTTCTCAAGACCACCGTTAAGCAGGTCGCTGAGGAATGAGATCACGTCCAGGAAAGTTGTTTTACCGCTGGCGTTGGGGCCGACAAGAACGTGAAAACCCATGAGAGGCTGATCTATGTATCGCAAACACCTGTAGTTTAATGCTTCTATTCTTCGTATCATATCTGTTCTCCGCAAGTCTTGAGACTGATGTGAGATTCTCACGACTGCCGGTATTGTGGGAGGTGGGAGGGGGAAAGTCAACCGGAAGGAGATGTTCCGTTGGATACGATGATATTAGAAAGACATGGTCTGTCGGATTGCGACAATTCTATCGACCATGGGAACCGGTAGTGTATAATCGCCATCGATTGGAGAATCATATGAGATTTTCAAAAACGATTTCTGTAACAGCCTTTGTCGTTGTCGGAGTTTTCGTTTCCGTTGGTATTACAAGCGGGCGTTCGGAGAATAAGAAAATGGACCTTCCTGACCCGTTGAAGACGCTGGACGGTAAGAAAGTGACTTCGGCGGAGATCTGGCGCGCCAAGAGGCGCCCGGAGATACTCGAACTGTTCCGCAAGCACGTTTACGGGCGGGCGCCGGTGGGGCGGCCTGAGAATATGAAATTCAAGGTCGAGGAGGTCGCAAAGGATGCACTCGGCGGGGTCGCCACCAGGAAACTCGTCAGGATTTCCTTTGAAGGGCCGGGCGGCAAGGGGTCGATGCGGGTGTCTGTCTACGTGTCGAATAAGGCAAAAGGAAAACCAGCGCCGGGCTTCCTGCTGATATCCCATCGGGCTTTCGGTAAGGTCGACCCGGACCGGAAGGGCGCCAATCCATTTTGGCCCGCCAAGGCGATAGTCGCTCGCGGATACGCCGCGGCGGTATGCTTCGCTCAGGACGTCGATCCGGACAAGTACGACAAGTTCAAGAACGGCGTGCATGGTATTTTCGACAAACCCGACACGCCCCGCGCGCCGGACGCGTGGGCGACTATTGCGGCATGGGCGTGGGGCGCTTCCCGCGCCATGGATTACTTCGAGACTGACACCGACATCGACGCGAAACGCATTGCCGTTCTCGGACACTCGCGCGGGGGCAAGACGTCCCTGTGGTGCGGGGCCGAAGACCAGCGTTTTGCGATGGTGATCAGCAACAACTCCGGTTGCAGCGGGGCCGCGCTGGCCAGGCGCAAGAGCGGCGAGACCGTCGCCCGGATCAACAAGGGTTTCCCTCACTGGTTCTGCGATAACTACAGCAAATTCGACGGTAAGGAGGAGGACATGCCCGTTGACCAGCACATGCTGGTGGCGTTGGCGGCCCCGCGACCGGTATACGTCGCCAGCGCATCGAAAGACTCATGGGCCGATCCGCTGGGCGAGTTCCTTGCCTGCGTTCATGCCGAGGGCGTCTACAAGCTGTTCGGTCTCAACGGCCTGGGCGCCTCGGAGATGCCCAAGCCCGAGAGCCCGCTGCAGAGCGGTCATATCGGATACCACCTTCGAACGGGCAGGCACGGTCTGACCGAGTACGACTGGAAGTGCTACATGGACTTCGCGGACAAGCATTTCAGGAAGAAGTGACGAACAGGCGCCGCGAGTTTCCGGTCGGCAATCAGACCGCTAAGTTTGCGGGCAGTTCTATCGAGACACTGTTACCGCCGGCATCCTTCGCCTGGCGCAGGGCTCCGCAGGCCGCCTCCGTCAGGTCCTCGACGCCGGTCTTGCCCGCTGAATCGGCGATACCGAAGCTGGCGGTTACCCAGATTTCTTCGCCATTGACTTTCAGTTGCATTTTGGTGATGCAATTGCGGCAGCGTTCGGCCGGGATGGCGGCGTTTTCCGCGATCTCGTCGGGTAAAATGATGGCGAACCGGGCGTCTTCGCACCTTGCAAGCAGGTCAACTTGACGGCATTGCGAGGCAATGGTTTCTGACGTCACCTGCAGTGTTCTGTTACCGGCGCTGTGTCCATGGGTATCGTTTATCCGGTCGAAGCGATCCACCTCGACCATGATTAACGACAGAGGCCGACCATGCCGTTCGGTTCTCGCCCACTCTTCGGTCAGCCGCGTCATCATCGCCCGCCGGCTTGGCAGCCCCGTCAGCGGATCGATGTTGGCGTGCTCGGTCAGCAGATCCTGCATGTACTTGGTGCGCAGACCGGCATTGACCCTCGCCTGCAACTCAAAGGCGTCGAACGGTTTGGCTATGTAGTCGACGGCCCCGATGTTCAGCCCTCTGACCTTGTCTTCGGCAGTGCCCGATGCGCTCAGAAAGACAACCGGAATCATACGCAGTTCAGGGTCGGACTTCAGTATGCGGCAGACGTCAAAGCCCGACATGTCGGGCATGCTCACGTCCAGGAGGATCAGGTCGGGCAGTTCGCGTTTGACCGCCTCGATACCCGCGGTCCCGCAGTCGGCGGATACAACATCCAGACCATCCCTCGCCAGGCGCGATTTGACCAGTGTCACTGCCTCCAGGCTGTCGTCAATTATCAATACCTTCATGATGCGACCTCCTGCGCGTATGGTATTCTCCAGGCAATCCTATCGTTGCATCGGTCAGCCATATATCCTTCTTGAGTTATGTTTGTGAATAACTCCACAATAGCCGGGCGAGTGTCGTATCGGAACGAGTAGCCTTGGCGCCAGGTCGCCGAGATGATAGTCGGGGAATGATTGTAACTGGTTGTCGCGTCAGATTTTTGGTGTTTTGGGATGTTTTACGGGCAGGGTGACTTCAATGCTTGTCCGGCCCGGATGGGAGGTAATATCGATAGTCCCGCCGACCGCCCGTGCTCGTTCCGCCATCGATCGCAGGCCCAGGCCCTGACCGAGTTGAGAAGTAGTGTCGAATCCGACCCCGTCATCGCGGATCGCCATGGTAAGCGTGTCCGCCCTTTTTTCCAGGCTGATGCTGATGTTCGTCGCCCTGCTGTGCTTTAAGGCGTTGCTGACCGCTTCCTGGGCCATTCGGAACAGGGCGATTTCCTGTTCTGAATCGAAGCGCGCCTTTCCCAGTGAATTGTCACATTGAAAGTGGAAACTGACGGCCGGTTCGCAGGACCGTCCCAACTGGCGCAGTGCGGGTGCGAGTCCGGTCAATTCGAGCATAGGGGGATACAGCCCGTAACAAATGTCTCGTATCTCCTGGATGGTTTCGATGCACTGCTGTCCCACGTTTTGCAGGGCCTGAATTTCGGCTTCGTGGCCGGCGGAGTCTTCGCAGCCCATAATGGTTTGCCGGATGCCCAGCGACATCGCAACGAGTTTCTGTCCGACCGAGTCGTGCAGTTCCCCGGCCAGTCGCCTGCGCTCGGCTTCGCCGGCGTTCAGAAGTCTGCGGTGGACCCTTCGGAGAGTTACCTGGGCTTCGGTTAGTTCGCGCGTGCGCATATGCACCATTTCTTCGAGAAGAGCGTGATAGCGCGTAAGCGCCTCCTCGATCTGCTTGCGTTCGGTGATATCTCGCTGGTTGCCGGCGTAGGCGAAGGCGTTTCCTTCATCATCGACAAGCGGGAAGATGGTCATTTCGCATGGAAAAGTGCCGCCGTCTTTCCGGCGGTTCAAAAGCTCACCTCTCCAAACCCCGCCTGAGGACACCGTTTTATAGATGTCGCTCTGGATCCGCTCGGCATCGGGTTCGGCGTTCAGGATACCGGGGGACAGACCCAGGATTTCCTCCCGCGAATACCCGAAGAGACTCTCAAACGATCGATTGATATAGCTTATCTCGAAGTCCAGGTTCGTGGTGAGGATCGCGTCAGAGACCTGCTCGGTGATCAGTCCGAGGAATCGCAGGGCCTCCCGGGCCTGCTTGCTTTCGGTGATGTCCTTCGCTACTACGCAGTACTTGCGCTGACCGGCGATGGCCATGTGCCTGTGGCTTACCAGCATGCTGCGTCGCGAGCCGTCCTTTTGGATGATGTCGACCTCGTGGGGGGCGCCCTTGCCGGCCTGCACTTCTTTCCACCGCTCGAGAATGAACTCGTGGAAGTCCGGTGCGATGACCTTTATGAAATTATGCCCGAGCAATTCTTCCCTGGGCCAACCGGAGATCCGAAAGAACGCCTCGTTGCAGAACTCGAAACGCCCTTCGCTGTCGACCACCGCAATACCGTCGTACGACGTCTGAATGACGGTATCCAGGTAGTTCCTTATGTCATGCCTGGCTTCTACGTCCGTATGTTCCTGCTTGTCATCCTGTTTGCGGTTCATGCAGATCCTTTCGGGTAGTGCATGTATTCGGTAATCTCCAGACGAGTGTCCGCCGCGATCGCCCGGCGCACTATTCCCATTCGCAAATGAAACCGACCACACTGCTGTAGTTCAAGGGAGCGTCAATGAGCAGGCGCTGTCCTACCTTGGCCGACAGAGCGGCGTAGTTCTCGTCTCCGCCTTTGTTGTTCGGCTCGCCCTTCATCCAGAAGTTCTTGGCTATCGGTTTCCCATTGCCCCACCGCCAGTCTCTTTTTTTGTGCGCCACGGTTGCTCCGACCCATAATCCAACTCCTCGAAACGCTTTGGCGATAAAGGCCAACTCCTCCGCGGTTTCAATATATGCAAGATGGCCTCCCATTTTCTTGCACAGCGCATCTGCTTCCTTCCAGTTCGCATTCGAGTTGATCGCCAGGTACGTGTGCCCCTTGAATGAGATTCCGCAAACCTTCAGCACCGAGGCCGCCGGTACTACTTTGCCAACCTCCTTATCAAGAGACTTGCGTATCTTCTCGATCTCCTTCTCCATCTTTATACCGTCCAGTTCTGAGACTCCTTTCCTCGCGGAGGTAAGGCGTCTGATTGCTTTGCTTCCGGCGGTGAGGATCTTCTTGTTGCGGGCTTTCATCTGCGGGGCGGTATACTTCGCGTAAAATGCGTCGGCATCTTTGATATCTTTTACGTAGTCCGCCTTTATCCTTGCGATGAGTATGTCAGCGTTGGATTTCTCTGTCGCCTTTTCGGCCGCCAGGACAACAATTGTCGCGAAAAGCAATACGGCGAGTAGTGCGGTAAGTGTCTGTTTCACGATACTTCCCTTTCTTACTGGACTCGAACTGATCGATCTAACAACATCTTACAACGCCGCCGGCGCCCCCGCAACAGTACAAAACGTTCCACACCGCCCGTGCAGCCTGCTGTCAATCGCCCGCCAGGCAGGAAACTGTTCCGTCTACGCACGAGACAAAAAGGCGTTCCGAAATCGCGGCCATACCGTCGAAAACCGGAGCTGCGGGCAGTTGGTGCTCGCCCAGCTTCCCGCCGTCCGAAACAGAGACCGCCTGCAGCAGGCCTTTCCGGGCGGCGGTGAGTTGCTTCAGTCCCTGGTTATCCTTGCCGGCGGGGGGGCCGGCGATAAACAGGGTCTTATCGGCCAGGACCATGGCCCGGACCAGGATGGGCAGCGGCCTCTGCCAGTTGTACTTGACGATAGACCTCTTCCGCCGCCCCGTCCCGGTAGTGGCGGTATCTTTTCGGGCGGAGAAGAGCCTGTAGGGATTGCTGGGATGATCGATCAGTCCGCTGGCCTGGTAGTCGCGTTTGACCAGTCCGATGTGGCCGGCAGAGACGTTCCCCCCGTTGCCCGCGTCGTACTTCGACCGTCCGAAAGCCAGCACCGCATCGTCGCCGATGACCATGATGCGGCCGGACGGAGCCTGCTGCGCCGCCCTGGGCCATCCGCCGAATCCGCCGGACATCCACGTCCCATACTGCCAGTACGTTCGATGCCACCACGTGTCGTCGAGGAAGCCTGTCGCGCTGAACAGGTGCGGTTTGACCGCTGCGATCCTGCCGGTCTTGTCGAAGCCCATCCACCTCATGTA
>JADHXQ010000004.1 GCA_016782885.1 Phycisphaerae bacterium | reverse complement strand
TCCCCGGGCGGTTACGAGGATATTACCGCAGTGCAGGTCGCTGTGGATTACTCCCGCCGCATGCATGCGGGCTACCAGATCCGCCATAGCTATCGTCGCGCGGGCGATTGACTGCTGACCGGCGGCGCCGGCGGCGAGTTGCCCGGCGTGCCACTGATCTCCGGGTATGGCGTCTTCGACCGCGACTGCCGCGTACCATTCCGGCCGGCCCGATGATGCCGCCAGCGGCCGGGGCGTCTCAACTCCCGCTTGGCGGAGGTGTTGCGCGTAGTATATTTCGCGTGATGCGCCGCTGTACCCGAGCAGGCGGGCGATGCGGTGTAAGAACGATTGCCCGTGAAAGTGTTTGAGGTATATATCCGTCTGTCCGACCGTTCCGCGATAGACAGTGCGAGAGGCGTTCTGCTTTACCCGTGTCCAGTTCGGTTCCCGCGGCGCGTCAAGGGAGGTTGTCTGATCGGACAGGAGCGCGCGAGCTTCGGCGTCG
The DNA here is from genome assembly GCA_016782885.1 of Phycisphaerae bacterium. Lineage (GTDB taxonomy): Bacteria > Planctomycetota > Phycisphaerae > SM23-33 > SM23-33 > BS750m-G57. The sequence continues at coordinate 93,360 of JADHXQ010000004.1, read as the reverse complement.
GCGTATGTTATCCGGGTATCGCGGGCCTCCGGCGGGTTGTCTGGTTCCTGTGGGGTGGGCATTGGCCTGTCAGTCATTTTTGCAGCGGGTATTATAGGACGCCGGGGTGAGTTTCTTCAAGAATGTCCCGAAACAACGGTCGAGTAAATTGAGCGAAGTGTGGTCTTTGCGATGTCCGGGGCGAACTTTTCAGAGGCCAGAATTGAAGCTTCCCGCCCGAGTTTTTCCCGGAGTTTCGCGTCTCTCGCCAGCCTCAGCAGGTTATCGGCGGCTTGTCGCATGTCACCCGGAGGAGACAGCAGCGCCGCGAGCCCGTGCGGTGCGCAGTCGGCGATTTCCGGTCGATCCGAGGCGAGAATCGGTAGTCCGCAAGCCATCGCGGCGGTCAGGGCGCCCACGCCGCAGTCATGGCGCTGGAGAAAGATTGCGGCGTCCGCGGCGGCCAGTACGTCCGGTGGACTGAGGCTCTCGGCGGTGAAGAATATCTCGCGGTCATACCCGGTCGATCTGGCGAAAGCTTCAATGGCGCGGCGGGCCGGTCCGCTTCCCGGAAAAATGAGCCTGGTATGATCTGTGAGAATACGGGCCATCGCGTGTGCCCAGCATGCCTGCTTGTGTCCGCTTGCGTGGAGCATTTCACCTCCGGCCGCCAGCAGGAATTGACCGTTATCGAGGCCCAGTTCGCCGCGGGCGATGTTGCGTTTCCGGTCGGCATCGCTATTTGGTTCGGCGGCGGGGGGGAGGGCAAAAACACGCTTGGAGCCCAGCCCAAGGGTTATCAGCACTCGACGCTGCGCCTCTGTCGGAACGGTCAGTGTCCAGAGATCGTCGAAAACGCCCGAGATTGCGATGTCGGCCTGGTGAAGCCCCTGAAGATGCGACAGCGAGAGCAGAATGCTTTTTCCACGCGCGGCCCATTGCGCCGCCGCGGCGGCCGCGGGCGACCAGGCGTGGAGGAGTTCGGCATGGTCTGTGATTTTGCGAAGTTGCAGGCCCGCCAGAGAAGCGCTGCCCATCGGCGCGCGGAGCGAAACTGTCTGGCGGTCGAACTTTCGGGGCGCCGGTCCGATCGAAACGATCTTTTCGTTCGCCCCCGCAAGGATAGCCGCCTGGGCGAGCATGTCCGCGGGTGCGTCGGCGCCGATTATGTGAATTGCACGAGCCATTTGGTCTACCGTCTTGGCAATCCGCTGCCGCCGGATGGCATGGATGGATAAAGCTGGCAGCCCCATTCGTTCCACTTCACGTGTCCCGGCGCCATGAACTGCTTATGCGTCGTGGCGCCCGGAGCGAGGGTGGCGATATCGAACTTCTTCTGCCACACCATATTCTTGTCATTGTAGAGCCTGAAGAGCCCAAGTATGTTTCCGCGGGGCTCGCTTGCCTGGTTCTTGACCGTGAAGGATATCTGCAGCAATTGCAGGTTGGCGTTGCCTGGGTCTATAACGTATTTCAGAGTTGCGTTCTTCGCGACCACGTCATAGTTGAACTGTAACTCGTCGATCTGCTTGGCGGTCAATTTCTCGTAAGCTTTTCTGAGTTCGTGTTTTGTACCGTCCAGTTCCCTCTTGAACTGTACGCACCTGGAGCAGCCCTGCGCCACACCGGTATCCATGACGTCTTCGGTAAGGTGCTTCGTGCGTTTGTCCTGGACGTTGCCCATTTTGACAGCGTCGAATTTGTCCTGGAGGTCGTTGAAGTCTGCTATGGCGTTATTGCGGCTGATCCACGCTACGACTGTAAGTATGATACTGATCACCAGGCACGCACCCAGGATCATCGTCGCGGCCTGCAAACCGCCACTACCCGAACCGCGAAGCTGCTGGTAACGCCCCTGTCCCGTACCGCGGGTTGAACCGCGTTGAACGTATCTGGCCATGTTTGTGCTGCCTTTCGTTATGACTACCCAGCCGCCCCGGCCCCGGTTTCCCGGGGCGGGGGAGACGCCGACACTGTAATTAAACTCTTAGATGCCCGAGAGGTCCACATGTTTCGGCAATTCCATAATCGCGATATGCGACCTGATTTTCCGGTGAGAACAATTATTGGCTTTATTGAGCAGGTGAACAGGTGAGCAGGAGACCGCGGGAGATCGCTGTGTTCGGTGATCGCGTTGGCCGTTCGATTTTGCCGTTGCCGTTTCACCTGTTCACCTGTTCAACTGCTCTCCTGCTGTGAGTGACTAATGTCACTCACTCGGCGATCGGTCGTCGAACGTTCAATGCGTGCTACTACCGGCCAGAGCCCCGTTACCTCCCTTCGCCCAACGATGTGTGCGGGGTGCTTCTCGCTGAGCGGTTGGAGGCGGAGGGTCGCCGGGTCGTCCTGAAAAACTCTCTTGAAGGTCGTTTCGCCCGTATCGAGGCGCACGAAACAGTCCTGCCCGCTCTCGGCGGGTGTGTTAGGGGCGAAGACCACGATGTCGCCCTCGTGGTAATCGGGTTCCATCGAATCGCCGACAACTCGCGCGGCGAAGGCCTGGGGGTCGTCTATGTCGGGGCATCGCACATACTCGTCAGCCACGCTTGGCGGATAGTCCAGGTCCGTAAAATCCATGGGATATCCGGCGGCGACCCTGTTGATTATGGGTATGTCGTCTTTGCCGCGTGGTTGTCGGCTGTTGGATTCTGTGGAACTCATCGCGCTGTTCTCCCGCCATTAGTGGGCCGCGGGGCATTATAGCTCGTCGCCCGGAGGCGTGCAAGACCGCTTGTCGAGTGGCGTTAGTCAGCTTGACCCGCGTGTTCTTATGCTGTACCCTGATCGATCCTTACCACAAGCTTAGGAGAGTATTATGACAACCAATATAAGACGTCTCAGCGTTTGCGTTATCCTTTCGGCGATGATTCTGGCCTCGGCGTTGCCCGCCCGGGCGGTGAACAACGGCGATATTCCGGTAAACACGCCCGAGTCGCTGATGCGGGCGATAAAGGATCTGAGCAAGACCCACGGTGCGAAGTACAAGGGCGCCGAATACATGAAACGCCTGGGCGACCTGGCCAAGGGCGGGAAACCGGATCAGGAGGCGTTGAATAAACTCGCCCGCGAGGCGCTGCTGGCGAATCCTCTTCTGGACGTCGATAAGATCCTGGTTATCCGGCGCACGGGCGAGGCCAATCGCCGCCTGAACTCCCACACGACCCAGACGATCAATCCCTGGAAGGGTGCGGGTAAGGGGAAGAAGAAGGGCAAGGGGAAGAACGCGGCTCCCGCTCCGGTGTCTGGATGGGACAACGAGATATCGGTGATATCGAACCTTCGCGGCGCCGCCAAGGCCCGCACCGTGTTCCGCCATCCGGGCGGTTCGGTCATCAAGCATATGGAACTGCACTGGGACGCCAGGCGGATCATGTTTTCCGGCGGCGGTGAGAACAAGGCATGGGCGATTCTCGAAGTCGGTGTCGACGGTAAAATGTTCCGGGAATTGACCCCCAGCGACCAAAGCGACGTACATTGGTTCGATTCCTGCTATTTACCGGAGGAAGGCAATATTATTTCCGCATCGACGGCCGGTATGCAGGGTCTGCCCTGCGAGAACGGCGGCAGGCCGATGGTGAACCTCTACAAGGTCAACACAAAGACCAGGAAAGTCCGCCAACTCACCTTCGAACAGGACAGCGACTGGCATCCGCGCGTCCACCACAATGGGCGAGTGGTCTACCTCCGCTGGGAGTATACCGACATTCCGCACTACTACTCGCGCTACATGTTCCACATGAACCCCGACGGTACCGGGCAGATGGAACTGTGGGGCAGCGGGTCGTATTTTCCCACCGCGTACGTATGGGCCAGGCCCGTCCCGAACCATTCATCGATGCTTGTAGGTATCGTCAGCGGGCACCATGCAAAGAGCGAAACCGGACGCCTTCTGCTGATCGATCCGGCGCTGGGACGAAAGTATCCCTTCAACTACCGGCACAACGACAAGAGCTGGGGCAAGCCCAGAACGAAGTTCAACCTCCACCCCAAGGCGCTCCCGGCTAGCGAGACCGGGTGCGTGCAGGAAATCCCCGGATGGGGCAGGAATGTGGTGGGCAACGTCTATGACGGACAGGGCGGCGGGCAGAAATACACGTTCGGTACGCCCTGGCCGCTGTCGGACAAGTATTTCCTCGTCTCGCTGAAGGGCCTTGAAGGGACTCGCGGCTGGTCGCTATGCCTGGTTGACGTGTTCGATAATATGATTCCGGTCTACGTCGACGAGAAATACGATATCTTCGAGCCGATCCCGCTGGCTGTCCGCAAGACCCCGCCCCTGGTCGCCGATCGCACTGTCAAAGGCGCCCCCGCGACGATCTTCTGCACGGACATCTACGGCGGACGCGGGCTCAAGGGCATCCCGCGCGGTACGGTCAAGGAACTCCGCGTCTTCGCCTATCACTACGGATACATTCGCAGCGGCGGGCATACGGCCGTCGGGCTCGAATCGAGCTGGGACATCAAGCGGGTGCTCGGTAAGGTCCCGGTAGACAAGGACGGTTCGTTCTCCTTCGAGGCCCCGCCCAACACTCCGCTGGCGATTCAACCGCTCGACGAAAAAGGCCAATCGCTGGCGGTCATGCGAAGCTGGATGGTTGGCATGCCCGGCGAGAGGCTCGCCTGCAACGGTTGCCACGAGGACCTCAACGAGGCTACTCCGATTAAAATGGTTACGGCCGCACGCCGCGCCCCCTCGAAGATCAAACCGTGGTACGGTCCGACACGTCCGTTCTCGTTCGCGACGGAAATCCAACCGATGCTGAACAAGTACTGCCTCGGCTGCCACACCGACGCCAAGAAGAAAGCCAAGGGCGGCGTGTCGTTCGAGAAGGGCGATGACGGTTCCTGGAAGAGGGATCAGTCGTACCTGTCACTGGTAGCCTTCGTCCGCAGGCCCGGTCCGGAGAGCGACATGGACATGTTCAATGCTATGGAATGGCACGCCTCGACGAGTCCGTTGATCCGGATACTCAGGAAGGGGCATTACGGCGTGAAGCTGGACGACGAGTCATGGCGGCGTCTTTACACCTGGATCGACCTGAACGCACCCCATCGCGGAGCGTGGAACAACGCCAAATACGAAAAACGGCGCCTCGACCTCGCTACGCTTTACGCGGGGCTCACCGATAACCCCGAAGAAGAACATCGCCTTGCGATGGCGGCGGTCGCTAAAGCCGGCGCCGTCAAACCGATAATGCCCACCAAACCCCAAAAAGTGAAACCCGACGGCCTGAAAGTCGCCGGCTTCCCGATGGACGCCGCGAAAGCCAAATCGCTCCAGGGCGACAAGGCTGACATGGAAATCAAACTCCCCAACGGTCAGGTGATGAAGTTTGTGCGAATTCCGGCTGGATCGTTCGTTATGGGCAGCCAATCCGGTTACGCTGACGAAGCCCCCCGCGCCCTGGTAAAGGTCGCAAAGCCCTTCTGGATGGGTGTCACCGAAGTTACAAACAAACAGTACGGAGCGTTCGACCCGAAGCACGACACTCGCTATATCGACGAACACGGTAAGGACCACGCCACGCCCGGTTACATCGCCAACCACTTCGATCAGCCCGTAGCCCGCATCTCGTGGGGCGAGGCGATGGCGTTTGGGCAGTGGTTGAGCAAAAAGACCGGCAGGAATGTAACCCTGCCCACCGAAGCACAGTGGGAATACGCCGCCCGCGCCGGGACCGGCTCGCAGTTCTTCTACGGCGACAAGGACACCGATTTCGGTAAGTTCGCCAACCTCGCCGACACCACCCGCAGCCACATGGCCGGCGGATATCCCGGCGGAAGCAATCTTCGCGACCGCAAACCGTATCCCGACAAGTCTCTCTACCCGCTGCGCGACATCCGATTTACTGACAACTGGTTCATCGTCGACTACGTCGCCCAGTGCAAGCCCAACGCCTGGGGCCTGAAGGACATGGTGGGCAATGTCAGCGAGTGGACGCGGTCGGATTACAAGGCGTATCCGTACAATGGAGCAGACGGCCGCAACGCCTGCGCCGCCACTGAAAAGAAGGTCGCCCGCGGCGGATCGTGGTCAGACCGCCCCCGCGACGCCGGAGCGTCAGTGCGGTTCCCCTACGAGTCATACCAGAAAGTCTACAACGTAGGCTTCCGCGTGATTATTGAGTAGGGTAACTATGGGCGGTCCTGGCGGGCTCCACGGCTGCGGTTTTCGCCGTTCGCCGTTACTTGGGAATTGGATATTTCTTGCTGACTGTTGGCTGTTGTTCCGCTTCTAAAGCGACCAGGGGCTTCGCATCGGGCGGGCGAGCATGCGGTTGGCTTCGTCGTCGCCGATCACCTTGCCCTGCCGCGGGTCCCATTGGAGTTTCCGCCCGCCCAACTGGATCGAGATGTTCAGGAGGTGGCAGATGACGGCCGTGTGGTATCCGATCTCGACCGAGGCGAACGGTTCGCTCCGGTTCTTGACGCAGTTGATGAAGTCCGCGTGGTGTCCCGGACTGCGACCGATCTGCAATTCTCCGGCGCCCACCTTTTGGCGCAGGATGTTGGTGTCGCTGGCGCGGAGATTTCCGCCGTGGACGTGGATGAAGATCCATCCGTCGTCGCCGACGAACTTCACTCCTCGCGGTTCGTCGCTCGTGCCGATCATCCTCACTCCGTTGGCGTACATGCACTCGAACTTATAATTGAAGAACGTGTTCCAGAGGTTGCTCCCGGCTTCGGGGAGGGTGCCGGTGGCCTGGTATGAGATCGGGGTGGTGTGATCGGTCCCGTTGCCCAGTTGGCCCAGGTCAATAACGTGCGCCCCGCGATCGGTCATCTCCCCGCCGCCGTGATCTAGTACGAACCGCCAGGAGAAGTGACAGCGTTTTTGCGTGTAGGGCGCCTCGGGGCAGTGGCCCAGCCACATGTCGTAGTCGAAGCCCTGGGGTATCGGCATGGGGGCGTGGACGGTCGTGTCGTTCCGAACGGCCATGTGGTGCCCCTGGTTGCAGGGCAGGTTGATCTCGATTGTGTGCAGTTTTCCGATCCGCCCGTTGCGGACCAGTTCGCAGGCGAGGCGCGCGTTGGGTCGCGAGCGTTCGTGGCTTCCGGTCTGGAGAACGCGTCCGTATCGCCTGACCGCGTCGTAGACCGCCTTTCCTTCGGCGATAGTGTTGGTCAGCGGTTTCTCGCAGTAGATATCCTTACCGGCCGCCGCGGCCGCTATCGACGCCAGCCCATGCCAGTGGTCCGGCGTGCAGACCGTGACGGTGTCGACGGTGTCGTTGGCAAGCAGTTCGCGGAAGTCGTTGAACTGGGCGCAGTCCTTGTTCTTGTACTTGGAGTTGACGATGCCCGCGGCGCGATTGCGGTGGTTGGCGTCGACGTCGCAGACCGAGATCACCTGCATGTCGCGCCGATTGAGGAATGCCCGCATATTGCCCGTGCCCTGCCCCCCGACGCCGATGCAGCCCATCACGATCCGCTCGCTGGGCGCGACCGTTCCGCCGGCGCCGAGCGCCGAAGATGGAATGATAGCCGGAAGGCCCGCGATACCGGCAGCCGCAACCGAGGCGCCCTTGATGAATTCCCGCCGCCGAACCTTTTTCATGATAATATTCCCAGGCAGATTATTGTTCAGATAACCGCTTTCCATAATAGCGACAATCTCAGGGGAATTCCATGATATTAATTCCTCCCAACAAGCCCTTTGTCGTCGGCGGTCGGCTCACGTATACTGTACGGAAAGATCGCCCGATGCGAGTTGCGCGTTTATGGAGACCACAGTGAAGAAATATCTACCGCTTATCCTGCTGACTATCGTCTCGTCCGCCGCTGCCGCCGATTCGCAGTGGTCTCGTTTCCGCGGGCCTAACGGCGCGGGTGTCAGCAACGCCGCGACCATTCCGATCAAGTGGACTGACAAGGACTACAACTGGACGACCAAACTGCCCGGCGAGGGGTACTCGTCGCCCGTGCTCTGGGGCTCGAAGATATTCCTGACCGCCACCGAGAAAAAAACAGCCAAGCGGATCATCCTCTGCCTGTCAACCACCGGCGGGCGGATACTGTGGCGCAAAGACTACGCCTCCAAGACGCACAAGATGCATCGCGACAACAGCTACGCCGCGGCCACACCGGCGCTCGACGCCGAGCGAGTCTACCTCACCTGGTCGACGCCGAAGGAAGTCACGCTGCTGGCGCTCGACCACGACGGTAAGGAAGTATGGCGCCGCAACCTGGGCGGGTTTGTGGGGCTCCACGGCAGCGCTACCTCTCCGGTTGTCGTCGGGGATCTCGTGGTGCTGGCAAACGACCAGGAGGACATGCAGGTGTACGGTTGGCATCCCAGCAAGGATGTGGGCAAGAGCTTTCTGATCGCGGTCGATCGCAAGACGGGGAAAACGCGGTGGCAGGTCCCTCGGCGTTCGTTTCTAGCCGCCTATTCGACTCCATGCGTTTACAAGGGCGATGAGGCTCGGGGCGAGTTGATCTTCACCACGACGGCCCACGGTATGACCGCTGTGGATGCGATCAGCGGCAAGGTCAACTGGGAAGTGCCCAAGATATTCCTCGACCGCTGCGCCGGTTCGCCGATCGTCGCCGGCGGGCTGGTGATCGCCTCGTACGGGCGCGGTAACTTCGGTTCGCTGCTGGTCGCGGTCCGCCCGAAGAAAAAAGGCGTCCGTGCGAAGGTTGTCTGGAGCATGAAGAAGAAGGTCCCGCTGGTGCCCACTCCGCTGGCGGTCGGCGGGCGGTTGTTCTGCTGGACCGACCAGGGAACCGTAACGTGTCTCGACATCGCGACGGGAAAGCAGATATGGCAGGAGCGCGTCGGTTCGAGTTTCTACAGCTCGCCGGTCTGCGTCAACGCCCGGTTGTACTGCGCGTCGAAGAAGGGCGTGGTATTCGTCATCGCCGCCGCCGGCATGTTTGAACTCCTTGCCAAGGTGAATCTTGGCGAGCAGTGCTACTCGACCCCATCCATCGCCGACGGCGTGATGTACATAAGGACCAACACAAAACTGTTCTCGCTGGGCGGCAAAAAGAAAAATTAATTGTGACAGTCCCTAATTAAAATGTGAGGCTGCGCAGGGATGTATCCGGGCTAACCGTCCAGGTTACCCAGCGCCAGCAGACCGTAGAAAGTGTACTCGCAGTCGAGCGTCTCGTCGCCCTGGTGGCCTCTGAATCCGCCGCGAGATGACCAGAGCGAGTCGATGAAGTCCAGGCATCGCCGGCGGACGCCGTCAAATGCCGTATCGCAATGGCGCAATGCGTGCAGCCCGACGGCCGTCGAAAGCAGATCGCTCATCGGCGCGCCGCTCCAGGCGCCCATACCGCCGTCAGGCCCGATTTGCCCCGCCAACCACGCTTTCGCCGCTTCGTTGACTCCGCGCCCGAGATGGCGCAGCACCGTTATCGCCGCCGCCGTCGCGGGAACCGATGCGCCCGGAATTTCGGCGGAATTTCCGAATCCGCCCTCGGGCCTCTGGAGGTTCGCCAGAGAGTCAGCCATCGCCCCAGTATCGCTCAGCGGCGCCCCGACGTCCTGGCGGGCGCCCAGCGCCAGAAAGCATCCATACGCCGTGCCCGCGCCTTGTCCGGGGCTTTCGGCGTACCCGCCGTCATCGCTGCGGTGCGCTTCAATGCGGCGGACTATGGCCTGGTCGCCCGTCTCGCCCAGCGCGGCGCGGCATCGCGCCAGGCACGCCAGATGCACCAGGTCCAGATCGGCGCCGTCGCCAAACGATGCTATCCAGGAGACGGTATTCTCGTCGGGGCCGGCGGCGTCCAGCGCGATCAGCGTATCGAGGGCGAAGAGGCTGTAGTAGAGGTCCGGCGTGTCGGAGCGTCCGCGGAATCCACCGGCCGGTGTGAGTTGGCCCCTTACGAAGCTGACTACCAGCGAGGCTGATTCACCCAGCAGATTCGCCGAGCGTTTCGCGGATGTCAGCATTTCTTGACGGATCGTCATTGCAGCAGCTCATGATCTCGAAGTCGCAGAATATCTTGCCCACCATGCGTCTCAGCAGCGCCTTGAGGTCTGAACTGGTCAGAGAATCGAGGCACTCGATGGTCTTGGTCTTGTATTGTTCAAGCAGGTCCGTTGCGGACTGCAGGGGCGGCGAGTCGGTGTTGCCCGCAAGGGCGTCGAGGATATTCGGGCACAATTGCTCGTCCGGCGAGCGGTCGGAAGCGGTAAGGTGATCGTCGATGTCGTCGTGGATCTGGTAGGCGATGCCCAGCGCGCGGCTGAACTGGTGCAGCACGCTTGAAAGTTCATCTCCACCGCCGGCGCAGATAGCGCCGACCTGCAGCGCCACGTCGAAAGCCGGCGCGGTTTTCTGGGCGAATATCTCGATGACCTGATCGGGCGTAAGTGCTATCGGGTCGCGAGCCCAGACCAGTTCGGCGCCTTGTCCGAGGCAGAGCGTTCTATGACCCGCCGAGGCGACCTGCATCATTCGCACGCGCTGAGAGTCCGAAACTCCGGCCTCGGAGATCAGGCGGTATCCCTCGCCGATCAGCAGATCGCCGGCGTTGATGGCTATCTCAACGCCGTGCTCTTCGTGCATGGTAGGCCGCCCGTATCTCGTCGCGTCGTGGTCTTCAATGTCGTCGTGGATCAGCGATGCTTTGTGGAAACATTCGACGGCCACGCTTGAGTGTATCAACCCTTCGGGCAGATCGCCGGTCGCCGTCCCTGTAATCGCCTGGTAAACTCCCGCGGCCAGGAGTGGCCTCCATCGCTTGCCAGAACCTGCCATCCAGTCGCGAGCGATCTGTTCGGCGCCCTCGTCCGGCGGGCCCAGGCGAGCCGAAAGGGCGTCGAGTGTGAACCACGAGTCGACCGCGTCTCGCAGCGACTGGAGATCCTGGCGCGCCGATTCGCTCCGGCTCGAGCAGGCAATCGCCTCGTGGACCCACGCCATGTCAACTTTCGTGTCGCGGCAACCGTCACCCAACAGCGGAATCGCCAGCCCCGGTACGGCGCCGGCTTCCATGTACGGGAAAACCTGCTCGAGCATCGACATGCAACTGACGCCGATTACCGCCTGGATCTGTCCGGACTCTATCAGGCTCATCACTACCGGCGAGCCCTCGGCCACCAGCATCGCATACCCGAGTTTTTCAGCCGCGTCCTGGAGTTCGGCGATATCGCATCGTCCGCAACGGCTGCAGACCAGGCCGATATCGTCGAGATGGCCTTGGCAAGCTTCAGAATGCCGCAGGCATTGTGGAAGCAGGAGCAGGCGGCGGTCATATGGTATCGAGGCCACGGTGCCTCGCCAGGTGGCGTTATGGATAAGAACCGCCAGGAAGTCGCGGTACTCGGCGTCCTGCCGCGTTCGGGCCAGCAGTTCGTCGGCGGACCTGCGGAGTTGGTCTAGCGACAGGGGAGCGGTGAGTTTCCGCTCGGCTGCAAAATCATCAGCCGCCTGGCGCAAAACGTTGCGCACCGCCTTCCGCAAGGGGACATCGCAACCCGTATCGCCCGGGTCGCCACTCTGCGTCGATCTGTCAGTCGAATCATGCATAGGTAGCGTAAATTATAATACTACTAACTCGGTTAATCTACGAAAATTGCGGGTAGCTGTCAGGCGTTATTTCTCTCTCCCGCGACGAAACGAGCATTGCGCCAAACCGCTCGTTTATCCTGAGCGCAGTCGAAGGGCGGTTTCGCGCGCCGTTCAGGCGCCTCAACGCAACGCCGACTCGGGGATTTCCCAACAGGCTACTCCGATTCCGCCGAGATTGCGCAAGGGCAATTCGAGGCGGTAGGGCCCCGCACCCTCGATTGGACGCTGGAAGATCAAGAAGTCGCGAATCGAGTTGCCCCCGGTCAGTGGGGCTGAGCGGGCCACGCCTCCGACTGGGTGCGTGTCCGGGCCGAAGTCTATACGCTTGTAAATATTCCCCTTCGAATCGCTCAGCGAAGCGAACGTGCGATCCCTGAGCGAACTGACGCCTCGAAGCGTGATGTAGGTGATTTTTCGCTCCGGAAGTGCGGATGTATTCGATGCCTCAACGGCGACCATGAAGAATTTATCTTCGCTGCGGCTCTCGCCGGTGACGCTCGTGAGTGGAACGTTGTCTATCTTCACCGCCAGGACCGTCAGCGAGCGGTCGTCCCACTGGCGCCCCATGCCAATCGGAAGCGGGGTGGTTGAGGCCGGTGGTGCAGGCTTGGGCGGTGGGGCGGTTGTGGATTTTGCGGGCTTGTCAGCAGGCTCGGTGGCCTCGACGCCCGCGCCGTACGGGAACAGCGAGAAGTATATCGCCACTCCGCATAGAATGCCGGTGGCGAGAGGTACCGCGATATTACCCCCTTGCCGGCCGCGCGAGGAAAGGAATCCCAGACACGCCGCCGCAAGTCCAACGGCACCGATGACGGCGGTGTGAAGGAAACCGACAGGAGCCCACAGGGTCAGGCACGCGATAATGGCGATAAAGAGTCCCGCAACGCCAAAACGCCCCATCCGGTTCGACCGCAGTCTGCCAATATTCATTATCGGGCCGAACTCCCCGGGCTTGCCCGCCGCCCTTGTCGCAGTGCTGCGCGGGCGGGGGACGATCGTAACTGTCCCGCATTTGGGGCACTTCTCGCTCTGACCGAGCCTTCCGTCAGGCGAACTCATCGGCGCCCGGCACATCGGGCAGGGGTAATCAATCACTTACCTGTCTCCCGGAGTTTTTGTTTTTGTGTTTGCGTATACATGCGCATGCGGGAGATTCTATTGCCCGCTCCATGGCGTGTACATACACTAGCTTCCAGCTATCTCCTTCGCTGCGGCAAGTTCACCTTGGGAAGGTGCTTCTTGAGTCGAGCAATGACTTTCGCGTGTAATGGAGTCGCTTTTTCCGAAGCCAGATTATCCCATTCGTTTGGATCCGTCTGGTGATCGTAGAGTTCTTCACTACCGTCGGCGTAGTGAATGTACCGCCACCGCTGGTCCCTTATCGAATGGTTGTTTTGACCCAGCGTCGAAATGGCGACATGCTCCCAATTCGTTTTTGGATCCTTAAGCAGCGGGCCGATACTCACGCCTTCAATATCCTTGTTCGGCGTCAAGCCGCAAAGTTCGATCAGCGTCGGATAGATACTCAACAACTCGACCGGTTTAGTTGACGTTCCTTTTGCCCCGCCAGGGGTGCTGACGATGAAGGGAACCCGCGTTGTTCGCTCCCAGAGAGAGAATTTGGACCATCGCTGCTTTTCGCCAAGGTGGTAACCGTGGTCCGTATAGAGCATGACGATAGTGCCCCCGGCGTATGGACTCGCATCGAGGGCGTCGAGCACTCGCCCGATCTGTTCATCCACCCAGCGTATGCACGCCAGGTAGGCTTTCACCGCCAGGGTCCAGCGGTTGTCTTCCTTCATCCAGTCATGGGTGGGAATCTTCTTGTTGCTCAAAGTCAGCTTTCTCGCCGCGTCGGAAAGATCGCTCCAATCGTCGGTTTTCACCATTGGAAGCCGGGCGTTATTCACGCTGTTGTAGACGCGTATCGGCGGGAAGAACGGAACGTGCGGCCGCATGAAGCCCAGGGCGCAAAAGAACGGCTTGTCATGTTTCTCTTTTAGTTGTTTGACGCCCCAACTGGCTATTTTGTAATCGACAAACGCCTTCTCGTCGTACCGTTGCGGGCCGAAGTCCCATATTCTGTGATAGCCCTTGGGCTTTTTGTTGACTGGCCTGTCGTTCTTGGACCAGAAGCCGGGACGCGGGCCTACAACGTCGAATTCGTTCGGCGGCGTCCACGAGCCGTGAAATATCTTGCCCGCGGTCAGCGTCTTGTAACCGTTGGCCGCGAAGTGGCTCGGCAGGGTGGTGTTCTTCTTGAGAAACTCCGGAGATGTTCTTGCGGGGATGTGATTGCTGTAGAAGCCGGTTGAAGAGGGGCGTTTGCCCCACATGATGCTGATTCGCGACGGGCAGCACATCGTGCCCTGGCAGTGTGCGTTGGTAAACAGCATGCCGCCGCCGGCCAATCTGTCGATATTCGGCGTTTTCGTATCAGGGTGTCCGCCCATGCAGCCAATCCAGTCGTTCAAGTCGTCCACTGCGATCAACAGAACGTTTGGTTTTTTGCGATCGGGCGCCGCCGCCGCGGATCCGCGGGCCGCCAGAGCCAGCAAGCCCGCTCCGGCCGCTTTCAAGAATGCTCTTCGATTCATGAAGTATTACCTGTTAGACATTGGGAACTATCGCGGCGTGTTTTGTCAGGAGGGTGCGGATGTCTTTCAGCGGGACTTTCAGCGGTGTGGTCTTGCGTTGAGACGCCAGTGCTGCCGCCGCTCCGGCGGCCTGGCCCATCGCCATGCATGACGCCTGTACGCGGAGCCCGGAGTTCGCCAGGCGATCGCTCGATACGCATCTGCCGGCGACGATGATGTTGTCGCCGCCTTTGGGAACCAGTGCGCTGATCGGGACCGTGGGCACCTTGCCCCTGACCAGAGGTTTGGGCCTTACGCCGCTGCGCGTGTGCAGGTCCACCGGGTAGAATGCGTAGCAGATCGCATCTTTGAAGACCCGCCCCGACGTGTAGTCGTCCACGGTGATCAGCGTTTCGCCCTGGATGCGGTAGCTCTCGCGATGCGCCGTCTCCGGCTGCATGTGCACCAGGCGAGCCTTGCCCTTCTTTGAACGCAGTTTCTTCAGGAGCGATTTGCGCCCGTCCATGTTGGCTCTTGTCAGCGTTGCGGATGTCGAGGAGTCCGCCCCGTGTACGTAGAGGCGGTCGAGCTGCCTGCGTCCGACGGGATTCGTGCCGCCGAGCTTAAACAGCAGGGACCCGGGCTGGGTTTCTTTCTCTCTGAGTCTTGCCAGGCCGATCAGTCCGACAACGCTGGCGCCGCCGGTGCAGTCTACGATCTGCCTGCACTTGACGTAGCGGTTTGTGCCGGGTCCGACGCTTTGGATCGTCCAGCCGTCAGCCGTTTTCGCCACTGATGCCGGCGATTCGTAGTACGCGATCGATACGCCGGCCTTGACGCACGCTTCCTCAGCCAGCAGGGCGTAGACGAACTGGTTGACCTGCACCTGGTTCTGCCAGTGGGCTCTCGGGACCTTGCTGAAGTCCGGCAGCGTTCCGTTGTCCAGTTCGACTGCCTGTTTGACCAGTTCCCAGCCTATCCCTGTGATTATCTGTTTGCCCCACGCATCGAACAGGCCCGGGAATGATACCCCGCCGGTTGTCGTAGTCCCGCCGAGCTGAGTCCCGCGTTCGATCAGGAGTGTTTTCGCACCGGCCCGTGCGGCCTGAATCGCCGCGATCGTCCCGGCAGTACCGCCGCCGACGACAACAACGTCGGCGGTCTGCGGGGCCTTGTCGCCCGCGCTGTCGTCGGCCCGCGCGGCCAGTGGAATCGCCATCGCCCCGGCCGTAGCCGAAGCAGCCTTGAGAAGACTTCGCCGTTTCATACCCAACTACCTTTAGCAACGTTAGTGCATCGTCTGAATACCTTAATAATACCAATGCCGGGGCGCAAACAAAAGCCCCGATGCGCATCAAGGCGCCTCGGGACCGGGTGATTACTTTTTTATTGTGCTTACGTTTTTGGGGCGCAGCTCTGCGAAGTCCCGGCCCGCCGGGACGAAGCACGAGTTATGCACGTTTGCCCTTCGACCTGGCTCAGGACTCGTGGCGTCGGCGACGCAGCAGACCCAGACCGCCCAGAGCCAACAGGCTCATCGTCGCCGGTTCGGGCGTGTGAATCACCAGTAGTTCCGGCAGGCGATTTTCCGACGTGAACGGGGTTCCGTCTGCGAATCGGGCGAAGTTATGGGGGTCGATCGTTTCGTCATTGTTGGCCAGGATCAGACGGAGGAATCCGTCGCCGGCCAGCGCATCGGCCACCGCCGCTCGGAATTCGGGCGTGTCGCCGAAGGTGACCGCCAGAGCCAGATCAGCCGTATCGAAGGTGACACTCGACAGCAGCGTTCCGAAGGTCCCGCCGGGCGTAGTGTCGCCGGCGCCCGGCGCGTTCCACGTGGCGGTTGCTTCGTCGAAGTCAGACCCGTACGCATATACATTGAACGTGTTGTCCCCGCCGATTCCCGGCGAATTGCTGTGGGTCGTCAGGACAAGCGACACCGAGTCGATCTGGTCGGATGCGGGAATTTCGCTGACGTCAAATTTAAACAAACCCCTGAGCAGGTCGCCTGTTGTGGGCCCGACGATCACTTCATTGTCCGAATCGTCGTTCCAGTTGGTGTCTGCATAGGCGGGATTGTTATCACCCGAACGGATGTAAACGGCGCCGCTGGCGCCTATGCCGACCAGCGGTTCGGGAGGTTCCGGAGGTCCGAATCCCGCCGGCAGATCGAGCACCTGACCCTGGGCCAGCACCCGCGGCTCGAGGTCCGCATAGAGCAGATCCTGCACGCTCACGTCCTGGTCGGCAGCCAGCGCCGCTGCGATCCCGGCGCTTTGACCGAGAATCATCCAGGTCGGCTCGACGCGGATCGAGGAGATCGCCACGTGCGTGCTGGATAGCGCCACCGGCACGAGCAGGTTGTCGGCCTCGGCCTCCACAGGCAGGATCGCGCCGTAGGGAATGTGATACGGATACCCGCGCCCGTTCTGGCGCACCGGGTAGATCGTGCCTTCGTTGATGACGCCGCCGCCTTCGAGCGCCACACGCTGGACGTCGTGCGAGTCGATCGGGAAGGAGGAGACCACGATCGGATCGTCTTTCACCGGGTCGCCGATGATGTCGTTCTGGCTGACAACATACATGCCCTGCATGCGTCGGCTCTCGCGAATGTAGAGTTGGGGCGGGAAGTGGCCGGTATCGGGAAACTCATCGGCGCACAGGCCCCATTGGGCGACACTTGCTCGCTGGGACGCCGAGAACACCGTGTCGGTCGACAGGAAGTGGAAGAACTCGAGGGTGTATTGCTTGTGTTCCTCGAAGATCGCGGCGCGGCCGGCCTGGTCCGCTTCGGCCCAGCCGTTGCCCCCGCCGACCAGGCCCAGGGAGAATTGACGTCCGATGGAATTGTTGGCGTCGACCTTGCCGTTGGGGACGCTGTAGGTGTCGAAACCTACCGACGTTCCGCCGCCTTGAACGTAGCGGCGGATCACCTCGAAGCGGGCCGGGTCGTAGTTCGCCGGAGCGGGCATCTGAACCTTGTTGGCTGCGTTGGTGGTCAGCGACAGGCGAAAACTGTACGTCATCACGTTACCGTCCCCACTGGCGGTCGGTCCGGCGTCGGTGGTGGTGATCAGCGGGAGGGGGGCTCCGCCTGCGTCGAAGCCGTTGATGTTCATCTGGCTCTTGGGGTAGCGTTTGCCCGCCAGCGACTCGCCGAACGCCGCGGTCCCCTCGCGCCCGATCGTCCAACTGACTCCCGAGGCCGCCATCAGGTCGCCCTCGTAGCTGCCGTCTACGAAAGTTCGCCCCGAGTATGTGCCGCCAGTGGTCTTCAGGCTTGTTATGCGGGCTCCGCTCTTGTTTACCGAACTGAGGTAGCGTTCGGTGAGTACCTGCACGCCGGCATCGCTCAGCATCTGTGTGGTTACCCGCGACGCGACGTGCGGTTCGTAAGACCAGTGGGCCTGGTTCTTGACGCTGACGTCGTACGGCAGGGTGATCCCGCGGTCGGCGTAATCCTGCTGGATGCGGGTGTGCCATTCGTCGAAGAGCCCCATAACCGTGTCGCGATATGTCTGGTTCGAATCGCTGAAGCTCAAACCGCCTGTGTTCATGCCGCCGACGTGGGCGGTAGGTTCGAGCAGTATCACCGAGGCGCCCTCGCGAGCCGCGGCGATCGCGGCGCAGAATCCGCCGGGGGTCGAGCCGTAGACGATCACGTCAGCGGTGTCGGCAAGAGCGTTTGTCGCAAACCCGCCGATGATCATTAAGCTCACCAGCGTTGCAGTCAATCTCATCATTTTCATATCGTTCGTCAACGGTCCGCCCGTGGCGATGCATAACAAAAGGCGGCCGGGCCAAAAGCACCAGCCGCCTCTTAATAAGTAAGATATTGCTTCCAGTCCGCCGGGCCTCTACGCCCGCGCCCTGCGTCGGCGGCGCAGGATCGCCAGACCGCCCAGAGCCAACAAACTCATCGTCGCCGGTTCGGGGGTGTGTTCCACCACCAGTTCGGGGCGATCGCCGGTCGTGCCGAACGAATCGGCTGCAAATCGGGCGAAGTTGTGAGTGCTATTCACCGTTTCGTCGTTGTTGGCCAGGATCAAGCGGAGGAACCCGTCACCTGCCAGCGCATCCGACACGGCGGTGCGGAATGCGGACGAGTCGCCGAAGGTGACAGCCAGTCCTTTCTGTGTCACAAGAAAACTGGCTGAGGTCAGCAGCGTGCCCAGGGTTCCGCCGGCAGTGGTGTCACCTGTTGCGTCGTTGCCGTCGCCATCCGGGTCATCCCAGGTCGACACCGTTTCAACGATGTCATAATTGTACGCATGGACATTGAAAGTTTCTGTACCGCCAATTCCGCCGGTTCCGTTGCTGCAGGTCGTCAGAACGAGCGATGCCGAGTCAATCTGGTTGGAGGCCGGAATAGTGCTGACATCAAATTCAAGCAATGTCCTAAGCACGTCGGTTACGGTTGGGCCGGCAATCAGTTCCAAATCCTCATCGAGGTCAAAGTTGTCTGTTGGGCTGCCCGAGCGAATATAAGTGGCGTCATGCGTGTAGGCGCCAGTCGGCGAGACGCCTTCCTGGAAGCTGATTATGTCCGCATGGGCGGATGGCGCAAGTACGAGAACCAATCCCGCGACGACTAGAATACTAATCATATTCTTAAACATGTTACTGCTCCGTTACCTCTAGCAACCTCTCGGTTGTTCAATTGGCACAAACATCAGCCCAGGAATCACTCCTAGTACATTCCTCAGTATCTAAATTATAATCCATCCGCAACTGTTTGTCAAGCATAAAATACCGATAAATACTTGATATATATATATATATATCCCCGGCATCCGATTTGGTCATGCTAACAACATGGAAGCACAGGCGTTATGGTCGGGCAAGCGGGTGGGACGGGGGATGGTGAAACCAGGGGGCTGCTAGGCGTCGGTCACGATTTTTTCCAGCGATGTTATTAGCGGAGGCAGGTCGTCTACGATCGTGTCCCAGAGTAAATTGAAGTCGATGACGTCATAGCCGTGAACGAGTCGATTACGCATACCGATGATCTGGGGCCAGGGAATTTCAGGGGTTTTCTGCTGCATGGCTTGAGAAACCCGGTTGGCCGCCTCACCCACGATCTCCACCAGGCGCGTCAACGCCAGTTGCACCACGCGGTTTTGACCCAATTCCTCCCGGTTCGCATGACCAAGCAATTCGACCGCTTCGCGTGCGTGGGAGAGCATGGCGTTGAGGCTCGTCTGGTCGTCATGCCTGCTCATACTGCACCTCCGCCTGCTCCAGCACATCATCCCGAAAATGCGGGTCCAAACCCCTGGGCGTGTGCATTTCCGCCCTGCGTCCCAGCAGTCGACTCAAGTCGATCTCGAATCCCGCCAGCGTAATCATCCCCACTCGCACTCCCGGTTCAAACTCCACCAGCACGTCGATGTCGCTGTCAGGTCCGAAGTCGTCGCGCAGCACCGAGCCGAACAACGCCAGGCTCCGAATGTGATTCAGGCGGCAGAACTTGCTGATTTTGTCTTTCGGAATCTCGATTTGCACGCTCATGCCTGCACCACTATTTTAAAAAAACCACAAGAAACACACCGGTCTCGAACACCGTTTCGGAACCATAGCTACAGACTACAACACTACGCCCAATCCCGCAACTGTCTAACCGGGAGTTTTCTTGTTTGCGTTTGCGTATGCATGCGAGAGATTCTATTACCCGCTCCCCGGCGTGTCCATGAGCTATTACCCACACGTACACATTCGCGTTCAATCGCGAATCGAAACAGCTTGCGGTTTAGCACGCATCGCTCCATGTCGGCGGTAGAACAACCTGCTATATAAAGAGTTAACAGGCTGTGACATATCATGCGGCGTCAAATGATTATATGAGGAACCCCCGGGACGGATCGTATTGATGTAAACGCTGTGTCTATAAGCGGTTCTGGTAACCAGGCGAGCGAGTGCCAGCGTTTTTGCCGCTGGTTGCCAGGTTCACAGATCTCGCAAGTGTGACATATGGCACCGGCGGGCGATATGTTATATCGACAAGTGCGAATGCGATTGCAAGTGCCCCTCCAGTTGGATGATAGCATCGTCACGATCGCATCTTATGCGATCCTTCCAGCCGCCGGGCGGCGCCGGAGTAGCGCCGGAACCTGTGAACCATTTGTGACACTACCGCGCTCGCCCGGCGATCTGTTTTGCTATGCGGCGGAAGTTCTTGCGCCAGGCGCGGACTTCGGTCTTGCCCAGGAGTTGGAGCAGTGCGCGTTTGAACCAACTTACCCCGCCGGCTCGCTGGTTGTCCCAGAAGAGGTCCGGGACGCGCCGGAAATTGTTCTCGTAGCAGACGGTGTAGAGTTCGAGGTGGTCGGCGGTCATTGCGGCTACGGAGAACGCCTCGCTCGATGCGGTCTGGGGCTCGTAGAATATCGGGAAGATCACCACGTTTTTTGCGACGAGTTCCTTTACGAGTTTCAGGGTGTCGGCCACGTCGTCGGGCGTCTCGCCGGGCAGGCCCAGGACCACGCTGAATACCGGGTAGAAGCCGGTGCGGACCATTTTGTCGGCGGCGTCGCGGACCATCTCGCCCCAGTCGTCGGGATCGAAGGGAGCGATTTTGCCCGACCCGTTGGCTACCACGAGTTGCCCGTTTGCCGACTCGATGCCCATGTTAACCCAGAGGTACTCCGAGGGTTGCGACCAGGTCAGCAGGCGGCGGATCTCGCGGAGCTGGTCGTCTTCGTACTGCAGCACCGACGAGATATTACCGTGGTCGATCTGCATGAATCCCAACCCGTCGACCCGCTTCATGTCGGTCAGCAGGCCGCGTAGTGCTTCAAAATTCACCTTTCCGCTCGTCGCGCCGTATCGGAAGAAATCCTCGCTGCCGCTGACCACGGAGGTGAAACCGGCCGAGACGTTTGTCTGGAGGTCGGCGAGGATCGTCTCGTGGGGCAGGTGGCTCATTTTGACCTTGCCCATAGTGCAGAATCCGCATCCGTTACCGCATCCGCGAGACAGTTCGACGATACCCAGCATGGAAGCGCCGGTGATCGGGCGAACGAGATCGGCGGATGTTCCTTCGGCGACGACATGGGCGTCAACGGAGCGATTGTTGATGATATCGCTGAACAGTTGCGGACCAATCTGCTCGAAGTAGCCCTCGAATACGACGTCGATGCCTTGCGATTCGATGGCCTCGGCGTCACGGGCCCACTGCCAGGCGCCCGCGCCGCCGGCGACTACGGTGAAGCCGTATTTGGCTTTGGCGGTTTTGATGGCGCCCATCATCTGCCTGGTCCACCGAGCGGTGTAGAGTTCGCCGCTCCAGAATGCGGTTGTGGTGGTATTGCTCATTCCCTGCCCGAGCGGGTCGGACGAACTGACGGCGACGATCTTTGTCCACGGGCCGAGAACTGAGCCGAGGGCCTCGGGCGTTGTGCATATCACGTCATCGGGTCCGAGTGCGGTCTGGTCGAGGATGGCGGCCTGGACGCGCCGCAGACCCAGCGCCGCGGCCAGTGCGCGTCCGTCGGCATCGGCGGGCATCTTCGGCGACAGGAGGTGGCGCATGGCGATCTGCGGGGCCTTGGAGGTCTGCATCGTCGCGAAGATGCCCTCGAACAGGACCTTGTAGCGTGCGCTGAGCGTGCGATCTGCCACCAGGACAACGGCGGGGCGGACAGGATGCGCCGGGTCAGTCGGCATCGCTGTCGGGTTCCTCGTCAGTGTTTTCGTCGGGAGTATTGCAGGCGCACTCGGGGGCGTCGCATTCCGACGCCTGGCGGTATATCTTGCGGAGATCCTCGGGCGACATCGATGCTATCACTTCCGGCGGTACGTCAAGCCGGGCGGCGAGATTGGCTGGCGCGGCTTCGTCGTCGCGGTCGGGGGAAAAACGCTGTTGCCCGGATCGCTGGCGAAGGCGGGCATAAACGTCTCCCTCTTTGAGTGCGGCGAGGTCAACTTGCGCTCCGTCTGAGTCGTCGGGCACCTCGTCGCCGTCGATTGGCGAGTGATCGTACTTTGGGAAGATGATCGCCGACTTCGGGCAGATCCTCGCGCAGGCCGGACAGAGGTTCTTGCATGCCGAAGGCTTGGAGACGACGACCTCCTTGTCGTCGTCGTCGTCGGTGATCGCGAACGTTCCGAACAGGCAAAAGTTCATGCACTGCAGGCAGTTGACGCATCTGTCGCGATCTATCACCGGGAACCACGCGGGCCAGTCGGAATCGTGGGTGACCGTGTCGATCCGGTTTTCGCATTCGGTGGGGGAGGCGCCAGCGCCCAGTTCGCCGAGAATCTCTTTGGCGCTCTGGCGGCGAAGTGAGTGTAGAGATGTCCTGGCTTCGTCGAGCGGATGCCCCCGCGGCGAACAGCCATCGAACTGCGCGTTTGTGGCAGGCTATCACGGTCGAGCGTGGTGCCGCGGCGATTTCGGCCAGCAGGGGGTCTCCGTCGGCGGCCAGTCCGCAGAGGTCATCGGCGACGGTCACCAGCGCCTTGCACCTTGACAGTGAATCGAGGATTTCGTTCGCGATGGCCCGGTCGATTTTACCGGCTGGCGAGCAGCGGCAAAGCAGGATGCGAAGCGGTGTGTTCATGAGTTTGGATACTTTGGGTGAGTTCAGTCCTGCTGGAGGAGGCATGCGTGGCAGTGGGCCCCGTCGCCCGCGACGGGCTTGAGTTCGGGCATGTCGATGGTGCAGCGCTTGACGATTGGTGAGGCCTGTCCGTCGACGACTACCGTGTGCCTCTCGCTCCCGCTGAGGTCCGCGGCCAGTTGCCTTGTAAGCGGGCATCGAGGGTGGAACGTACATCCGCTCGGCGGGTTGATCGGGCTGGGGACTTCTCCCGGGAGGCGGATTCGTTCGCGATCGGCATTTGGTTCCGGTCGCGGCACGGCCGACAGAAGTGCCCGCGTGTATGGGTGGGTGGGGCTGTTGTACAGCGCATCGCGGTCGGCGACTTCAACGATCTTTCCAAGGTACATCACCGCTACCTGGTGGGCGAAATGCTCGACGACGGCGAGGTTGTGAGCGATGAACAGATACGACAGGCCCAGTTCGTCCTGAAGATCCGAAAGGAGATTGAGTATCTGCGCCTGGATGGAGACGTCCAGCGCGCTGACCGGTTCGTCGCAGACGATGAAGTCGGGCTTGGGCGCCAGCGCGCGGGCGATTCCGATTCGCTGCCTCTGCCCGCCGGAGAATTCGTGGGGATACCGGCGTGCGTATCCCGCGGCCAGGCCGACACGTTCCAGGAGGCGTCCGACCTCCGCTTGTCGCTCGCGGCGCGTCATCGACGAGTGAACTTTCAGCGGTTCGCCGACGATATTGCCCACTGACATCCGCGGGTTCAGCGAGCCTACCGGATCCTGGAAGATGATCTGTATCCGCTTGCGAACCGCACGCATCTCCGAGCCTTTCAGCGAGAAGACATCCTGCCCGTCGAATACAACCTTGCCTCCAGTGGGCCGAATCAGGCGCAGGAGGGTCCTGCCTGCGGTCGTCTTGCCCGATCCGCTCTCACCGACGAGCCCGAGCGTCTTGCCTCGGCGGACGGTAAGGTCCACGCCGTTAACGGCCTTGACCCATGCCTTCGTCCGCGACAGCAGCCCCCCGCGCACCGGGAAATACGTCTTGAGCCCGGTCACTGTCAGCAGCGTGTTGTCGTCAGCGTTGTTTATCATTGTACCTTGTTGTTGTCGAACGGCTTTGGATGGGGATTACATGGATTATTGGATTACATGGATTAACGGATTAACGGATTCTTTTTTTTTAGTTCTGGAATCGGCGGTACTCTAGTGATCTTGCTCCAAAGTTTATTAGTAGCGCTACTTTCAGCCCGCTGGCTTTGAGGTAGCCGATTGTTTGTGCCTTGTGCTCGGGGGCAATGGCGGAAACGGCCTTCAACTCCAACAAGACAGTGTCCACGACAACAAGGTCGGGCTGGTAAACGCCGCAGAGCATGTCTTCGTAAAACACTTCACATTTCGGTTGGGACGCGAACGCAATCCCCTTAATCATCAATTCCTTCGAGAGCGCGTTGTGGTAGGTGGACTCTTTGAATCCCGGCCCGAGTGTTCGATGGACCTTCTGCGCAGCGCCAATAAGCCCATACGTCAATGGGTCATCCACATCACGCCGAACCTCAACACTATTACCGTCATCTGTCATGTCGTAACCAAAAAAAGCCGTTAATCGCCGTTAATCCATGTAATCCATTAATCCATGTAATCCCCATCTGTCGTTGGCGAACCGGAACGCTCCCTCGAATCCGGGGTCGGTGGTGGAAGTTCTTTGTATCCCGGACATTGCCAGCAGGCGCACCAGTGCCCCTGGCGTACTTGTTTGAGCGGCGGTTCTTCTTTTCGGCACTGCGGCAGGGAGCGGCCGACGGGACATCGGGGGTGGAACTTGCACCCGGAGGGGAAGTTCAGCGGGTTGGGCACGTTGCCCGGTATTGTTTCGAGGCGCGGCGTTCGCGTGCCGAGGCGGGGCAGCGATCGGAACAGGCCCTGCGTATACGGGTGCAGCGGATCGTTGAACAGGCTGGTCACGTCGGTCATCTCGGCCATCTTTGAGGCGTACATTACGCCGACTCTATGGGCCGTTTCCGCCACCACCGCCAGGTCGTGCGTGATCAGCAGGACCGCAAGATTCGACTCTTCCTGGATGCCTCTTATAAGATCGAGTATCTGTGCCTGTATGGTCACGTCCAGCGCGGTTGTGGGCTCGTCTGCGATCAGCAGTTTGGGGTTGCACGACAGGGCCATTGCGATCATTACTCGCTGCTTCATCCCGCCTGACATCTGGTGGGGATACTCCGTGAACCTCTGGGCCGGATCGGGGATGCCCACCTTGTCCAGCATGTCGATCGCCAACCGGTCGGCCTCGGCGCCGCGGATGTTTTGATGCAGGCGGATCGCTTCGACAATCTGGTTGCCGCACGTGAACACCGGGTTGAGGCTGCTCATCGGCTCCTGGAATATCATTGATATCTGTTTTCCGCGGACCTGGCGCATCTGCTTTTCAGAGTATGCCAGCAGGTTCTTGCCCTCGAGTTCGATCGAACCGCCGACGACCCTGCCCGGCGGGTCGGGTACGATACCCATTATCGAAAAGGCCGTCACACTCTTACCGCACCCCGACTCCCCGACGATGGCAAAGGTCTCGCCGGAATCGATCGCGAAACTCACGCCGTTGACGGCGCGGACGAGTCCGTCTTCAGTGTTGAAGTGCGTTCGCAGGTCGCGAACTTCCAGCAATGTATCGTTTGAGGTCATACGTTTCGCAGTTTCGGATCCAGTGAGTCTCTGAGGCGGTCGCCGAAGATATTCAGCGCCAGGACGAGGAAGAACATCGCGCCGACCGCGGCGGTAAGCTCCCACCATCGCCCCATGAACAGGTCGGTTCGGGCGGCGTTTATCATGTTGCCCCAACTCGGCACGCCGACCGGTACGCCCAGACCGAGGTAGCTCAATATTACTTCGGACTTGACCGCCCAGACGAAGCCCAGCGAGAAGTTGATAATCGCCAGGTGCAGCACGTTGGGGATCACGTGGCGAAGCATGATAATAAACTTGGGCGTTCCGATGGCGCGGGCGGCTATCACGTAGTCCAGTTCGCGGATCTTCATGACTTCAGCGCGAACCAGGCGGCAGGTTCCGATCCACGAGACCACGCCCAGTGCGACACATACCCCGGGGACGCCCGCGAGGTCTATGATTCCGAAGATCGGCGGGATCTCCTCGAAAGCGTATCGCAGTGCAATCAGCAGCATTATTCCCGGTATGCTTGCCAGCGTGGAGAACAACCATACGATCAAAGTGTCGATCCACTTACCGTAGAACCCTGCAATGGCTCCGAGAATAACCCCCAGCGGGATAGCGACGATGTTGGCCATAAAGCCGACCGTCAGGGAGACTTTTACGCCCAGAAGCGTTTTGTACAGCACGCTCTTGCCCGCCCAGTCCGTGCCCAGGTAGAAGCGCGGCGATTCGAGAGAGGGATGCCGATTGGTGTTATCGTAGTCGGATGTCTCTTCAAATGCGGGCACATCATCATAGTGCTCAGCCGCGAGTTCATAGCACACGCCGCCGATAGCTATCAGGGCGTACAGAACGATTATGCCCAGGCAGATCATGGCCCAGGGGTCGCGCATGATCCTTCTGCGGGCGTCGCCCCAGAGACTTCGCCCGGAGACGAGGTGGTCGCCGCCGTCGGCCTGTTGGGGCGGTAGTGTTGTGTGTTCGGGGGTCATGGCGTTATGTCAGGCGGATCCTCGGGTCGAATACCGCGTAGCTGATGTCGGCAAGCATCACGCCGGTGGTATAGATGATGGCCATCAGGAATACCATTGCGTTGACTACCGGTTCGTCGCGTCCGTTGATGCTCGTCAGGAGCAGGTCGCCCAGTCCGGGTATTCCGAAGTACGTTTCAACCAGCAGACTGCCCATAATCAGGAAGGGCAGCGCCAGAATAAGGTTGGTCAGAATCGGGAGCATGCAGTTCTTCAGGACGTGCTTGAACAACACCGCGGGAAGCGACGCGCCTTTGGCGCGTGCGGTGCGAACGTAGTCTTGGTGGACCTGGTCGAGAATCACCGTCCGGTAGAACCGAACGCTCCCACCAAGCCCGGCGATGACCATGATTGCAATCGGCACGTAAACATTGCTGCGGTATGCCAGCCCGTAAGCACGCGTCGGTGCAATGGTGAACATCAGCCACTGCCCGTAAATCATGAAAGCCAGGAACGGTATACACATCCCCAGAACGCTGAGGAACACTCCGGTCTTGTCGAGGATCGTACCCCGGTAGTATGCCACGAACGATGAAATGATCAGCGCGAGAATCCAACCGGCCGCCATCGCCGGAATCGTCAGCGCGAGGCTGGCAGGAGCGCGATCGCGGATAATCTCGGTGAGCTTCTTTTTGATAATCAAGCTGCGAGCATCGAACGTCACGGACTTGACCATGTGGTCGGTGAACTGCGAATCAAACAGGTTGGTAAAGCCCCATTCGGTGATGCCCGCGGTGATTCTTCCCTTATTGTCAGGGTGATTGTTTATCAGGTCTATAAGATCGCCGCACGTGGCGTCGGGTCGCGGAAGGAACTTGCCTTTGGCAACCGTCGAGAGCGCCGCCAGATCGACCGGGAGTTTCGTCCCGTCACGCAGCGTAAATATGATTCCCGGACCGTTGACCGGCGCCGGCGTCGGTTTGGTCGTCGGTTGAGTCGTCGGTTTGGTCGCCGGTTGCGACGTTGGCTTGGGCTGCTTGAGCACCTTGGCCAGTGGATGCCCCTTGGTGAGTTCGGCCAGCGGGGTCGTTGTGTCCAGTTTATAGATGAATCGTCCCAGGAGCCTGACGATTTCTGTTTTCTTGCCCTCTTCAGCCTCGGGCTTCTCACCGAACAGCGCCAGAGCGTCGGCGGCCTTTGAACCTTTGGCCTTGTCATCATCGGCGCCCAGGGGTTTGTTCCCGGTCGTGTTGTCGACGACGAGGAGGCGGCGGTGCCGGTTTATCAGCGTCGGGCGGTCGTATCCGTGCCTGTTGAGCCACTCGGCGCGGTCCTGCTGGCGTGCTTTCTGCCCGACGTGAGCGGCGGCGATATCTCCGGGCATGGCGCGGAACAATACGAACGTGATCAGCATGACGCCGAATACCGTCAGCACGCTCCATCCAATTCTGCGGAGGATATACGCTATCATTTGCGTCCTCCGGCTTTGACGCGTGCGTCGAGGTCTATCCGTGTATACCTGCCGAGTCCGTAAGCGATCGGGTGGTACTTGAAGTTATGCGTCCATGGTCTCAGCAGCACGTACGTTACCGGTTCGGCCAGCAATATCACCGGGACGTCCTCGGAGATCATCTGGGCCATCTGTGCGTAGATGGGCACGCGATCTTTGACGTTTGGGTGCTTGCTGGACTCTTCAAACAGGCGGTCGAACTCCTTGTTGATATAGCTGACGTAGTTGGTGTTCAGGTCGATATTCGGAGAGTAGAAATTCTGGAGGAAGTTTTCAGCGTCAGGGTAGTCGGCGTGCCATCCAAGCGTGCATGTCTGGAACCGCTTATTGTTGATCTTGCCCAGGAGCGTCGGCCAGTCGTTCAGTTCGATCTTGACCCTGACTCCGACCTTGCGGAACTCGCCCTTGATGAATTGGGCTATCCGACGCACCAGTTCATCTCGTCCGCCCAGGTCGAGAGTGATAGTTGGGATATCTTCACCGGGTCCGATCACGCCGGCGGCGGCGAGTTCTTCCTTGGCTTGGGCGATCTTCTTTTTTGCGGTTTCGATATCCACGTGCGCGTATGGTCCGCGACCGGCTTCTTTGTGTCCCTTGAACGTGCTGGGAATAATGTTCAGCCCGCGCTTACCCCGCCCGTTCCAGACGGTTTTGATGTACTCTTCGACGTCGAACGAAAGATAAAGTCCCTGGCGCAGACTTTTCGAGGCGCCCACGATCTTGTCTTCCATGTTGAATGCTATCCAGTAGATAGCAGGGTAGGGGTCCTTGCGCAGGGAGATGCCCTGCTTGCCCCATGCATCGAGAAGTTCATGGGACGGTGATATTACGGTCTGGAACACCTGTGGCGGTATCAACGCGTAGTCGCGCTGTTTTGTCAGAAAGAGCATCCATTGCGGATTGGGCTCCGTTACGCAGGTCATGTGCTTGGCGTCGACGAACGGGAGCCTCTTACCGGCATCTTCCAGCAGGCCCATTTCGCGGTCGCCGGGGGCGCCCTCGGATGGATAGCGCACCTCGCGGTACTCCGGATGGCGCTCCACGACGATCTTGCTGCCGCGCACCCACTCGGTCAGCATGAATGCTCCCGTACCGACCACGGCCTCGGGCGTGCGGATCTCCGTACTACTGCGCTCCTTGATGGGGATCGGTATCCGACCGCCTTTACCGTCGTCTTTCGTGGCCAGATGATACGAAATAACTTCTCGCGGTATCGGTGCATAGCATTGCATCGCCAGCACGTAGAGCAACTGGGGGAAGGGTTTGGCCAGTTTGAACTGGATCGTGTGTTCGTCCACCGCCACCACGCCGGGAAGGTCTTCCTTCTCGTATCGCGAGAAATCGCCCGGTGCGTAGTTGCGCGTTTTGCGGTGGTACTCCTCCATGCCCAGAAGCTTGTCTTGAACGAACGCCAGCGACAATCTCGTGTTGATGTGATAGTCGCCCACGCGTTTGAAGGCCAAAACGAAATCGTCGGCGGTCACCGTACGATTCTTGTACCGCCTGTCGGATTCCTTGCCGAAGCAGGGATTGCGGAAATACTTGACGTCTTTCTTGATTTTGACGGTATACATCAGTCCGTCGGCGGATATTTCGGGCATTCCGTCGGCCAGATCGGGGATCACTTCCATCGGGCGTTTGAGGTAATGGTAGGTGTAGAGACCTTCGTAAAAATTACCCTGTATCGCAGCCGACGTAGTGTCCCCGCAGGTCACCGCATCTATCGAATTGACCTTGGAGGGATAGATGTTGTATTGGACTATCTTGCCTTCAAATCGTGATGTGTCTTCGGCCTTCAGGAGCCAGAACGGCGCGCTGGCCAATCCGAGCGTCACCATCAGGGCAATGATATAAAACCACTTCATAGTACTTCACCGATTGCGGGTCTTTTGAATATACCGGTCATCATCCGCGTCCTCCGGTCCGGACGCGTGCCGCAACGTCTATTCGCATGTACTTGGCCACACCGAAGTCGACCGGATGCGTCTTGTAGTTGTGTGTCCATGGCATGAGTAGCGTATATATTACAGGTTCGTACAGCAGAATGACAGGGACATCTTCGGAGATCATCTGCGCCATCCTGGCGTATAGAGGTACTCGGTCGGCGATATTGGGGTGCTTTCCGGCCTCTTCGAACAGGCGATCGAACTCTTCGTTCTCGTAGCTGAAGTAATTGGTGTTCCGGTCGATATTCGGCGAGTAGAAGTTCTGGAGGAAGTTTTCGGCGTCGGGGTAGTCGGCGTACCACCCCAGCATACACGTCTGATACCGCTTGTTGTTTATCTTTCCCAACAGTGTCGGATAGTCGTTGAGTTCGGCTTTGATGGTGATCCCGATCTTGCGGAACTCGCCCATCATGAATTCGGCGATTCGGTGGGTCTGCTCGTCCCGCTTCCCGAAATCAATGGTGATAACCGGGATGTTATCGCCGCTCTTGATTACGCCGGCGGCGGCGAGTTCTTCCTTGGCCTGTGCGATTTTCTTTTTTGCGGCTTCGATATCCACGTGCGCGTACGGTCCGCGCCCGGCCTCCTTGTGACCTTTGAACATGCTGGGTATTATGTTCAAACCGCGCTTACCCCGGCCGTTCCAGACAACTTTGATGAACTTCTCCACGTCGAAAGCCAGATACATTCCCTGGCGCAGGGACTTGGATTTACCCACCACGTCATCCGCCAGGTTGAAGGCTATCCACCATATTCCCGGATGGGGGTATTTCAGCAGGCGGATGCCCTGCTTCTGCCAGGTTTCCAAAAGTTCGGTCGACGGCGATATTACCGTCTGGAAGACCCTTGTAGGTATCAACGCCCAGTCCTTCTGTTTGGTAAGGAACAGCATCCAGTCGGGGTTCGGCTCCAGAACGCACCGCAGGTCCCTGACGTCCACGAACGGTAATTTCTTGCCCGCGTCTTCCAGCAGCCCTCGTTCCCGATCGCCGGGAGCGCCTTCGGACGGATAGTACGAATCGCGGAAATCGGGATTACGCTCCATGACGATCCTGCTGCCCCGCACCCACTTGGTCATCATGTACGCTCCGGTTCCTACTGCCTCGGAGGGCATACGGATCTCCGTGGTCCTGTCATTGACGGGGATCGGTATGCGTCCGCCTTCACCGTCGTCCTTCGTGGCCAGATGGTACGAGATCACTTCGTGGGGTATCGGGGCGTAGAACTGCATCGCCAGAACGTACATCAGTTGCGGAAAAACCCCGTTGAGCTTGAACTGGACGGTGTGCTCGTCCAGCGCCACCACGCCGGGCAGGTCCTCTTCTTCGTATCGCGAAAAGTCGCCAGGTGCGTAGCTGCGGGTCTTGCGGCGGTACTCGTCCATACCCAGGATCTTGCCCTGGAGGAACGCCAGCGACAACCTCGTGTTCACGTGGAAATCCCCCACACGCTTGTACGCCAGGACGACATCGTCGGCCGTCACCGTGCGGGTCTTGTACTTGTGCTCTGGGCCCGATTCCCTGCCGAAGCACGGATTGCGAAAGTATTTCACGTCCTTCTTGAGTTTGACCGTGTAGGTCAGGCCGTCGGCGGATATCTCGGGCATCGATTCAGCCAGGCCCGGAATTACTTCAAGCGGGCGCTTGAGGTAATGGTAGGTGTAGAGCCCTTCGTAGAATCCGCCCTGTATCTGCGCCGACGGGGTGTTACCGCAGGTTGCGGGATCTATCGAGTCTATCTTGGCCGAATAGGTGGTGTATTCAACGATCTTGCCTTCAAACCGTGACGCGTCCTCTTCTTCCAGCAGCCAGAACGGAGCGGCCGCCAGTGCGGCGGCGGCTGTCAAGGCAGTGATGTAGAACCACTTCATGGCGTTTACCGGTTGGACTGCGGTCTGGCCGGACCGGGAAAACTTCGGTGTCAGACCGAGGTCTTGGCAGCCGGTTGCGTAGTCGGCGCCGGCGGTTTTATCGGCGTGAATACGGGCTTCTTGATACCCAATTCATCCAGCCTGGCGATCCATTCGAGTACGCCGCGGCGAACCGCGGAGGATTTCTCCTTGGGGCTCATTTTCCTGTCGAGCAGTGGATTGCGGATTTCCCTGCCGCTGTCTTTGGTGAGTGATCCGATTGCCGGTTCGACCTTCAGCAGCAGTGGGGCGCAATGGAAGGCGCCGTTGCCCGTACCATCGGTGGCTGCAAACGCCTTTGCCGCCGCCTGAGCGATATTCACCAACTGCTGGATAATCAGCGTGCTCTTCTTGTTGTCGGGTTTGTAGAACTCAGCGGCGTCCAACAGGACCGGTATCGCGGCGATGCAGGGGCGAGCCCATGCCGCGTCACCATCGGCCAAACGGTCGCAGCAGGTTTTCAGCATTCCAACCAACGTGTTGAAACTGCGATCGAACGCTTTTGTAAACGGTTTGGCGGTCAAATCCGATTTCTTGATATGCAGAACATCGATAATTACCATGGCGACGAGGGGACTCGGTTCGGTTGCGGCGTGTTTTGTCAGTGTAGCAAAAAGCGTATTGGAGACCTTTCCGCCCTTGCGTATAACTTGTTTGCGAATTCCTTCATAGCCCTTCCATGCGAGAAATCGCACGCCTGGATTCGTACTCCCGACCATCGCGTCGATCGCGGTAACGGCTGTCAGTTGCGGCATTTTGGAGATCACAATTGCGCAATTGATCTCTTTTACGGGTACCAACGGGTCATTGGCGGTCAGTTTCCCCATCGCGCGGGTAATGACAGCAGCCGCGCTGCGGGCGAACTCCACCTGGTAGCGAAGACTCGTTGCGTACTTGCCGTAGTCGGCCAGTATTCCCTCTCGGGCCCGGTACACGCCTCCCGCCGTCTTGGCTGCGGCCAACTCTGCCACCCAGTATTTGGTGTGCAACTGAATCTGGGCGATGTCCTTCTTGACCAGACCGCCCTTAAGGTTGGCGGAGGAAATCTGGATCGGTTCCGGTTCGGCCGCATGTGTACCGGACATCGCCAGGGATCCGAGAACGAGGGCTATCACCGGGATTCGCAACATGGCAATCATTTGCATGGGTATATATCCATTCCAGATTGAAGGTGTCGAATTACATACAGACCGCGCGATACTAGCGTCACACCCACGCCGCTGTCAAGCAGGAAGTGCGCATGTTGGACGTTCGGGCGTTGCGCCGGGAGTCGATGCCTGACGGTATTGAGGAAATGAGCTACTTCAGCAGGAACGCTTCGATTGCCGCGGCGCAGGCGTCGAGGCCCACTGTTGAGGCACCAGGGGAGATTCGAAGGGCGCCGATCATTTTCACCGGTTGGGCGGTCCAATAGGCTTCCCGGCTCCTGTAGAGCATCTGGTAGCAGAACCGCCTGGCCCGGAGTATCTGTTTGCTGATGGCGGTTTTGGCGCCCTGGGTTGTCGTCGCAGATTCAATGGCTTCGGACAGGCATACCGCCGCGATTGCGGTATCCAGCGTGGTCGGTTCGGCCGGCGACGAGATGAATCCGCCGCGCCGATCGGGCAGGTCGGAATCGTCTATCTGCCGCCATTTCGGCAGGGAGCCCATCGCCGCCGTCCCGCGGAATACCAACGGGCTGAGCTTTTGTCCGCTCTTTGACCAGGCCCGCATTGTCTTGCGCATCGGATCGAGGAGTTTGGCGGTGCTCTCGTTTTTTGGCAGGAATCTACGCAACGCCAGCAGCGCCACACTCCAGTCCAGCAGTTGGCTCGGAGTGGCAAGCCCGTGCTCGGGCCCGACCACTGAAACAACATCCTGCCGCAACGCCCCGGCGAGTTTTTCCGCGAGTTTCCTGTTGGCGGTCTCGACCGGCAGTTCGGTGAGGGCAAGCAGCAGCCATGCTGTTGCGCGGGTCGGACTTTCCGTTGTCCGCCCCCGGGACGATCCGGCCAGGACCCTGGCCTGTTTGTCATCCGCCAGCACGAACCTGGCTGCATACGCCAGGGCGCGGTTCACGCTTACCGAAAAGAGTTTCCTGCTGTCGCGCCTTGAGAGTTTTGCCATGGCGTAAGTTGCGTAGAGGTGTTCGTGAAGCGCTGGTTTGCGGTTCGGTATATTGTACATTCCGTTGGACTCCTGGGCTCTTGTCAGGAACAGCCCGGCCGCGGCTGCGGCACTGGAGAGGACCTCGTCGGTGAGTCCTTCCGGCGGGACGAGAATCTTGCCCCTGAACAACTGGACCACCGCTCCGTCGGGATAACCGACATAATGCTTTGAACCGAATATCGACCAGGTTTCCACATGGGCCTTGCCGCCGGCGGTGTCGGTCAATTGGGCCAGGCACGAGGCACGCGTCTGTTGCGCCGAGAGACCGAGTCGGCAGGTGGTCGAAGGCAGCAGGAATCCCTTGGACTTCCCGCGTGAGACCTTCACGCCGGTAAGCCCCTGCACTATGCAACTAGCGAGTTTTCTGGAGGATACAGCCCTGGCCGGTCCTGCGACCTCGATTTCCACAGTCATCGCCGCCAGCAGCGACGGGGTAACGCGATCGGGCAGATTGCTGCTGCGCATAGCGTCCAGGGCGGCAGAAAGAACGCTGCGGCAGACGTTGGTATCCGCCCGAAAACTCCTGGCCAGGAGCTTGCCCGAACTCCGCAGCGTTACGCTCGCGGGGCGGAATTGCGTGGTAAGGTGCTTCATCGCCGGTGGAATGGGGTACTTGTCGGCCCGAGTGCGCGACTTGATGAACTCGACCATCCCGCTGCGCGCGAGATTCACCAGTTGTTTTCCGTCGTCGAGCGTCATGTTCGGTGCCGCCGGCGTTTCGTCCCGCGCCGAAGCGGTGGCGGATACAAGCATAACCAGCAGTCCGGCGAAACACCGGGTCCCGCGGAACGAAAGTGATTTTGTAGTGATAATCCGCGTCATTGCAATCGTTCCGCTCGTCACTTCCAGCAGACCACGCGTCCGTCGATTGTTGTGAAGTAGAGGCGTCCGTTGCAGGCGGCGAAGCTGTCGTATACGGGCGATGCCTTCAATTTGATTTCGGATATTTTGGCTCCATCTTCCAGTGACACCGTCTGCAGCAGAACGCCTCCGCCGGGTGCGGGTGCAAAGAAGTCATCGACATTGCCCGGTCCGGCAAGGAACAGGGCCTCGCCAGTGAGGAGCATCGCACGCGGGTAGATACCGATGGATTTCGACCATATGTAATTCACTTTGGACTTTTTTGATTGTGCCCCGCGGCGCCGGTTCTTTTTTTCGGGCTGGGCCTTCGCCGGGGCGAAGGTCTTCATGTCGGCGGCGAAGAGGCGGAATTCCGAATTTATCCCGATGTGGTTGCCGGTCATCGTGTATTCGGTCCGTCCGAATCCGAAGGCTCGCTTGTTGTCGGTTACGAGGGCTTTACCGGAGATGCGGCTGTTGCCCGCGGTGGTCCAGCCGCCGTAACCGCCTTTCATGAACTGTCCGAACTGCAAATACGTTCTATGCCACCACGTATCGTCCAGGAATCCGGCAGAACAGAAGAGGTGATCGACGTCCTGGGCCAGAGAATTACCTTCGAGATCGAATCGCTGGTGCCTCATGAAGATAGACTTCCCGTCGGTGGACAACACGTCGGGTATCGCCCCGGGCATGATCACGCCCTTAATCACGCTCTGCGGTTCGTTGCCCGTTTTCGGGTCCATGTGTGAAATCCTGCGTCTGAAGAGCAGTTTACCGCTGACCGCGTCGAGACCGCAGAGATACACCCCTCCGTCAACGTAGGACGATCTGCCAGCCGCGGCGTACACCGTCGCTGTGCCCTTGGGACCCATGCAGACCAGCAGGCTGCCGTGGACCGGCCAGACCGACTCCAACCGCTCGTAGGCCACGATCTGTCGAGCCTCGGGCGCCACCCGGAAACGCCACGCAAGCGCACCGTCGCTTGCGCGAAGGCAGTAGATCCACCCGTCGGCCGAGCCGAAGTAGACCGCCTGACCGAAAACGGCGGGGGGGGAATCGATGCGTCCACCGGTCGTGAAAGACCAGAGAGGCGCCCCGTCATCGGCTTTCAGTGCGCAGACGGTATTGGACTCCCGGCGTGCGACGCAGCACCTTCCGCCCGCGACCACCACGGCGGTCAGCGGTCCGGGGAGCGATGTTTCCCATAGGCGCTCCGGTTTCGTCGAAAGTTTGACCGCGGTCGATCCGCTGCGGGCATTGTCTCCGCGAAGCGTCGGCCAATCCAATTGCGGATTTCGCTTTTCAGCTTGCGGGATCTTGCCGAACGCCGCTCCCTTGACTAACTGTTCGGGTCCTTGGTTCAATGGAACCGCCCGCTTACCGCTGAGTGCGTTATAACCGTTCAGCTTGGCGGTTATATAGCATGCGCAGGGGTGTGTCGGAGCGTACATCAAACCGTTGCAGGGAAGCGTGCCGTACTGGCAGGCGCCGCGGACCCAGTGATCGGCCGTCGCGCGAGACAGGTCGCTGACGTCGATTAACTCTATGCCCGCTCGCGCCTGGATGATGTATTTCGTGGTGGCCTTGTTGCGGTGGCAGCGGTGATGACCGAATCCGAACGTGTAGAGCTTCTGGTCAGGTGGTTTGGTGGCGACCACCTTGCCCGTCTTCAGGTCGTAGACGTTCGTGATCCCCGGCTGCTTTCCCCATGCCAGGGGACCGCTGTAGACCTTCCCTCCGATGACAAACAGGTCGGCGGGGGAGTTGAAGCCCTCGTGACAAGGTGCCGTCCACAATTCCTTACCGCTGGCGGCATCATACGCCATGATCAGCCCGTCTTTCAGCTTATGGTTTGCCGAAACCTGCCACTCCATCGCCCCCTTGTCCTTGGCGCCGGTGTCGACGGGCTTATCGGCCGCACGGTCCGCCGAAAGCACCACGCCGTCTTTCACCACAACCGTCGGGACCAGCCATGCATAGCGCTGGCGAGGCGAGGGGCGTTTGGCCTTCCACAACTCCTCGCCCGTAGCCGCCTTCAATGCCACCAGATCTGTCCCGTTCTGGAAAAAGACACGCCCCTGGCTGACTATCATCGAAAGCGGAAGGATCTCCGCGGTGTCTTTGTCATCTTTCTTCCAGATCAGCTTACCGGACTTTGCGTCGAATACTTCAATATGCTTGGGCATGTACTGTATGGTGTACTCACCGTATGCGCCGCGCCAGAGGGGCATCTTCCGCAGAACCTTGCCGGTGGTGAAGCTTGGTTCTTTCAGCGGTTGGCTTATGACTACAAAGAGCTTCCCATCGCTACAGACGATCTCGTGGGCGTTGTCGGTGTCCTTGTAAGTGTGTAATACCTCGCCCGTTGCCGCATGGATAGCCACCACCGGTTTGTTGTAGCCCAGCGTCGCATAAATGCGATCGCCGACGGCTACCAGACGCCTGGGCAGCTCGACCGGTCCGCTTCTGAAAGGCCGGAGCTGATCCTCCCAGGGAGATACGGGCTTCTTCCAGAGCAGCACGCCGTTGAAGGCATCGCGAGCCACCAGCATCCAACTCGACGCATGCTTTACCGATGCCATGGTCCCCTCGTCAACGATGGAGAATATCCGTCCACCGGACGAGACCACCGCGCTTACGCTTGAGAGATGATCGTGGCTGCGCCCCCAGCGAGGTCCGGAAACCCACTGCATGTGTCGCGGTGCTTCAACGACCGTGTCCTCGGCCACCGCGTTGTTATCCGGTCCGTGCAGGTAGTGCGTCCACTCGTCGATCTCTTCGGGGCGGGGCTTGGTGCGTTTTTTCCAACCGTTGGAGGTCTTGACCATGACCACTCCGTTGGGGCTCAACGCGCGCATGATCTCGGCGTCCGCGAGGTCGGCGCCCGATTCTACGATCAGGAGGCTTACCAGGTTGTCGGCGTAAGGGAGGCGCTTTTTATTATCCCATTGTATCACGCTAACCGGGCCCGAAAGCTTCGCCTTGCGCAGGCGGTTTCTCGCTTTGGCAACGTTGTCCGGATCGGGGTCGAGGCCCTGGACCACGTAGCGGTCGTTTATCCTGAGAGCGCCGGTGAACTCACCGCCGGCGCATCCGGCGTGGACGATAAGCCCGCCTTTGACACCCGATTTGGCCACGAGGTCAGGGGCGGTTTCCGCGCTGCTCGAAGTGGGGCAGTACGTGATTCCGCAGAAAGCGACGATAGTTGACAGTAATATTTGACTCGATTTCATTGTTCTCGCTCTTTCAGTAATCCAACGTCCGTCGATTGTAGTCGGACAAGAACGCGCAGGAAAGCGAAATTGACGCAGATACCGCTTCTACGATTCTGGAATAATTTGTGTCATTGAGGAATTATAAGGGCGTCGTGGGTTTATAGCTTGCCTGTTAAGCACTTAGGGATGGTTTTGCAAAAAAAGCTTGTTTTTTGAGGGTAATGGCATGATACGGGAAAGCGCAGCGTGGAGATTCATGGGATGTTGCGAAACTGCTGTTTTATACATTACTTACGGACGGTGTGTATCGGTCGACGTTTAAGTTATGTGTTGTTTGCTCTGGAGCGTGAAGGGCAAATTCCAGGCTTTTGGACCGCGCTTTCAGGTTTTTTGTTGCATGGTGCGCCTCGGGGCGTAAACTCTTCACGAAAGCGGCACTTCTGGAACCTTGACGTCCGGGAGAGTTTGGGTATGGCTAGTGTAACGTATGATGATCGAAGTTTCTGGGTGGACGGGCGGAGGGTGTGGTTGGTCAGCGGATCGATCCATTACTTCCGTGTGCCATCGGAACTGTGGGCCGATCGTCTGCTCAAGGCCAAGCGCGCCGGTCTCAATTGCATCTCCACTTGCGTTCCGTGGAATGTCCACGAACCGGTCGAGGGGAAGTGGGAACTTACCGGCGACCGTGACGTGCAGGCGTTTGTGAAACTTGCCGGTGATCTGGGATTATACGTCATCCTGCGTCCCGGACCGTTTGTCGGGTCTGACTGCGACTTCGGGGGTTTGCCCTCATGGTTGACGGCCAAGAGCGGTATGGGGTATCGGACCGCCAACGCGGCCTACAGCCATTACTTCGACAAGTACTTCGCTGGCATTCTTCCGAAGCTTGCCGAAGAGCAGGTTACGCGCGGTGGTAACGTGATACTGATCCAAAACGAGAATCAGTACTTACAGACGACCATGCCTGAGCGGTTGAGCTACATGGAGTTCATAAGCCAGTTGTTCCGGCGAAGCGGTTTTGACATTCCGATCATCACGTGCAACGGATTCTCTGATCCTTCAGCGCCGGATGCGATAGAGACCCTGAGACTGACCGGCGACGTGGCTGCCACAATCAAGAAGATGCGACTCCGCCAGGGTGGCGGGCCCCTGCTGGTTGCCGACTTCTGCGGCGGGACGATCGATACGTGGGGTGAGCCTCACACGAACATCCCGCCGAGAACCACCGCCCGCAGAGCCTTGGAGATACTGGGGTGTGCGGCGCAGTACAACTATTATATGTTCCACGGTGGTACGAACTTTGAATTCTCCGCCGGAAGCAGGGGCGCCCACGATGCGATGTTCCAGACTACCAGCTACGATTGCGATGCTCCGCTGGCCGAGGGCGGTGGACTTACCGAGAAGTACTATCTGACGCGCCTGGTGAATTTGCTGGCCAATCACATGGGTCCGTACCTGGCTGACTGCAGCCTGCAGGACCCCGGGGTCAGCGTGCATGACGGTACAGACGCGCTGAATACCTTCGGGCTCATCGGGCAGTGGGCGGTGATCACCAATAACGGTGACGACGATATCGAGACCGCCAGGGTATCGCTGCCCAGCGGTAGGATGCTGACGGTTTCTCTGGAGGGTATCGGGGCTACGGCTGTTCCGATTGACCTGGAACTCAAGCCCTCGTCAAAGCTGGATTATACGAATCTCATGCCGCTGGGATTCTTCCACGATCGCGTGTTGGTCCTGCACGGTCCGGCCGATTGGGAAGGCCTGATCAGTATTAACGGTGAGGAAATCGAGGTTGATGTGCCCGACGACGACGAACCGGCGGTAATCGAGCGTGAGGACCTGCTGCTGGTTGTGATCAACAGCGATCTGGCGATGCGGACCTGGCCGCTTGATGACAGAATTCTTTTCGGACCGCGGTTTGTTGGCGAGATGTCGGATGACGGTGAGTATGCGATCTCGCCGGCCAGGGGCGGCGCCTATGCGATCCTGTATTTTGGGGACGGGAAGATTTCTCGCAAAAAGGCCAAGGCGTCATCGACCAGGGTTTCGCCGGTCCCGCGTCTTGGTAATTGGAAGCGGGTGAGTGTATGTGCCGAGGCGACCTTGCGGGAACTTGAATGGGAAAAGATGCCTCGCCCCCGTGACGTCGATCAACTCGGCGTACCGCAGGGATACCTTTGGTATCGGATCGAACTGGAACAGCCCAGTGCCAAGAAGCGCCACCTGCTGCTGCCGCACTGCGAAGACCGCGCAACGCTCTATGTCAATGGGCAACTTACCGGTGTCTGGGGGCGTGGTGAAGGAGCCTCGCGCCGGCCTGTAGACGTGTCGCTCAAGAAAGGAACCAACGTGATCTCGGTGCTGTCGGACAATCTCGGGCGCAATGTTTCGCCCGCGAGATTCGGCGGGCCTAAAGGTCTCTTCGGGCATATCTACGACGCCAAGAAGGTGCGCGTGAGCAAGCCCAGAATCAAATCGGCCGGACCGTTTAACAGGAGGGTCGTTCCACGACCGCTGTCGTACGCGATCGGGGAACTGGAAACCGAACCGATCTGGCAGGCGGATTTCTCGATTTCATTGACAAAGGTCACGCCGATTTGCATCTCGTTTGAAGGCCTGGAGCACCATGCAGCCATCCTGTGCAACGATCGACCGGCGGGACTGTTCTTAAACGAAGGGCTCAATTACGGTGATGTGACACTCAGCGCGGGCCTCAAAAGGGGCAAGAATGTCATCCGCGTCATGCTTTGGGGCGATGTCTCGCCCGAGACTCTCGACGCGTTCAGATTCTACAACCTGGTCGAGAATCTCTCCGAAGGCGCCAAGTGGGCTTACAGGAATTGGGAGCTGCCCGAACCGTCGAGTGCCATGACCGGTAGCGGGCGCCCGGCGTGGTACGCCTCGCGATTCAAGTATCCCGCCTCAACCGCCGCCGCGGGCAAGGCGCTGTTCGTGGAAATAGCCGGCGCCCGCAAAGGCCAACTCTTCCTCAACAGCCACAACATCGGGCGATTCTGGAGTATCGGTCCGCAGAAATACTACTACCTGCCGGAATGCTGGCTCGACGAAGTTAACGAACTGGTAATATTCGAAGAGCAGGGGCGCTCGCCCTCACGCAGCAAGCTGGTGTTCCGACCCCGCGGTCCGTACATCGACTAATGCGCGGGCCTGGGGGCGAACTGAGTATCTTCGGGCAGGAATTCCAGTGATCGATCCCTATATTGCTATCGCCTTGTTCGCCGCTACTTGATTTCCTTGACCCACACGTTGCGGATTTCTACGGGGTGTCCGTGGTCCTGGATGTATATCCCGCCCTTGTCGCTCATGCCCTTTGCGTAGGCTCCGCCTGTCGGACCGGAAAGCTTGATCTTGTCCTGGATCAGCACGCCGTTGTGAATCACGCTTAGATGTCCGGGCTCGACGACCTTATTGGCGTCCATCTTCGGGGCGATGATCGTCGCGTCGTATGTCTGCCACTGAAGCGGCGGGGCGCACATGTTGGCGATTGGTTTTCCCTTCTTGTAAATCCCGCCGCATTCGTTGTCCTGGCCCTCCAACGCGTAGCTGTCGAGGATCTGCACTTCGTAGCGTCCGTGGACGTACATACCGCTATTACCCCTTCCCTGACCGCGGGCCTTGGGCAGGAACGGCGTTCGGAATTCCAGGTGGATTTTGGCGCTTCCGAATTCCTTCCTGGTCACCGCTCCGCCGGTGCGGGCGCGACACTGCATGACTCCGCCGGGCTTCAGGAACCAGGAGAAATCGCCGCCCTTGCTGGATTTCCACTCCGCATTGAGGTCTTTGGTGTCTTTGCTGAGCAGCACCATCGCGCCGGCGGGCGGCTTGGCGCCCATAGTCGGCGACAGGCGGACGACCTTTTTCATCTCGAATTTGCACTTGGGGCAGCCGCCGGTAAATTTGCCGTTGGCGATAACGCCTTTCTTCATGCCCGCGGAGACCGCGAGCTTTCCGCCTTCGGCTTTGCCCTTGAGCACGCAGAACGGTTTTACTCGCTTGTCGAACTCCGGCAGGTTGGTGACGGTATGGTTACCGTCGCCCGTAGCCAGCACCTGCGCCACGACGGGCATCTTCTTACCGTCAGCCATCGTTCGCGTGCCTGCATAATCGCCCATGAATTCGGCGCCTTCGACCTTGTCGATATCGACGGGGTCCTTCACCGGGGGAGCCTTTGGCTTCTTTTTCGCCTGAACCTGTGAGAATACAATCAGAACGGTAAGGGCGGCTACTGCGACTCTGCCGGCATTGTGTTTCAACATGTTGTTTCCTTTCGACGGTTAGTGTCAGCGGTACGGGACGGTCGTCCGGCGATCGGCGGGGACCATCGCCCAGCCGACCCAGCATGGTATAACGTTGAACTCGCAAATTCTATTACGAATTTCCCGGATGGAAAAAACGGGAAGAATTCAGCTGCGCAGTGGTCCCCCTTGGCGCTTCGATGTGGCGGGCGACTTGATGTATCGAGAGTTACGAGCCTATACTTTATCGGACGCATAGGGCGTCCGGAAAGGAGTCGAACAATGCATTACAGTCTAATGATAACAATCTCACTAGCCGCCGCGGGGGCGCTGTTCGTGCTGGCCGGATGCACCGATGGCGGATCGTATCTCGAGCGTATAGGCGCCGTCACGATGAAGGGCGATCCCCTGACGCTCATCGGCCCGGACATCCAGGTCGGCCGTAGCGTCCCCGATTTCCGGGTCGTCGACATGTCGTTTGCCCCGGTGAGCCTGGCGGACTTCGCGGGCAAGCCTGTCTTAATCAGTGCCGTTCCCAGCCTCGACACGGGCATATGCTCGCTGCAGACCAAGCGGTTCAACGAAGAGATCGCAAAGTTGCCCGAGGACGTCGTGGTCCTGACGATCAGCACCGACCTGCCGTTCGCTCAGAAACGATTCTGCGATGCCGAGAAGGTTGGCAGCATCAAGGTCCTCTCCGACTGCGTGCATAAGGACTTCGCCCTGAAATACGGTGTCCTGATAAAGGACATGGGCCTCCTGACCCGGGCGATTTTCGTCATCGGCAAGGACTCGACCCTCCTCTACAAAGAGATCGTACCTGAAGTGGCGTCCCACCCCGACTACGACCGCGCCCTGGCCGAAATCCGCAAAGCCGCTGAGTAGTAATCCCACACAGAGCCGCAGAGACTCAGAGGACGGCGAAAAGATGTCATCCGTGGCAAGCGTCTTCGCCGTTGGCTTCTTCGTCTCAGGGGCGTCTTCATCGTCACAGAACGGCAAAAGGCAGAACCGTCGCTTCGCGACATATGAAAGCGGCAAGAGCTTGCCGCATCCAAATTGCTTATTCCGCTGTCGCGGGGTTGCCTACCTTTGTGTCCGAGCCGTAGCCGTTACCATTTCCGTGCTTTCCGTGTATTCCGTGGTAGAAAAGCCGTCGCCAACTGCCAAAAACCAATTGCCAATTGCCATGCCTATTTGCCCTTGAAGCAGATGATCGAGCCGGTGTCGGTTATCATGTAAAGCCTGCCCTCGGCGGCGATCAGGCCATCGAAACTCGGCAGGGCGTCCAGCTTGTATTCTTTGAGCTTCTTGCCTGTCTTCTTGTTGTAGACCTGCATTACTCCGCCGTGGGCGCCTTTGAGCCAGTCGGCCTGCTCCTGCATTTTTGTCTGGAAGATCTTGTCGTTCGAGCGGCCCCAGAGGGCCTTCTCGTCGGCTACGTCGCGCGGACCGGCGATGAAGAGGCGGTCGTTGGCCAGGACCATCGCCTTGGCCATTACGTCCGGCTCGTCGTTGATCCAGTTGTAGTCCAGGGCGCTGAGCTTGTTCTTGGGTTGCTGTGCGAGTTTCTTCCAGTCGACGGTGTTACCGGCCAGTTGGTCGCCCTTGGCGGTGGGGGTCTTGCCCTTTATCCAGGTTCCTTCGAGCCGGGGCTCACCGACCTTGCGAGCGGGTATCTTGGCGGCGCTGTAGAGGCGGTATTCGCTGACGGAAGTGTTGCAAACCAATTCGAGGTCGCGTGCGTATGAGTATGCGTTCTTTTCGTCAATGCACATTATGCGGCCGCATGGGACGCGCTTGGGAGGGTATTGGAATTCGGCCCATCCCTCCCCGGCGGCGCGTCCGTAGATCCAGTACGTCCGCTGGTGCCATGACTTGTCCAGGAACGTGATCGGCGAGAACAGATGCACTTCCTGGTCGTATTGGGTGTCGGGGCGCTGCGGGCGAACGCGCACCCGCTTGGCGTCCATGGTGAATGTCTGCGACTTCATGTAGACGTGGCGCCCGTCGCTGGAGAGGATGTCGGGCGACGTGACGGGCATGTGCTTGCCCATCATGAGGTCCTGGAGGCCCTTGTCCGTCCCGGGAACCTTACCGTCCATAACATTCTCGGAGATAAGCTCGCCGGTGAGGGGCTTGAGCATCAGCATTCGCAGCCCGCCATCGAGGAACATCGACCGTCCGGCGACGCAATAGAGGCGGGCCTTACCGGCTGAATCGCTCTGGATCAGAACGCTGCCCGAGAGCGGCCAGACCGATTCGGCCTGTCCGTATGCGATCAGCTTGCGGTCGTTCGGGGCGGCCTGGAAACGCCAGGCGAGTTTCCCGTCGGCGAGGCGCAGTGCGTATACGTTTCCGTCGGCGCAGCCGAAGATCGCCATGCCGGCGTGGATAGTCGGGGGCGAATCAACGCGCCCGCCGGCCACAAAATGCCAGCTCTCCTTACCCGTTTTGGCATCCAGCGCGCAAACGGTGTGGGTGTCGACTGCGCTAACGAGAAGTTTCCCCCCGGCGACGACCGGCTGGCTGAGCTTCGTGCCGAACTTCTTGCCCCATGCCTGACCGAGATCGGCCGGGACGTCGGTTTTCGCGTATCCGCTGCGAGTGTTATCGTGTCGGAATACGGGCCATGAGGCCGGGGATTTCGCCGCATCCTTGCACTTGCCCAGCGCCGGTCCCTTTGTGAGCCTTTTATCGACCGGTGGGGCCTTGGGCGCCTGCGCCACGGGCGACAGTGCGTTGAAACCGTTGAGCTTTGACTGGTAATAGCAGGCGCATGCGTGCGGACCGGCGTAGACCAGACCGTT
Source organism: Phycisphaerae bacterium (assembly GCA_016782885.1). Lineage (GTDB taxonomy): Bacteria > Planctomycetota > Phycisphaerae > SM23-33 > SM23-33 > BS750m-G57. The sequence goes on along the minus strand of JADHXQ010000004.1, from coordinate 48,436 downwards.
TGCGGGCATCACGCCGTAAACGCAGACCCCGCGCACCCAGTGATTGTTAACCCACGTGTCCTTTTCCATATCGTAGACCGTCATCCCCATGACCGGGGGGAGTTGGTACTTGACAGTCGCCCGCCCCGGATAGCATCGTTGGTGGATATAGAACGATTTGATCGGATTTGAGTACACATCGAGCTGCTTACCGTCGGCGAGGTTGTAGGTGGTGTAGACTCCGTTGTTGCGACGTCCGAGCACCCAGATTTTGTCGCCCAGGACGAAGAAGTCTTCGAGGCTGTAGTGCCCCGATCGCGGTTTGCCCTTGACCGACCAGAGCACCTTGCCGTCTTTGATCGAGATCGCGAACATGCTCCCCATCGGCGACAGCAGAATGCGGTCTTTGCAGATGACCAGTCGCGGACCGCTGTAGCCCGTGCCGATCAGCTTGGTTTTGGCGACGTCGGCCTGCCAGAGTTTCTTTCCGGTGGTCTTGTCGAGGGCGATTACGGCTGATCCGTCGTAGAAGCATACCATTTTATCGTTGGTCGAGAGTGTCATCGGCGCCACGGGGCCCTCATGCTTCCAAAGGACCTTTCCGCTTTCAGCCTGGATCGCCTTGATCACGCGCGAGCCGTTTTCGGGGGTCCAGCCCCATCGCTTGCTGGCCCGGCCGCGTTCGGCCCAGCAGTTTGCGTTTTCCTGCTGGTAGTCGACGACTTTGCCTTTGGGATCGACCGCGGCGAAAATGACCCCGCCGGAGACGATCAGTTCGAAGGTGCTGGGCGTGTCGGGGTATGTGCGGATGACTTTGCCCGTGGCCGCATCGAGACACAGCATGTCCTGCCCGACGCCGGGTGCGATGTACACTCGCTGTCCGACGGCGACCAGGCGTCTGGGCAGCCAGCCGGGACCGCTCTTGAGAGGGAACAGGGCGTTGAACCAGTTTTTCAATGGGCGTTTCCAGAGCACCACGCCGTTGAACGCGTCGCGTGCGGTGAGGAAGGTTTTGGCGGGGAGTTGGATCGAGTCGGTCGGGCCCTCGTCCATAACGTAGAACATCCGACCAGCCGCCGAGACCATGGCGTTGAGACTGTTCGTGTGTTCGTGGCTTCGCGCCCAATACGGTCCGCCGGTCCACCGCATGCCTCGCGGATGCCCGGCCAGCGTATCCTGCGAGACCGACGTTCCGGCCGGGTCGTGCAGATAGTGCGTCCAATCATCGATCGCCTTGGGATGCGGTTTGCTGAAGCTTTTTCCGTTCTCGACCGCGAACACTGCATGTCCGCCAGGTACCAACACGCGTTCGATCTCGTCGCGCGTGAGTTTTCCGGCTTCACGGATCACTATCAGGTTCACCAGTTCGTCAACGTAGGGCAGATGCTCGCCATCGAACAGGTCGATTGAAACCTTGCCGCACTTCCCGGTGGATTTCAGGTGTTCCCGAGCGGCCGCGACGGCTTCGGGTTTGGTCGACAGGCCCTGGACCACGAAGTTGTCGCCTGCAAGCGAGATCGTGCCTTTCCCGTCAGTGGCGCCCACGTGGACGATCAGCCCGCCCTTGACGCGATCGCTTTTGGGCGCCTCGGCGGCATATCCCGTAGCGGCGAATGTCAGGATCAGGGTCAGTGCGATAATTACTTGCTTGTTCATATTCATTTCTTTCGCTTCTTTTTGTTGGGCTTGCCGGCTTTGAAGGGTATTGCGGGCATGCCGTCTGCGAGCATCTGTTTGGCCAGGAGGTCTTTGTGTTTGTCCGCGAACGCCAGCAGGATGTTGCGGTGGATTTGGATGGTCTTCTTGTGCGATGGGTCGGTCGCCAGGTTCTTGGTTTCCAGTGGATCGTTGGTCATGTCGACCAGCGACTCGCGCTGTGTACCGTGATCGTACACGCAGTATTTGTACCGCTCGGTCCGCACCATTCTGCCCTGGGCGATCGCGCGGATGCCGTCTACGACCACCGTCTGACTCAAGTGGTTCTGGATCACCACGTGGTCGCGCCAGCTGGCGGGGGTCTTGCCGGCGACGATCGGGCGGACGCTGCGACCGGGGAGTTTCTTCGGTATTGCGATGCCGGCAAAATCGAGCATCGTCGGGAGGATGTCGATTCCAGTGTTCACGAGCTTGTCGAACCGGCGTTTCTTCGTGGCGCCCTTGCGGCAGACGATCAGCGGAACGCGGGCGGACTCGTCGTAGAAAACCGTTTTCTGGTTGAAGCGATGTGCGCCCGCGCAATCGCCATGGTCGCTGGTGAAGATGACGACGGTATTCTCTTCGTGGCCGGACTTGCCGAGGGCGACCAGCACCTTGGCGATCTCGGCGTCGACTTTCTCGATCAGGCGATAGTAACCCCATCGCAACTGGCGCCACTGGCCTTCGGTAAAATCGCCAACGGGGAACAAGCTTCCCGGACCCTGGTAGCCCTTGCGAAGCGTTGTCATGGTGTCGGTTTCGTTGATCGGCGCCGCGAGGTTGGCGGGGATCGGGGGGCACTTGTCCGGCGGCGGGGTCTTGCCGACCGGGCCGCTGGGGAGTTTCTGGAAGCGGCTGAATTGGCAGATGTCGTGCGGGTTGCTGAGACTGACCACCGCCAGGAATGGCTTGCCCTGCACGCCTTGCTTGCCGGCGAGATATTTCGCCGACAAGTCGCCGACCTCGCCGTCGTGACCGTTACCGTGCAGGCACTGGGCGGTCTGGAAACCGTGTGCGTTCTTGTCCTTCTGGTTGAAGCAGAGATGCCATTTTCCAAAGTAGGCTGTCTCGTAGCCGGCGCGGCGGAAGTAGTTGCCCATGTTCAGGAACTCTTCGGTGTCGATCTTCGTGCGTGCGTTTTTGGTTACGCCCGTTTCGTGTGGGTATCGCCCGGTGAAGATCGAGTTCCTCGCGGGCATGCAGAGCGGGTTGGGGCTGTATGCGTTGGCGAAGAGCGTGCCGTTTGCGGCAAGAGAATCCATCGCCGGCGTGCTGAGCCATTTGTTCCCCATGCGACAACTCATGGCGTCGCCGAACTGCTGGTCGGTCATGATGAACAGTATGTTAGGGCGGTCGCGCGTGGCGGTCGCGGCGGTAAGAATCGACGGTGCCTGGAGTGCGGCGGCGGCCAGGCAACTGTTTCTCAGAAACGTTCGTCTGGTATCCATCAATATCTCCAATATGAGTAACTCGCGGGCCTGTCCGATTATTCTACCGAGTTTCCTTTCAACCCACAACTTACCCGCGCAGCGACAGGGGCGATTCTCGTCGCGGGGCTAGGGTGTCGTGGGATTGATTAGAATCTCATCGACGAACAACCACGCCTTCCTCCCGCGCGCCGGGTGCAACCTGGGAATGATCTTTACGTTCTCGGCGCGGACGCGTACGAATCGGCCGGTCGCCTTCATCGCCGGCGCCGTGACTGTATGGACCTTCTTGCCGCGGGCCTTCTCGACGTCCTCCAGGGAGACCGACGCGGCTTGAGCGAACGTCTTGCCGTCTGTCGAAATCTCGAAGACGACCTTCCTCGGCGGGTAGACGCCCACGGAGATCGACTGCAGGAACCGTGCGGCGAGTTGGCGGATCGGCTGCGAGGCGCCCAGGTCGACCACGGCCTCCAGGTTGTCTCCGTGGAAACCGAGCCACAGGCCCGATGTGTGGTCCGGGCCGCTGACTCTCCCGTCGGTCAGCGATTTTGAGCCCAGGCCGAAGTAATGAGGGCTGGGCAGGGCGGTCAGTTTGACGCCCTTGCCGACGGCGGCGTGGCTGATTTTCTTCGCCTGCGCCGCCGCCTGGACCTCCGGGGGTTTCATCGCCTCGTCGGGCATCATCACCTTGCGCAGGCGTTCGTGGTGGCGCTCGATCCTGCTGTTGCGGGTCAGGTCCCACAGCGAGGTTTTCATCCGCCGCATCGCCAGAACCGATGTGATCCACCCCTGCGTCCATCCGCTTTCGATGCACCAGGCGCCCCATCCGTGGTCGGCGTTGCTGCCCCAGTGCTCCCATCGACCGAAGTCGAACGCGCGGAACCACCCGCCATCGACCGCCGGCTGGGTCTTGCTCTTGACCTGTATGCGGCAGAGGAACTCGGCGAGTTTGTCTTCGGCTGCGATTATATCCTTGTCGCCGGTGGCTCCGGCCGCTTCGTGCAAGCCGAGAAACGCGAAGTTCGTCGTGTATAGCAGGTCGGACACCGGGTCGCCGTTGGCGGCGATCAGCGAGGCCTCGCTCGTGCCGTAGGCCCTGTTGCTCCGCGGCGGGGGGTAGGCGCCCTTGCCCGGGCGTCCGAGTTCCTCGCGGATGGCGCCGCACTTGTCCTGCAGGGCGAGCAGCCCGTCGACGGCCTTTCGCAGCATTGCGCGGTTGGCGGAGGTGTCCTTGACTCGCACCAGCCATGCCAGCGGAAGGATGATTCGCGCCCTTTCCTGCGCCAGCCCGTTGGTCCACCTCCAACCGTCGGTGTGCTGCGCCATCGTCATCTTAAGCGCTGTCTCGGCTCGATCGAGAAACAGTTTGCAGCCCGTCTGCTCGTACGCCCACAGGTAGCACGCCCAGAGGTAGCTCTCGTAGTGGGGCGCGTAGTTCACAGACCGGGCGTTGAAGTACCGCCGCCATCCCCCGCTCAGGGCACCGATGTCGATTCGACCGCCCCGAAAACCGAATCGGCCCGTCGTGCGGAGGTTCGCCAGCAGGCACATCATAATCGCCTCGTCCCACCGGTCGTCGGCGTTCAACGCCGCCGCGGCCAGCGCGCTGAGCATGACGCGGGCGTTGTCGTCGCCGTAGTTGGCTTTGTACCACGCCGGCGTGGTGACGCCCCAGGCGATCAGGCCGTAGGCGCCGTGCTTCGGGTCGCCTCGCTCCTTCTTGCGGGCGTCGGACTTGAACATCCAGTAGTCCAGCAGGTTGCGGGCCGTATCGGCGTGGGCCTTGCTCTCGAGCACTTTGCCTCCAAACGCATGGGCCATCGCCGATTCGCAGACGCAGTCGCCCCGCCTGACCGAACTTATCGATTGCGTTCCATCCTGGTGAATCACCGAGATCACGGCCTCCAGGCAGCCCAGCGAACCGTCTCCGGTTGGGGTGTCGGCGGGCACGTTGGCGATCCTCTGTATAGTAGCAACTTTCTTCTCGAACGACGGATGGACGATCATCTTCGCCTTCTTGTACCACTCGATACCGCGCCGGATCGCCTGCAACTCGTAATTTGCTGGCAGGGGCTCGTCCCGCGCGTAGGTCGCCTGGACGGTCGGCGTCCAACGCAGGGCGGGGGTTTTATCATTAGCTCCGCCGCTGAGCCATTTCAGGATGACGCTCCAGATGTCGTGCCAGGCCGCCTGCGGCGAGTAGCGGCCGGTGACGAAGCGGCTCAGACCGGTAGTGGCGACCATCACGTTGCGCCCGGGCATCTCGAAGAGAATCGGTGCGGTTTTCGCGGGCAGGCCGTAGACGGCACGATCGAACCCCGCCACCCGCGCCGCGACCAGATGCGACCTGGCGGCGGCGAGGGGCACATAGTGCAGCCCGTTGACTGAAACAATACGCAGCTTCTTGAGATCGCTGCCGAAGAAATCCGAGTTGATCACCACACGCTGAACGTGCGTGCTGATGGGTTTACCCACTTTCAGACCGGGCAGTGCGCCGGGATATTCGACCAGCAGCCTCAGGCGCTTGGCGGCGGCCTTCGTGAAAACGTCCTTGCCGACGACAGTGGTTTTCTTCGGATACCCCCCAGCCAGGATCAGCACGCCCGAGCCGGCCGGCGCGGCTTCGACAGCTTTGGCTACTTCGTCGAAACGAGCGCACTTCGTCCCGCCCGCGGTCACCGCGCGATACAGGTCATTGTCCGCCCGGCAGGCGAAGGTAAGCTCTCCGGCCCCATGAGCGGCCTCTACGCTCAACAGAAGTCCCGTCCACACCAGCAGTGCAATCCTGGTCATTATAACGCTCCTTTTGAGTCTAACGAGATTCCGACTCGGCGATGCGGTCGTCAGTATAATACCCTGCAGGTGGCGGAAGTCTCGGTAATAAACTGGTGTTGCGGGCGTCTATGACGATATCATGCGGCTTGCCGGATCGAAGGAGATCGAAATGGTTGTGCGAAGAGTTCTGCTGTCCGTTTGTTTATTAGCGATCGGTGTCTCACTGGCCGGAGCGAAGACTCAAACGCCTGCCCCCAAGGCCGGCGCCAGGAAAGGGCCCGTCAGGGTCTTTCTGCTGCTTGGGCAGTCGAATATGAACGGGCGGGGCAATGTCAAGGTCCTGGATGAGAAGTTGACCAAAGACTTGCCCGAGAAGTATCCGCCTTCACTGATGAAAATCCGCAGCGATGTGTGGATCACCGGGGCCAACGGAAACGGGATATCCAACCAGATGAGGAACGTCCGTCTGGAGCCGGGGTTTGGACAGTTTGACTATTTCGGCCCGGAGTTGGGGTTCGGCCACGCCATGGGCGATCACTACGATGATGAGGTTCTGCTGATCAAGAGCATCGCCGGAGGCACTCCGCTGGCGACGCACTGGACATCTCCTAGTGCGGCCAGGCGTAATGGGCGACAAGGTCCGTTGAAAGGGCGCCGGGCCGGTTTTCAGGCAGCGTTCTACAAGATGAAGAAGGCTTTGGACAACCTGCCGAAACTGATTGAGGGCTACGATCCGAAGCGCGGATACCAGATCATGGGCGTTGTCTGGGTTCACGGTAATGCCGACGGCGGAAAGTACGCCAAAGAATACGAAGATAACCTGGCCGATTTCATCGTGGATATCCGGGCAATGTTCGGACTGCCCGAACTTCCCTTCATTGCAGTTGAGAGCCTTTCGAGCCGTGCGCCGGGTTCGGCGTTCAAGAATGCCGTCGATCGCGTCAACAGGAAATCCGGCGACAGGCAGGCGGCGGCGATTCTCACCAAGTCCAGGATCAATTTGAAAGGCGACAAGGCGTATTCGGTTTATAACGCTTCGGGCGACGGGACCCATTGGCGGCATAACGGGAGGGCCTATCTCGATGTCGGGTATTGGTCGGCTGAACTGATGAAACCGATGCTGGCGAAGACGACCAATCACGCGACGGATGAAAAAGTGCAGGCGGCGTTGAAGAAGTACGGGAAGTTGTTTGAAGAGGGCAACGCGGCAAATAAGGATCCAGTCTACGAAGCGGCGCAGAAGCGCCGGGGCGACCAGCCGCCGATGAAAACAGCCGGCGGAAATAACATTAAAAGGAAAAAATAGTATGTTGAAAAGTGCATCGATAATTGTGTTGGCGGCGTCGGTGGTTATGGTTTGTTTTGCGTTTGTGATTAACGATCGCGCAGCCGGGGCGAAGGCTGACGCTCCTGACGGCAAGGAGTGGGTGGTCTACGAAGGCGCCAACGGCGTCGGGGGCGGTAAGCATATCGTCCTGGTTTCCGGTGATGAGGAATATCGTTCCGAAGAGTGTCTTCCGCAATTGGGCAAGATTCTGGCAAAGCGGCACGGGTTCAAGTGTACGGTGCTGTTCTCGATCACCGACGGCGTGATCGATCCGAACAACCAGAAGAACATTCCCGGGCTTGAAGCGCTGAAGACGGCGGATCTGATGATAATCGCAACGCGTTTTCGCGATCTGCCCGACGAGCAGATGAAATATGCGGCTGAGTATATTGACGCGGGCAAGCCGGTGATCGGTATGCGGGCGGGGCTGGTGGCGTTTTGGCTCAAGAGCAGCAAGACCTACGAACGGTTCTGCTGGAAGGGCAAAATCTGGAAAGGCGGCTTCGGTCGGCGCATTCTCGGTCAGACGTGGATGGGTCATCACGGTCGGCACGGTCGGCAGTCCACGCGCGGCGTCCTGGTTCCCGAAGCCAAGGATCATCCGATAGTCCAGGGCTGCACCGATATCTGGGGGCCTACCGACGTTTACGTTTCTCCCATGCCGATGCCCGAAGGCAGCACCGTTCTGTTCAAAGGCCAGGTGATCGACGGTATGAAGCCCACCGACAAACCGGCTGAGGGGAAAAAGAACAATCCGATGATGTCGATGGCGTGGACGAAAACTTACAAAGGCGTCAAGGGGCAGGTCGGGCGCGTGTTCATGACAACAATGGGCGACGGGCGCGACGTGGCGAACGAAGGCCTGCGGCGCATGCTGGTCAACGCGGCGTACTGGTGCGTCGGTATGGAGAAGCAGATCCCCGCCAAATCGAACGTGGATATCGTGGGCGAGTACAAACCGCTTCCGTTCGGCTTCAACAAGTTCAAAAAGGGCGTTAAACCGTCCGACCACGCGATGAAGCCGTAAAGGAACGCGACCCATGAGACGATGTGGAATGTTGGCGTGCCTGCTGATTTGCCTGTTTGCGTCAGTTGCGCAGGCGGCCAAACTGATCGAACTGTCCAACGAGCATATTCGGGTGGACTTCAGGCTGACCGATGGCGTTTGGGCCAACTGCGGCCTGTCGCGGGCTGACGGTTCCGATGCGATAACGCTGGACAGCGATGAGTTCGAGATACTGTTGTTCGATGATACTCGCTTCACGGCGGCGGACTACCAAGCCGATGAGCCCAAACAAATAGTCGGGAACGCCACCCCACTGGCGATACAGATCCAGTACAAGCCCAAAGCCTCGACGTCTCCCAAAGCGCCGCGCGGCGTGATGGTAACGTACGAGTGGGGCACGGGTCCGTATCTGTACAAGACCGTTACGCTCACAATGAAAAAGGGCGAGAAGATCGACCGCCTGTCCGTGTTGCGATTCTCCGCGCCGACTAAGGCCTCACGCGGCGGACGGGGCGAGGCGGTGTTCCTGGGCAACTGGTTCGTCGGGGCGGACTACCCGTGCTTCTACAGTCGACACAGCGACGGCTTCGCCAATCCCGACTACTTCTATCGCTGGGATTACATGATAGATCTCGACGGACGCGACAAGATCTTTGCACCGCGCAAGGGTCTGGTGTCGGTATTCCATTTCCCCGGATACGCCCGCGAGCAGGCGGGGGGCAAGTGGGCAATCGTTTCCAAACGCGCCGTCATGGGCCTGAGCAAAACCAAGGGTGACAATGCGGAACTGGCGTTGTTTGACTACATCGCCGAAACACGCAAGCCCCCTCGCAGCCACCTGCACTACAACAATTGGTACTCTCCCGAAGGCAAGAACCTCGGTATCGATCACTTCATCTCGAACGTCTACAAGCCCATCAACGACAAGCTGAAAAAGTACGGCGCCAAGCTTGATGCGATTGTGCCCGACCACGGGTGGCAGAACACCAAGGCGTTCGAGTACATATTCCAACCGCAGGTCAGCGCCTCGCATTCGCCGCTGCCGGAACTGTCCAAAGCCCTGATGGATCACGACAAGACGCACTTGGGGATTTGGATGGCGCTGGACGGGACGAATAACTCCACTGCCCACGGGCTGAAGATCGGCTACAAGCCCGCGTACGCCAAGGGCTTCAAACGCGAGGCCAGGTGGATGGAGGGCAAGGCATACTTCGATATTCTCGACCCGAAATACCAACGCGACCTGAAGAAGGCGTTGAAGTTCCTGATCGCCGACGCCGGCGTGGACTACATCAAGCACGACTTCAACCACAACTTCACCAGCAACTACATCACGCAGCGTCATGCCCGCGAGGCCTGCCTTGACGTGACGCTCGATCTGCTGAAGTACGAGCGGTCGCTGAATCCGAAGGTCTACCAGAATTACACTAACGGATCGTGGTTCTCGCCGTGGTGGCTTCAGCATGTAGATTCGTTGTGGATGATGTCGGGCGATTCGGGCAATTCCCGCAAGTATCCGCACCTGGCGCATCGTGACCGGTCGACCTCGTATCGCGACGAGTATTTTTTCCAGAATTTCAACAATCCCCAGCGCACCGCCCGCCCGATTATTCCGATCGCGAACTTCATGACGCACGGGATAATTTATTCCGCCAAGAAACCGTTCACCGACGGGAAGGACCTGCTGGAAAACTGGTCGAATCACGTCGTGATGTACTGCGCCCGCGGGACGATGGTAAAGGAACTCTACCTCACGCCCAAGCTCATCAACGAAGACCAGTGGGAAGTGCTCGGACGGGCGTCGGATTGGGCCCAGCGCAACCAGGATCGACTGAAGAACACGGTGATAATCGGCGGTAATCCGGGGAAAGGCGAGATATACGGATTTGTAAGCTGGGTCGGTGACAGGGCGATACTCACCGTCCGCAACCCAAACCGCAACGCCCAGAGGCTAACAGTACCGTTCGACGCCGCGGTCTACTATCGTGGCGCAAAGGGCAAGGCATACCGGGCGAGGGCGATCTATCCGTTCGTAAAGCAGATGTCCTGGCATCTGACATCAGGCAAACCGTTCAAGGTGACAGTTCCGGGCGACACCGTGATCGTTTGCGAGATCGATCCGGGCCGACCGCCTGAGACCCTGGCGGTCGAGGCCAAACCACTGCCCGCCGCCAAAGCCGCCATTGCCGACAAAGCGATCGTCCTGAAACTGCAAGTTCCCGACGAAGCGATGAAACGCTACGAACTTGTGGTCCAGCCCTGGGGGACGGTCGACGTGGAACTCACCGTCGACGGGAAAACCGTCCCCGCCCGCCAGTCGTCCAAAGACGCCAGATGGAGCATCCACGCCTTCGACCTGGCGCCATACCGCGGCAAGACGATAATGCTCCAGGCCCGCCTCAAGGGCGACTCGGCGGCCGCGGTCTCGACCGAAGCGTGGATAATCGCCGACCGCCCCGTGAAGGCCAGTCCCGCGCCAACCGACCAGCACCTGCCTCATCCAATCTCACAAAACTACCGCCGAGTCACCCAAAACGTACTGACCAAACAAAAAGTCGCGGTAGCCGCGAGCAAGTAGCCGCAAGCGCCTCAGGTGATTCGCTCGGGCATGACTGCGTTGTTCTTGACCAGCCAGGCTTCAAGATCGGCTTTCATTTGGGCGGCTATTGCGGGCTGCTGCCTGGCGATGTTCACTTTCTCCGAGATGTCTTTCGACAGATCGTAGAGCTCCACCGAGCCGTCCAGATACCACTTGATGAGTTTGTACTTGCCTTGCCTGATCGCTCCACCGAGGCCGTTGGATCTGTGGAAGGCGTAGTTGGGGTAGTGGAAGTGGATGGCTTTGCGCTTCAGCGCGCCGGTTTTCGTAAGCAGGGGGGTGATGTCCTCGCCGTCGATGATCTGTCCGTTTTGCGGTTTCAGACCGGCTGCGGACAGCAGGGTCGGGTAGAAGTCGGTGCTGATAATCGGCGTGGCGCAGGTCGTGCCGGGCGGTATGACTCCCGGCCAGCGGATGATGGTCGGTACGCGGATACCGCCTTCGTACAGGTGCCCCTTGTCGAGGCGAAGCGGCCTGTTGTCGCCCACGCCGCCGTAGGCGCCGTTGTCGGAAGTGAAGATCACCAGCGTCTCGTCGCGGATGCCCAGTTCGTCGACTTTCGCAAAAAGTCGCCCCATTGCTGTATCCATCGCTTCGAGCATGGCTGCGTATCTGGCATCCTTGATGCCCGGTCCGACGCGAGACTTGTACTTTTCGATCAGCGGATTTGGCGCCTCCATCGGCCAATGCACCGTGTAGTTCCACAGCGACAGGAAGAACGGTTTGCGGGCCTTGCTGCTGGCGGTGATGAACCCCATCGCCTCGTCGCACAGGCGGTCGGGCAGGTACTCGCCTGTCTTGCGAGGCTTGAGATTGTAGATTTTGTAGGGGTCCCAGTACGTCGGCGGACCTCCGTAGCAGCAGCCGCCAATGTTAATGTCGAAACCCTGGTTCTCGGGGTTGAAGCGGTCGTCGCCGCGTCCCTGATCGTTGCCCTTGCGTTTTCCGCTGAGGTGCCATTTGCCCATGAAGGCGGTGGCGTACCCGTCGGCCTTGAGGCGTTCGGCGATGGTGACTTTCTCCAGCGGCAGGACGTTGATTGTCTTGGCCGATTTGAGCTTGGCGCCTTTGGGCTCGAAGCGCGCCTGGTCGGGGATGTGGTTGGTGATCATCAAGCGCGCCGGCGATTGCCCCGACATGATCGACGCCCGCGTTGGCGAGCACACCGGGGCGGCAGCATAGGCGTCGGTGAAGCGCATTCCGTCTTTGGCGAGTTTGTCGATATGCGGCGTATCGAGATTCTTGTTTCCCTGGCAGTGCAGGTCCATCCAGCCCATGTCGTCGATCATGATCAGGATGATGTTGGGTTTCCTGCCGGACTTGCCGGTCGCCGATGCGGAGATTGCCTGCTTGCAGCCGCCCAGCGATACCGCCGCGGCGCCGAGCGCGACGGCCTTGAGAAATTCACGTCTGCTGTGTCGCTTCATGGAAGTTCCTTACTTTGGTTTGTATTCGGGATTGGGCTTGGGGAGTTTGGCTCCGACGGATTCCAGCCAGGCGGTCAGCTTCGCGTCCAGTTCGGCGACCTTCTTGGGCATTGCGGCGGCCTGGTCGGTCTTCTCGGACAGATCGTCCTTGAGATTGTAAAGTTCCCGCTTGCCGCTCTCGTAGCGGCGGATGAGTTTCCAGTCGCCGTCGCGGATGATGCTGTAGGGTTTGATTCTCGTGCCCCACCAGTAATGCGGAAAATGCCAATACAGCGTCTTTCGCTTCAGGTCGCCGGTCTGCTTTAGCAGCGGGGTGAGGTCAAGTCCGTCTATGGTCTTGTCGGGCATTTTGGCGCCTGTGGCGGTGGCGATAGTGGGCAGGAGGTCGATGCTGCAGACGGGCGTATTGCAGACGGCGCCGGCCTTGACCTTCCCCGGCCAGCGGATGATGAACGGTTCGCGAATCCCGCCTTCGTAGGCGTAACCCTTTCCCTTGCGAAGGGGTGCGTTGTCTGTCGCGGGAAAATGCACCGCGCCGCCGTTGTCGGACGTGAAGATGAACATCGTATCGTCGGTGAGCTTGTGTTTGTCCAGAACATTCATGATCTTCCCGACCGCCTGGTCAACGCTTTCGACCATGGCCGCATACACCGGGTTCTTCTGGTTGGTGGTTTTGCGCGCCTTGTACTTTGCGATGATCTCCTTCTTGGCCTGGATGGGCGAGTGGACCGCGTAGTGGGCCACCTGCAGGAAGAAGGGCTTGTCGTGATGCTTCTCGATAAAGCCGACCGCATGCTCGGCTTCGCGATCGGTGAGGTACTCACCTTTCTTTCGTGGCGGGAATGTGGCGATTCCCGCGGTTTTTCCCGATCGTGAGTACGGATCGAAGAAGCTCGGAGGCGCGCCGATTGCGGTACCGCCGAAATTGTAATCGAAGCCCTGCTTGTCGGGATACCAGTCTTTGGGCCCGAGATGCCACTTGCCCACGTGACACGAAACGTAGCCCAGCGGTTTGAGCATTTCGGGGATAGTGACTTCGTTGTGTTCCAGCCAGAACTTGCAAATTGGAGTCAGGAGCTTGCGATTGCGGTGCGGGTCGAAGCCTTCGGGGTTCTTGCCCGCTTTGGCGGCGGCTGTGGCGCGGCGATCGTGGAAGTGGATCCAATCGGTCACGCCAACTCTCGCGGGGTATCGTCCGGTCATGACTGACGCTCGCGTGGGGCTGCAGACGGCGCAGGCTGCGTAGCCCTGGGTGAACTTCATGCCCCCGCGACACAGGCGGTCGATGTTGGGCGTCTGGTAGTACGTGCTGCCAAAGCAGCCCACGTCGGTCCAGCCCATGTCGTCGACCAGCACGAGCACGACGTTTGGTTTGCGTTTCGAAGCTTTTGCCGTCGCGGGCGCTTGCGGAAAGACGGCGGCCGCTGCGCCGAGGCTCAAGGCTTTGAGGAAGTCGCGTCGCTGCATTTATACTCTCCTGACGAACTTCGGACGACTATAGCAGGCATGGGGCCGCAAAGGAATTGAAATGCCCGCCGCAAACCGGTACGCTATTGTAATGCAGGCGGGGTGGTTCTGAACTGGTTTTACAAAGGTGAGAAACGAAATGAACACAAATGGTATCTCGAAAGTTATCTTGGGGCTGATGGTTGCCAGTTTGCTTTGCGGTCGGGCTGTCGCCGAGCCTGACGCCTGGACCGGACCGGCGCCGTCGGGTTCGGCGTATCCCGCCGGAGAGGCCGACCGGCGTTTCGCCACGTTGTCCAGGGATATCAAGTCGCGGGCGACGATCAACAAGTTTGCATCGGAGACTTTCCGCAAGGAGTCGATGATACTCGACACCGACCGCGACGCTCTGGACATTATCCTGCGCCGCAGTGAGGCGCTGCTTGCGGATATCGCCGCAATGCCCAAGGCGCCCAGGCTCGACAAGATGAAGAGCGAACTGGCGGCGCTGAAAGCCTCCGCCGCCAAGGTCGACCCCAAAGACGCCCCGGCACGCCGTGCGATGTTCGACAAGGTCTGCGAACTTCGCCGGCGTATCGCGTTTTCCAATCCGCTGCTCGACTTCAGCGAGATGCTGATTATCAAGCGTCTGCTGCCGGGCTACAATCACATGTGTGACCAGTACTACGGTACGGCCCAGCGCCCCGGCGGGGGGCTTTACGTTCTCAGCGACGTGTTCGGAGCGAAACCGAAGATCCGCAGCCTGCTGGACAAGTCGGTGGTCGCCACCGGACGCCTGAAGGGGCAGAAGCTCTCCGGTGGTCCAAAGAAACTCTGGAAGGTTCGTTACAACGGTATGGGAAGCGGCGGGGCCGATAATACCGTGGGCGGATCGTTCCTTTCGCCCGATTTGTCGTTTGACGCAAAGACTGTGGCGTTTGCTTACGTCGAGTGCACCGGCGGGCGGGGGCATGATTATCATACGGACCCGTCGAGAGGGCATTGGGCCAAGGAACGGTCTTACCATGTTTTCTCCGTCGGGATCGACGGGAAGAATCTCCGGATGCTGACCGACGGTACGTGGAACGATTTCGACCCGTGCTTCATGCCCTCGGGGCGGATCGCTTTCATCACCGAGCGGCGCGGCGGATACCTGCGTTGCGGGCGTGTCTGCCCGACCTACACCCTCTACGACATGGCCGCAGACGGCAGCGGTATCAAATGCCTGTCGTTCCACGAGACAAACGAATGGCATCCCAGCGTCACAAACGACGGAATGATCATCTGGACGCGATGGGACTACGTTGATCGGCACGGACAGATCGCCCACATGGCGTGGACCACCACTCCCGACGGACGCGACCCGCGCGCCGTACACGGAAACTACGCCACGCGCAACAAGCGCCCGGACATGGAGGTCGACGCCCGCGCCATTCCCGGTTCGAACAAGTTCGTGGCCGTCGCCGCTCCGCACCACGCTCAATCGTTCGGTTCGATGGTGATTATCGATCCCCGCGCCGAAGACGACGACGCGATGGGTCCGGTGAAACGCGTGACACCCGACGCGGGCTTCCCCGAATCGCAGACCCACAAGCAGCGGTCGATGCTGTACGGCCAGCCCTGGCCGCTGAACGAAGACTACTACATTTGCGCGTATGACCCCGGAGGAAGAGGCACCAGCGGGACAATGTACGGGATCTATCTCGTCGATTCTTTCGGTAACAGGGAACTGATCTACCGTGACCCGTCGATCGCTTCGCAGAGTCCCATTCCGATCAAGGCCCGCAAAAAACCGCCCGTGATTCCGGAGATGTCCAAACGCCTCGAAGCCAATCCGGGCAAGTCCGCCACCGTGGGCGTGGTCAACGTCTACAACGCCGCCAAGCCCCTGCCCAAAGGCGTGAAGATCAAATCTCTGCGCGTCTACCAGGTCTTCCCGCTGTCGGTCGCATCGGCGCGGGTGACTCACGCAACCGGCTGCCAGATCCCCCAGGCCAGAGATTCGATAAACCTCACCCGCGCGGTGCTTGGAACTGTGCCGGTCGAAGAAGACGGCAGCGCCCACTTCACCGTACCGTCGGGCAAGGAGCTGTTCTTCCAGGTGCTCGACGAAAAGGGTCTGGCGGTTATGTCGATGCGGTCGGGCACGCATTTCCAGCCTGGCGAGCGTACGATCTGCCAGGGTTGCCACGAGTCCAAATACGGCGTTGCCACCTCGCCGTCGAGGAAAGTGACCATGGCGATGAAACGGGCTCCATCAGTGCTCAAGCCCGAGGCCGACGGTACCAACCCGTTCAGCTACCCGCGACTCATCCAGCCCGTGCTCGACAAGCACTGCGTCAAATGTCACGAGAAGAACAAGGACAATAAAGACAAGACCAAGCAGACCCTGCCGCTGGATTCGAAGATCGTCAAGACGTCCCGGGGCAGTTATATGAATCCGAAGACATCCTACTTCGTTTCCTATCTGAACCTGGCGCCGAAGTACGGTTTCTACGATTACGGCGGTAAGAGTTGGGGCGATCCCGGTTGGTATCGCACTATACCGGGTGCTTTCGGGGCACAGGCCTCAAACCTCTATCAGTTGCTCCAGAAGGGGCATTACAAGGTGAAGCTCTCGCCCGACGAAATGCGCCGCATAACCGTGTGGTTGGATTCCTGCTCGCCGTTCTACGGCGTGTACGAGAAGGAGGGCGGCGAGGCGCAGCTCCGCGGCGAGATCGCCAAACCGACACTCGAATAGACGAGGTGGACAATGCGCAAACGAATCGCTCCGGCGGCTCTCCTCGCCGCGATGCTTCTCGGATCGATTGCGGCGAGCGGTGCTGATAACTTTCCGCTGACCGCGAAAGGCGAGGTCGTCGAGGCATGGAAGGACATGCGATTCGGCATGTTCCTCTGCTGGGGACCGGTGAGCCTGACGGGCAAGGAGATCGGATGGTCGCGTGGGGCCCCGGCGTGGGGACGCCGCAAAGGCGTTCGCGGAGGGAAGGGACCGACGCCGGCGAAAGTCTACGACAAGCTCTACACCAAGTGGAAGCCCGACAAGTTCTCCGCCGAAGCATGGGTCAAAATCGCAAAAGACGCCGGGCAGAAGTACCTGATCTTCCTTGTGAAGCATCACGACGGATTCTGCCTGTACGACACGAAACTCACCGATTTCAAGACCACCGGACCGGCGTCGTCGTGGAAGGTCGACGTGATGAAGCACGTCGCCGACGCATGTCACAAGCACGATCTGAAACTTATAATCTACTACTCTCAGCCGGACTGGCATCATCCGGACTACCGGGGCGAAAACCACGGGCGTTACATCAAGTACTTCCACGGTCAGGTCCGCGAACTGCTGACGAACTACGGGAAGATCGACGGGTTGTGGTTCGACCTGGGCGGCAGGGAGACCGACTGGGATACGAAGAAGCTGTTTGCGATGGCCCGCAAGCTCCAGCCGCACCTGATCATTAACAACCGCTGCGGGCTTCCCGGCGATTTCGATACGCCCGAGCAGCACGTCGGGCGAGTCAACACAAAACGCCCGTGGGAAAGCTGCATTACCCTCGGAACGCAGTGGGCGTGGAAACCCGACGACAAACTCAAGCCGTTCACTGATGGGCTTCGTATGCTGATCCTGTGTGCCGTGGGGGACGGGAACCTGGCGCTCAACACCAACCCCATGCCTGACGGGCGAATCGAGCCTCGACAGGCCGAAAGCTTCCGCAAAATCGGGAAGTGGATGAAGAAATACGGCGAATCGATCTACGGTACTCGCGGCGGTCCGTTCATCTCGCCGGATCGCAACGCCCGCAGATTCAACTCCGCTCGCGACGGTTTCAAACTCCCGGCAGGGCGGTGGTGGGGCGGTTCGACACACAAGGGCAAGACTGTTTACCTGCACATCCTCCGCTGGCCTGGCGATTCGATCACCCTCCCGCCGATTGACCGAAAGATAGTTTCGCACTCCGTCCTGACCGGCGGAAAGGCGAGAGTCGAGCAGACCGGCAGCGGGATCACCGTGACCGTCGGAGCCAAAGATCGCGATGACCTCGACACGATCGTCAAGCTCGAATTCGACAGGTCAGTGGCCCGCATGGAGCCTGTCAAGCCCAAGGCCTTCAAGCCGACCAATTACAAAGTCAGCGAGAAGAAGGAAACCGACGGAACAAGCCTGCTCAAGGTGCATACTCCCGATGGTAAGGCGCCCGCTGTTTACCAGGTCAAGCTTCTGCCCCATCATCGGCCCGCCACGTCTGAAAACAATGACCTGATCAGGAAATGGAGTCAATGGAAGTACGGGGCGTTCCTCTGTTTCAATTCAAATCAGTTCAGCGGCAAGGAATTCTGCGACATCAAGGATCCCATGCTTTACGATCCGCGGCAATTGGATGTCAAACAATGGATTTCCACCTTCAAGGCCGCGGGCATGACGCACGCCGTGCTTACCGCGCGTCACACGTCGGGCTTCCTTCTCTGGGACAGCGCCACGACGAATTTCGACGTGGCGTCGAGCGGAAACAAGACGGACGTGGTCAAGGCCTGCGTTCAGGAATGCAGGCGCCAGGGACTAATTCCCGGTATCTACTATTGCCTGTGGGGCGGTAAGAACTGCGGGCCTTCGGGAAGAAAGGAGATACCCGGCTCGCGCGGGCTGATCCTGGCTCAACTCCACGAACTCGCAACCCGGAACGGACATATCCCCTATTTCTGGATTGATATGATGAACTGGGCGCCGGCGGACCTGACGGCCCAGGAAATCTATGACTCCCTCAAGAACGTTAATCCACAGACGGTTGTGCTCTTCAACCAGCACATACAGGACGGTGGTAAGCTCAAGTACTTCCCAACGGATGTCATCAACGGTGAGATGATGCCTCCCCCCGCATCAGGCCACACCGCGATGCGCAAAGTCGGAGACAAGACCTATTACCTGCCTTTCGAATTTGAACCCTGCTCCCAGAGCAGGGCGGGCGGGCCGGGGGGAATATACAGGAACTACTCCTGGTTCACTTACGGCGGCGGTAAAGGGTTTGGACCCAGCCGGCCCTTCTCCGTGCATCTCCTTTACAAGCATATCAGCGGCGCGCGTGACCGGGGCGCCGGTAACATTCTACTGTCGTGTGCGCCCGACCATACAGGGCGGTTCCGCAAGCAGGATGTCGAGCAGCTCTTGCTTCTCGGGCGCGTCATGAAGGACCCGACACTTGTACCTCCTGCGCCTATGACTGTCGGCTGCAAGGCGACCGCATCAGGCGTCTGGCCGAATCCCCGGTTAGACGCGGGTTTGGCGTTTGATGATGATATGACTACCCGCTGGGGCGGTGCGCCCGACAGCAAATCGGGCTGGCTGGCGGTGGATCTCGGGGCTGAGAAGACGTTCGCCAGTGTGTTTATCAGCGAGGCCTACGACCGCGTCAGCCAGTTTGAACTGCAGGTGATGAAAGGCGATTCGTGGCGGACGTTTTTCAAGGGCGGCAAGATCGGCGAGAAGTTCTCAGCTAGGTTCGAGCCTGTTACGGCGCGCCACGTGCGTTTGAATATCATTGAAGCAAGCCACGTGCCGACGATCTGGGAAGTTCAGCTCTTCCCGCCCAAAGGCGTAAAGAAGAAAGGCCAGTAACCCCATGAGACAGCTATCGAGGCGCGGGTTTCTCAAGGTAAGCGCAGCCGGGGCGTCGCTGTTTGCGGCCCGCGGTCTGCGGGCGGCCGCAATTCGCAAAGACAAGCCTAACATCGTGTTTGTCTTCGCCGACCAGATGCGCGCCTGCGCCATGGGCTGTATGGGCAACGAGCAGGTCATCACGCCGAACCTCGACAAGTTGGCGGCAAGCGGTCTTCTGGTGACCAATGCCATATCATGCCAACCGGTATGCACGCCGTTCCGCGGGCACCTGATGACGGGTCGATACGGGCACGCGACCGGATTGATTCATAACGATATCAAACTGCCTGACAGCGAGACGACAATCGCCGAAGTGCTCAAGGACCGCGGATACCAGAGGGGTTATATCGGTAAGTGGCATCTCAATGGGGACAGGCGGGATCCCATCGCTACGGAAAATCGTCAGGGATGGGACTACTGGGCGGTGCGAAACTGCTCGCACCGGCATTTCAATCCGGTCTACTGGCTCAATAACGCCAAAAAGCCCACCACGCCAAAAGGCTGGGAACCGGAGGTGCAGACCGACCTGGCGATTGACTACATCAAGAGTCACAAGGACAATCCGTTCTGCCTGTTCCTGTCCTTCGGCCCGCCGCACAACCCGTACAAGGCCCCTCAGCAGTATCTGGCGAAATACGCCGACAGGAAACTGACCAACCGCCCCAACGCGCCCGGCGACAAGACCAATTCGCTGCTGAATTATTACGCGATGGTCACCAGCCTCGACGACTGCATCGGGCGGATCGTAAAGGCGCTCGACGCGGCCGGTATCGCCGAGGACACCGTGTTGTGTTTCTCATCCGATCACGGCGACATGCTTGGTTCGCAGGGTCACGTGCTGAAGCAGCGTCCGTGGGCCGAATCGATCGATATCCCGTTTATCATGCGGTATCCACGTAAGATCAAGGGCGCACAGAAACGTGATTGGCTTGTGGCTTCGGTCGACATAATGCCCACGTTGCTGGGGCTTGCGGGGGCGGCGGTTCCAAAGCAGGTTCAGGGAATGGACCTCTCGGCGACGTTCTGCGGGCAGAGCAAAACCGGGCGCGACGCGGCGTTTCTCTTTAACGTGCATCGCGGCGGCGGACCGGGGTGCGACTGGCGGGGGATTCGCACGAAGAAATGGGTCTATGCATACCACAAGTTCGGCGACTGGGTCATGTACGACTTGGAAAACGATCCATATCAACTGAGGAACCTGATCGACGATCCCATGCACGCCGCGAAAAAAAAGCAGCTTCGACAGCAGTTGGAGGCGATGAGGAAGGAACTTGGCGAGAACATTCCATTGGGCGGAAAACCGCCCGCGAAAATACGCCTGCCCGGGTGATTATTTACCATTGGCGGATTTAAGTTCCACGATCTCGATGTCCTTGTACCACGATTCGCTCGGGGCGCCGCCGTGGATCTGCAGGCCGATTATTCCGTTTGAGGGGATCTTTGCGTCCTTCTCGGTGTAGTCGACGGTCTTCAAACCGTTGATGAACAGTTGGATTCTCGGTCCGGCGCACCGGATGACGTACTCGTTCCAATCGTCGCGCTTGAGGACCTTGGCCAGAGCTTCCTTGTCGGCCCGGACCAGAACGCCGCGGCGCGATTCGTCATACAGGCAGCCCCACCAGCCGCCGCCCATGTCCGCCTGGTAGCCGCGCATTTCGTGATGATTGGGGATCCGGATGGAGCGTATCTGTATCCCCGCGTTGCCCTTTCCCCCGGCGAGTTTGACCTTCAGCCGCAGTTCGAAGTTTGCGTACCGTTTCTTCGTGCAGAGGAATTCGTTGCGGGGGATTTTGGCTTTGAGCGTTCCGCCGACGACCGCACCGTCTTCTATGCGGAACGCTTTGAGATTGCCTTCCCATCCGTCGAACGTCTTGCCGTCGAAGATTCGCACGGGCTTGCCCGCCAGTGCGTATTTGACGCTCTTTGCAGGCGCCGGCGTTGCCGCCGCGGGCAATGTCCAGTCGCCTTCATGTATGCAGTCGGCGCTTACGCCTGGAACAGGATCCCCCTGGCCTCTGCGGGTGGTGATCCGAGCGCAGAATTCCCAGGGCCCCTGGTTCTGGGTGATCTTCAGCAGCAGCGGGTTCCAGCCGGCTTTCAGCTTGATCGGGGCCTTGTCGGTGTAGGGGATCGCCGCTCGCGGGGCGCTCAAGGCGTGAACGAGTTTCCCGTTAAGCCAGGCCTTGATCCCGTCGTCGCTGCCGAGATCGAGTCTGGCGT
Organism: Phycisphaerae bacterium; assembly: GCA_016782885.1. Taxonomy (GTDB): domain Bacteria; phylum Planctomycetota; class Phycisphaerae; order SM23-33; family SM23-33; genus BS750m-G57. The sequence continues at coordinate 26,879 of JADHXQ010000004.1, read as the reverse complement.
CGGTCGCCTTTTCGCTGTGGATCCACGTCAGTGCATAAGCGGCGTTTTGCTCGCCGCCGATGGCTTTTTTCAGGTCGACAATCGGGGGGCGCTTGGGATCGGTCCCCGCCGAGAGCGTCCGCCACACAACGCCCTTGGCTTCGGGCGATTCGGGGGCGAACGGGATGTTGAACAGTTTCTCGTAGTTCGCTCCTTTCTTCATGTACGGTCCGGTGATCCGCCAGGCGGCGATGCAATTGCCGAACGCGTCGATCTGTCTGATAACACGTTGTGCCTCGGCGGCGACGGGTTTGCCTTTCGACGCTGCCAGAACCTTCTCCATCGCGGTGCGAGCCTGGTCGCGATCGGCGCCCATCGTGGCGAGAGCGATATTCACCGCCGCCAAGGCCGCCTCGCCTCGAACCGTCTTGTCATCGAGCAGCGGGATTACAAGTTTCAGCGCATCGCTGTGGGCGACGCCCGCGATTCCGCTGAGGACGAGCTTTTTCGTTTCCGGCTGCTTGGCCAGTTCGAGCGCTTCGGCGTATTTCTGAACGGGCGTGTTTGGGTCGAGCCCAAGCAGGCGGATGTATCCCCGCAGCGCCAGGATGCGATGCGTCTTGTCTCCGGTGTTCTTGACGATGTTCAGGAGCGGTCCGGCGGCCTTACCGTCGGGCCAACCTGCCAGCGCGCGGACGGCGGCGCCGGTGCTGTCTGACTTGACGACGGCGGCGAGGGCCTTATCGCCTCCGATCTTGCCGAGTATGCGAACCAGGGCTGCCTGCCGCCCCGGCTTCTTCTCAGAGGCCAGGGCGGCCAGGACCGGATCGGCGCGTTTGGACGGGTCGGAGATTTTTGCGGCCAGTGCGACGATTGAACCTTCCGCCTGGGCCGCAGAACTGCTGCCGTTGGCGGGCATGATCTTTATTATCGCGGGGATGTCGCCGGGGGCTCCAAGCACGCCGATGGCTTTGAAGGCGGCCCGGGCCAGGGATTCGGAGTTTGTGTCGGCTTCGGCGAGAATGGATTTGGCGGCGGGCGCGTAGCGCCGGTCGGACAGCACGGAGATCAACTCGGTTTTCAGATCGCCCTTGGCGTCGGGCAGGCCTTTCAATATCGCCGCGCCCACACCTTCGCCGTCGATCGAGCGCATCGAGACCAGTGCGACAGTCGCTTCTTCACCTTCGGAGTCGGCGTATTTCAGGAGAACCGGTATCGCCTCCGCATCGCCGATTCGTCCGAGGGCCTTCAGCGATTCCAAACGCACTGCCGCGGTCTTGCTGGATGCCAGGGCGGCGATGGCATTGCGGGCGCCGGGGTCGCCGCGGTCGACCAGCGTCTTGATCAACATTGCCTGGATGGCGGGAGGCGACTTGCCCATTTCGACCGCCAGTTTCGCCGAGACCTCAGCCCCGGGCAGTTCTCTGGCGGCGCGAAGCGCAATGGCTGTCAGCGCGGGATCCTTGCTCTTGAGTTGTTTCACCAGCAGCGGGAGGCCCTTGGCCCCGCGGGCGAGAATCGCGCCGTAGACTGCCGATGTTCGCACGTAGGCGGGGACGTCGGCCTTGCCGACCGCATCGTATAGGCCCACGGCCTGGTCCTGCTTGCCTGCGTCCAACAGGATTTTGGCGGCGACGAGGGCTGCGTCGGCGGCGGGTGTTTGGAGCGCAGCGGGGCTCCCGGTGAGTGTTTGGATGATGGCGTTAGTGGCCTCATCGCTGGCGATGCGACCAAGCGCCGCCAGAGCTGAAAGGGCGATATCCTTATCCTTGTCACTTACGAGCATCTTCAAATCGCCGACGGCCTTGGCGTCGCGCCGAACGCCGATCGAAGTGATCACGCCGGCAAGCAGTCGCCCTTTGAGTTTGCCCAGTGCGTCGCGGAACGTCTTGTCTACGCTTGGGAATTTCATCGGCTCCAGAGCGATCCGCGCGTAGTCGCCCATCGCCTTGTCGCCGAGGAGACCAGCCAGTACGGGGACCGCCTTTTCGCTTCCGAAAATCGCCAGTTTCTGGCACGCCTGGGTCTTGTTGTAGAGCGGTGCGTCGGATTTCAGCACGGCGATGAGTTTCTGCTCGTCGACGTTCTGGAGGCTCGCGTCCCGGGCGTATATGGGCGTTATCGCCGCCAGTATTATAGTGATGCATATGTATCGTTTGATTGTCATGGTGTCGCCTTTCGGGCGGGGGGTGTGATGTTATGCCTTCCACGGAGCGCGTTTGGCGCGGGTTCGCATGCGATTGGCCTCTTCGTCGTTGACGAAGGCCTCCTTGGCGGGGTCGAACGTGACCTCTCGCCCGAGCTGCCAGGCGATTGCGGCTGCATGACACGCCAGGTGCGAATGTCGCATGACGTCAGCGTTGCACGCCGTCAAGGCCCGCGACCGCACGCAGTCGAAGAAGTTGCTCGTATGCCCGGCCGGATCGGTTCCTCTCCGCAGATATCGCTTCCGTTCGCCCATCAGCGAGGCCGGGTGCAGCTTGATCCCGCCGCTGTCGCCCGTTTCAACCCATCCCTCGTCGCCCTCGAACCGCACCGGGCAGGTCCCCAGACCGAGCCAGTTACCCTCGCCGCGGAATCCGCCGGGGCGCATGATAAGTTTCACGCCGTTTGCGTACTTGGCGATGATCGCGCCGGCCTCGACAGGTTCGTACGTCAGCGGCGTGGTGTTATCGGCGTCGTTGGCCCACTGGCAGAGATCGGCGGTGTGGGCGCCCCAGTCCAGCAGCGTGGCGCCGGAGTCGAAGTCCGCATAACCGCGCCATCTGCCATGAACGTAACTCGCGTTGTACGGACGCCACGGCGCCGGGCCCAGCCAGCGGTCCCAGTCGCAGATGTCCTTGTCCGGCTCGGGCTGGGCGGGCAGCCACGAATGATTGATGCGCAGTTTGTAGATCGACGCGTGCAGCGTGTGGAGCTTGCCAAGCTTCCCGCTGCGGGCGAGGTGAACGGCGAACTGGAAGTTGCCCACCGATCGCCTCTGCGTGCCGGCCTGGAACACGCGACCGTAGCGATTCATCGTGTCGGCGAGTTCCCGGCAGTCGCCGATCGTGATCCCGCAGGGTTTCTCGCTGTAGACATCCTTGCCCGCCTTGGCCGCCAATATCGACGCCAGCGCGTGCCAGTGATCGCCGGTGGCTATCAGCACCGAATCGACATCCTTCCGCCCGAGCAGTTCAAACATGTCGCGATACATCACGCAGTCCTTGTTACCGTACTTCCTGTCGGCCATCTGCTTGACGTACTCTCGACGTGATTTTTGAACGTCGGCGATGGCTACGAACTGCACGCCTTTTTCTTCGAGCATTCGCCCCAGCACGTAGCGCCCGCGCGGGCCGATACCGATCGCCCCCAGCACGATCCTGTCGCTTGGCGCAGTGGCGCCGTCCTTGCCCAGAACGGTTGATGGGATGATAGTGGGACCGCTCACGGCGACAAGGCCGAGTGCCGAGCCTTTCAGGAGCGTTCGCCTGTAAATGGGTTGTCTGGGCTTCATAGTTGTCTCCATCTTTAGTGGGATGTTCATTTCGTGTTATGTCATGCGTGCCACGGAGCGCGTTTGGCGCGGGTACGCATGCGATTGGCTTCTTTGTCGTTGATGAAAACCTCCTTAGCGGGATCGAACGTGAGCTTTCGCCCCAGTCGCCATGAGATGGCCGCCGCGTGGCAGGCCACGTGCGCATGCCTCATTACATCGGCATTGGCCGCAGTTAGACCTCGCGATCTGATGCAGTCGAAGAAATCGCTCGCGTGACTTGCCGGGTCCGTTCCCCGCCGCAGATAACGCTTTCGCTCTCCCATCAGCGATGCCGGGTGCAGTTTGATCGCTCCGGTGTCGCCGGTTTCGACCCAGCCCTCGTCGCCCTCGAAACGGACCGGGCATGTTCCCAGGCCGAGCCATTTATCGGGCCGTATCACCAGTTTGACGCCGTTGGCGTATTTCGCGTTGATTGTGCCGCCGTGGGGTTCGTATGTTATCGGCGCGGTATCATCAGCGTCGTTGGCCCACTGGCATAGATCTACGGTGTGCGAGCCCCAATCCAGCAGCCTGGCGCCGGCATTAAGGTCGACGTAACCGTGCCACCCGCCCTGGACGTAACGCGCGTTGTAAGGGCGCCACGGCGCCGGGCCCAGCCAGCGGTCCCAGTCGCAGACGTCCTTGTCCGGCTCGGGCTGGGCCGGCAGCCAGGCATGACTGACACTCAGCCGGTTGATCGATGCGTGCAGAGTGTGGAGTTTGCCCAGCTTCCCGCTGCGTGCGAGGTGAACGGCGAACTGGAAATTGCCTATGGACCGTCTCTGCGTACCGGCCTGGAAGACGCGAGAGTAGCGATTCATCGTGTCGGCCAGGTCCTGGCAGTCGCCGAACATCATCCCGCAGGGCTTCTCGCAGTAGACATCCTTGCCGGCCTTGGCCGCCAGTATCGACGCCAATGCGTGCCAGTTGTCGCCGGTGGTTATCAGAACGGCATCAATGTCCTTGCGCCCGAGCAGTTCGAACATGTCGCGATACATCACGCAGTCTTTGTTGCGGTACTTTCCGTCGACCATGTCCTTGACGTATTGGCGGCGGGATGCCTGCACATCGCAGGCGGTGACGAATTGCACGCCTTTCTCGGCGAGCATGCGGCCCAGGACGTACCGTCCGCGCCGGCCGACACCGATGCCGCCGAGCACGATCCTGTCGCTTGGCGCCGCGGAGCCGTCCTTGCCCAGAGCGTTGGATGGAATGATGGTGGGGATGCTCGCAGCGGCCAGACCGACCGCTGCGCCTTTCAGAAACGTTCGTCTCCGGACAAGTTTGTCAGGCTTCATAGTTGGTTCCATCATCTCTGGTCGCGATGATTGTATCCTGACTGATGCCTTGAATAAACCAAGAACTGGTTTCGATTTCGTGGTAGAATGTCGGGCGTTGACGGAAAGGAGCCAAAGCTATGAACGCTAAGATCACTCTGTCCGTTGTACTAGCTGTTTCCTGTGTCTTGCTTGTCGCCGGATTGTCGATTTCCCGCGAGGAATCCGGCCAGGCATCTTTCAAGCCGCCATCGACCTGGAAGTACTCGGCGCCATTGATCTCTCCGGAGAAGCGCGACGAACTTCCCAGCCGCGCCCAGAAGGATCCGACGGTTGTCTTCTTCAAGGGCAAGTGGCACGTGTTCATGACGGTAAAGCTCAAGGGGATGTCGGCTATTGAGTACTGCTCGTTCGAGACTTGGGGAAAGGCCCACAACTCCAAGCGCACAATCCTGAAGCTCACCGACAGCAAGTACTACTGCGCCCCGCAGGTCTTCTTCTTCACTCCGCACAAGAAGTGGTATCTGATCTATCAGCTTGGCGTGAAGGGCAAGAGGAAGATGCAGATCGCGTTTTCCACCACCACTGACATCGCCGATCCGAAATCCTGGACAAAGCCCGGTTCGGTCTTCCGCAACGACTCTGAAGACACCAGGAAGGAAGGGGGGCTGGACTACTGGATGATCTGCGACAGCAAGCGAGCGTACCTGTTCATCACCAGCCTCAATGGCAAGATGTGGCGGATGTCGGCGAAGCTGGAGGATTTCCCGCACGGATTCGGAGATCTGGTGCTGGCGCTCCGCGCCGACATCTTCGAAGCCAGCCATACCTACAAACTCAGCGGGACTGACAAGTACCTCACCGTAATCGAAGCCCAGGCCGGTAGCAGGCGATACTACAAAGCCTACCTCGCCGACCGCCTGGACGGAAAGTGGACCGAGGCCTCAGACGGTCGGCGAAAGCCGTTTGCAGGCTTGCCCAATATCCGCCCAGCCGACGGCGTTGCTGCATGGACCGACAATATCAGCCACGGTGAACTCATCCGAAAGGGCTATGACCAGACGCTGCTGGTCGATCCGAAGAACCTTCGATTCATCTTCCAGGGTGCGCTGCAGAAGGAAAAGGCGGGCAAGAACTACGGAGCCATTCCCTGGCGAATCGGAATGCTCACGCCTGTCAAGTCGATGGACCAATAGCTTCCTGTTGGATACAATCACTTCGTACGAACGCAATTGCAGGGAGAACGCAAATGATAAGAGTATCGAAATACTGGGTGATTGCGGGGTTGGTTGTGATTGCGACGTGTGCGGACGGAGTCCGCGGCGCCGAGCCTTCAAAAAAGTACAAGCCCACGTGGGAGTCAATCGATTCCCGACCGCTGCCCGGATGGTTCAACGAGGCGAAGTTCGGTATCTTTGTGGTCTGGGGCCCATACTCCGTGCCGTCCTGGGTCGACCGCGGATACGCCGAGTGGTACTGGAACCGCTCGAAGAAAAAGGGCTCAGCCGTCCAGAAGTTCCACGAGAAGATGTACGGTAAGGATTTCCCATATGAAAAATTTGCCGAGCAGCTCACCGCCAAACTCTACAAGCCCGACTACTGGTGCGAGATATTCGCCCGCAGCGGCGCGAAGTACGTGGTGACGACGGCGAACTATCACGACGGATTCTGCTTGTGGGACTCGCCGTATTCCAAGACGAAGACCACCGACAAGTGGAACGCCACCGTCGTCGGCCCGAAGCGCAACGTGCTCCGCGAACTGTTCGACGCGGGCGAGAAGCGCGGACTGAAGATGGGTATCTATTACTCGCTCTACGAGTGGTATCACCCGCTGTACCTGACCGACCGCACGAAGTACGTTACCGAGCACCTGCACCCGCAGTTCAAGGATGTGGTCACGAAGTTCAAACCTTGGTTCATCTTCCTGGACGGTGAGTGGGAGGCCGACTACAAGGTGTGGCGATCGTTTGAGATGGCGACATGGCTTTACAACGAATCGCCGTGCAGGGACTACGTGGTCACTAACGATCGCTGGGGCAAGACGCGCCGCAAACACGGAGACGTTTACTCCAGCGAGTACGGCGGCGGGAAGTTTTCGCCAAAGCATCCGTGGCAGGAGGACCGCGGGATCGGGCACAGCTACGGGTACAACCGCAACGAGGGGATCGACGCCTACGACTCTGAATACACGCTCATAAAGATGCTCTCTCGCGTGTGCGGAAACGGCGGGAACCTGCTGCTGGACGTCGGTCCGACCGCCGACGGGCGAATACCCGTGATCATGCAGGATCGGCTGGTGCGGATCGGCAAGTGGTTGAAAACCAACGGCGAGGCGATCTACGGGACTTCGCACAGCCCGTTCTGGCCGAGGAAGTTCCCGTGGGGTACATGCACCGCCAAAGGATCGAAGATATTCCTGCACGTGTGGGGCAGGCAGAGCGGCGAGATCTCCCTGCCCGGCCTCAAGAACAAGATCGCGGGCGCCTGCGTTCTGGGCGACGCGAAGAAGACGCCTCTCAAACGCCGCATCGACAAGCAGACGAACATGATCACTCTTCCCGCGGGCTTGCTCGCTGAGAAAGTAGCGGTCATCGTGCTTGAAGTTGAGGGCGAAATTGACGTTGAGGCTCCGCCAAGGAAACCCGCCAAGTAGGACGGTAAAGGCTTAAATGAACTTGATGAAGGTCGGTCAGAATGAAAGTTAAGAACATGCAGACTCGAACCATTAGAGGAAGTCTTGTCGTTGTTGTCCTGCTTATATACTGTGCCTCAGTTGCTGATGCTGATAGCATTGTCTCCGACAGCGGCGTTAGAGGCGGACTCATCGTCCACTTGGGCGCTGGTGACGGAAAGACGACCGCAGCGCTTCGCGTGAATGAGCGTTACATGGTCCAGGGCCTGGAAGCCGACGCGGCCAAAGTGGCGATCGCACGCAATCGCCTGCACAAAGAAGGCGTGTACGGACCTGTCTCCATCCGTCAATGGTCCGGCAGCGTCCTGCCCTATGCCGGCGACCTGGTGAATCTGCTGGCGGCCGACAGCCTGGGGACCGTACCGATGAGCGAGGTTATGCGCGTGCTCGCGCCTCGTGGCGTGGCGATGATCGGCGGGAAGAAGACGATTAAGCCCTGGCCGAAGGATATGGATGAATGGCCCCAGTACCTGCACGATTCCAGCAACACGCGAACGGCCGGCGATACTCGCGTAGGACCACCGCGCCGTCTGCGCTGGCATGCCGGGCCATGGTGGTCGCGCAGCCACGAATTCACCTCAAGTGTCGCGACTATGGTCACAGGTAACGGGAGAATCTTCTATGTATTCGACCAGGGGCTCAGCGGGATTACCGAAAAGCCGATTCCTGAACGCTGGACGCTCATCGTCCGCGATGCGCATAGCGGGGTGCTTCTCTGGAAGAAATCGCTGCCTGACTGGGGGTCGCAGGTGTGGCGGTCTACGTCGCTCCGCGGGATCCCGCGCGGTGTGATGCGGCGGCTCGCAGTCGATGGCGATAAACTGTACATCACGCTCGGATTCTCCAGTCCAATTTCGGTTCTGGACGCCGCCAGCGGTGAATTGCTGAAGACTTTCGAGCGGACCGATCGTACTGACGAGCTCGTAATGTATGGCGACACCATCCTCGCTCGCATTCGCGCCGGAGCGGAAAACAGCCTGATGCTCCTGGACAAATTAACCGGTAAAACGCTTTGGCGGACCAGGGAGCCTCACGTCAGTCAACATAGTCTGGCGGTGAACGATCACGGCGTGTTCTATCACGCGGGCAATATAGTCACCCGCCGCTCGCTCGCCGACGGCAGGCGGAAATGGGCAGTGGATCTCGCAGCACCGGCGCCCAAAAAACAAGAACCCGCCAAGGGGAAGAGAAAGAGGAAACCCAGGACGGGCAGGGGCGGATCTCTCGTGCTGGCGGACACAAAGGTTCTCATCCACGGTCCGGGCAACAAGCTCTGGGCGCTTGATGCGGAATCGGGCAAGGTTCTGTGGAAGGCCGCAGGCGGCGGAAGGGACCTCTTTGTAGCCCACGGAAAGGCATGGCAGAACTACTTGAGCGGTGTTGATCTGGAGACGGGCAAGACCGTCGCCAAAGTTGATACAACCAACATTTTCAGCAAAGGCCACCATCCCCGCTGTTACAAGAGCCGGGCAACCACGAACTACGTCATCAGCCCAAATCGCGGAACGGAGTTCATCAGCATGACCGGTGGCGAGAGTTGCCAGAACGACTGGCTCCGCGGACCGTGTTCGTATGGCGTACTTCCGAGCAACGGACTGCTTTACGTGGCCCCACACCCATGCCTGTGCTACGGCGGCGTGATGCTGCTCGGATTCAATGCCCTGGCGACGATCGATAAGAACGAGACAACGCCCGCATTCGGCGGTAAACTTATCAAAGGGCCCGCATACGGCGCCGCGACTTCAAAGGCGACCTCGCCAACGGACTGGCCGACATACCGTCGCGATGCCAGGCGAACCGGCGCGTCGCCGGTGGCTATGAGCGGCAAGATGTCCCGTCAGTGGAGACAGAAGATCGGTGGAAGACTAACTCCTCCAGTGTTTGCTTACGGTAAGCTGTTCATCTCCGCAAAGTCCCGGCAGCGTCTCATTGCGTTAGACGCGGTCACCGGTAAGGAGGCGTGGGCCTTCACGCCTGACGGGCGCGTCGACTCGCCACCGACAATCTATAACGGGCAGGTGCTCTTTGGTTGCGGCGATGGTTGGGTTTATTGCCTGCGAGCCTCTGACGGCGAGCTGGCGTGGCGCGTCCAGGCCGCACCGGTCGAAAGAATGATAGTCGTCGAGGATCAGCTCGAATCGCCGTGGCGCGTTCATGGCAGTGTTCTTATTCACAAGGGCCTGGCATACGCCACTTCCGGACGCTCCACTTACCTTGATGGCGGTATCCGTGTCTACGCCATTAATCCGAAAACCGGCGATGTTGTCCACAAAAAGCGCATCGATACGACGTCTGCGACACGAAAAGACGCCGAGGGGAAGCCGTTCAATCCCGCATTCCACATCGAGGGCGCGCACTCCGACATCCTGGTCAGCGAAGGCGGGTATATCTACCTTTCTCAGATCAAGTTCGATTCGTCATTAAAGAGAATGGAAGTTCCATACGTCAAACCAAACCCCAAATTGACCGGTATCGACATTCGCAATAAGCCCTACACAGTCCCCGGTTACCAAACGCAGAAAAACGGCAGGAAGGATTACAGCACGTTTGCCAGCGCCGAAATCAGACGCGGCCACAATGGCGACCGCCGCATGGGCCTCCATCTCCTCAACAAGAGCAGTTTCCTGGATGACACATACTACAACCGCACCTACTGGATGTACGGTAAGGACTGGCCTGGTTTCCAACATGCCCATCGTGCGGCCAAGTCCGGACAGATCCTGGTTGTCGGTCCCAGGAACACCTATGCCGTCCAGAGCTTCCCCAGCCGTGACAGACTTACCCCACGCATGAATCCCGGTACGAAGGGCTATCTCCTCCTTGCCGACAAGAACGACGTCGAACCCGTTCTCGACTACGCCGCCCACGACAAAGACAAGGGCATTGGATATACGCGATCCGAAGATCCCGTATGGTTCAAATGGGTGAAGCTTCGCATCACCGCGATGACGCTTGCCGGGGACACGCTCTTTGTCGCCGGGCCTCCAGACATTTTCGATCCGACCGATCCCATGGCCTCGTTCGAAGGTCGAAAGGGCGTTCAGCTCTGGGCTGTCTCCACAAAGGACGGTGAGAAGCTCAGCGAGATCAGATTACCGGCTTTGCCCATCTTCGACGGTATGATAACCGCGGGCGGCAAGCTGTTCGTGGTCCTGCGGGATGGCGGTGTGATCTGTTTGAAGTGAGACCGTGATTTTCGCATGGAAGAAACTCCAGCCACGCAAATTCTGCAAGTACAAAACCAAGATGCATCTGAAAACCAAAGTGGAAATCCATGACGCTGCGCGCAATAATTTTCCCACCCGCGAGTAATCGGAAAACCGAAGGAGATATCATCCATGCCCGTTAAGCTGCATTATGAAGTAGTCGGCCAGGGCGAGCCGCTCGTCCTCATTATGGGATTGGGCGCCGACAACAGTTTGTGGGAACTGCACGCCAAGGCGTATTCCCGGCATTTTCACTGTATCATGCCTGACAACCGCGGGGCGGGAGATTCTCCCAAGCCCGAAGGCCCGTACAGCACGGAGATGATGGCGCAAGACACGCTTGCGATGATGGATGAACTGGAGATCGATTCCGCCCGAGTGGCCGGTATTTCCATGGGCAGCGCGATTGCCCAGTGCATGGCGCTTCTGGCGCCCGATCGCGTGAGATCCATGGTGCTGATAAGCTCCTGGGCGCGGTGCGATCGGTACATGAAAGACGTGTTCGAACATTTCACTCGGGTCCGTCCGCTGATCCCGCCCGAGGACTTCATGCAGCTCCTGCAATTGTGGATCTTCGCCCCGGATCATTTCGGCGCCAATTACGCGGACCTGCTTGTCGGCAGAAAAGACGCCAAAGACAACCCGATGGCCGCCCATGCCTTTGACGCACAATGTGCCGCCTGCAGCGACCACGACACACTCGATCGCCTGGGTGAGATTCAGACGCCCTGCCTATTGACCGTCGGTGACGCCGATATTTTCACTCCGCTCCGTTGCAGCGAGGAGATGCACGGACGCTTACCGAATTCGGAACTGTTTGTACTCCCCGGCCTGGGGCACTGTCATCACTGGGAAGACCTGAAGACATTCAACGAGACGACAACGAAATTCCTGCTTGCCAATTAAGGAGAAAACCATGTGTGCAATCCAATACGGATGCCAAACCTATACGTGGCAGATGTCATACGATAAGTACTCGCAGCGCCTCGATCGCATCATAGACGTGGTCGCCGAAGCAGGCTTTGCGGGAATCGAGGCTGAAGTCTGCATGCTTGGTCCGTACAACGAAGACCCCGCCAGGCTGGCAGGGGACCTGCAGGAAAAAGGGCTCGCCCTTGCGGCGATCTGCCTCGTCTGCGATTGGCTGGCGCCGAAGGAAACGCCCGAAGAATCAGCCGAAGCCGACAGGGTCATCGCGATGCTGCAATCGCACTTTCCCGGCACGATCCTCGCACTCTGCCAGATGCCGCAGACCGACCGCGGCAACTTGGCCGAGCGGCAGGACAACTGTATCGCCTGCAGCAACGCCATCGGCCGGCGTGCCGCCGACAGCGGTGTCCGAACCGCATTTCATCCCAACTCGCCCGAGGGCTCGGTGTTTCGGATCGCCGAGGACTACAAGGTTCTCATGGACGGCCTGGACACGTCCGTGGTCGGATTTGCTCCCGACGCGGGGCACATCGCCAAAGGCGGTATGGACCCCGTCGCGATCTTCCAGGAGTATGGACCTGCAATCCGGCACGTCCATTTCAAGGACATGCGCCAAGACGGAACCTGGGCCGAGATGGGCGCAGGCGATATCGATTTCGCCGGAATCGTCAGCGCCCTCGAACAGAACAACTACCAGGGCTGGATCATGGTCGAGGACGAATCGCCCCGTGCGGAGGTAGACCCCGATGCCGTAACCCGAGCAAACGGAGAGTATCTCAAAGCGCGGTTTATTTGACGAAAGCGTTTGCCGTGGAGTCCGCTGGAGGCGGATGACTGATCGTAGCCCAGGGCTCACCCTTCGGGTTCACCCTGGGCTACGATCAAATCACCCACCTCCGGTGGGCTCCACGGCGACGGTGTCTCTGCATCACGCCTTGCTATTTCCAGTCTTTCAGTTTGGCGTGCTCTTTGGTGAGGTCCGCCTGCTTGTGGAGCAGTAGGCGATATCGCAGGACCAGCGGTTTGTCTTTCGGAACGGTGACCGCGTGGCGGCCGGGGTAGACTGCGTTCTGGGCGCTGCCTTTCTTTCGCAGGATCCACGGTTGGGGATAGCCCGGGTTGTCGGGGTGGACGAGGACCGCGATGGCGGACTTGTTCTTTCCGAACGTGCCGGCGAAGTTGAGCCACTCACCGGCGGCAACGGGGGTCCGTTTTGGCGTTACGGCGCCCTTGGGACCGGTCATCGACAGGTCCGAGGGCATGACGATGCGGGTGGAGAAGCCTCCGTATCCTTTATCGTTTTCGGCGCCGCCGATTTTCACTTCCGCGTCGACCAGCGATTTTAACGCGATAGTGAAATCGATCGCCCGCGACTGATCTACGATTCGATGGGCTCGAATGGTTACGGTCTCTTGGAGGAATGCTTCCTTACCGTTCTTGTATTTGGGCGACTTCAGGTGGACGGTGGCTTTGACGGCGGTCGAACCGGCGGGCGATTCGATCACGCCGGACTCGCGGGCGTCCCAGACGATAGTCTGGCACGCCCAGTGGTCGCCGACGGACTTTCCGCCCACCGTCATCTGATGCCACGCCCAGAATATCCCGCGATGGTGCAGGTGGTCGTCGGGGAAATCCTCGGTCAACACTTCGCCGTCGAGCCCCGTAAGCGGGTGTACGTAGCTCGCGCGGGCGTGCGTGCCTTTGTAGGTGTTCGTTCCAGTGTGGTAGAACAGCACGGGCCTGTCGCCATCGTAGAACTGATACCCGTCAGCCGCCCTGACGGCATGCATCCGCTGCTTGGGCATGCGGAGCCACACTTCGATCCAATCCACACGCGAGCAGGCTCTGCTACCGCCGCCGGGCTTCAGATCGGTCACGCCGATCTCCGTAATCCGCTTCAGGTTTGCTTTCTTGATCCGCTCGCCGCGTGTGACGGTGTCGATGTCAAGTTTCGACCAGGACATGTCGCTGATTCTCAGAATGATCCGCCGCCAGTCTTTTGACGCTCCGGCCCCCTGGTTGCTGATCAACCAGCCGTCGGGCGTTTTCAGAATGACGTAGACTGTCCGCCCGTAGTTCTTCGTACTCATGCGGATTTGGGCGTCGTCGTCGGTCAGATCGGCCGGGGCTCCTTTTTTGGCGAATGCGAAAGCCCACTTGCCCTTGCACTGCCCTGACCAGATGTAGTGCGGATCGCTTTTGGCGGTTTCGTGATAGCTCTTCTTGATTCCGGTCTTGCCCGGCCCGTACAGCCCGAGCGTAAGAGCGGGATTTGAGACGTGCTCCTGTGTGATCGGCAACGCCGGCGGGATATCGCGCGTGTCCTCGCGGAAGAACAATGCGTCACCGGCCTCGACCGCCGCGCCGAAAGCGACAACAACGAGGAACGTCATGCATACGCAGGAGAAACAGTTCATTTTGATGCTCCCTTCGGCAGGACCGGCGGTCCCAGGGGCGCTAGCTCTCGCCAGACGCCTCTTTCGATTATCGCCCCGGGCATGTCAACTCGTGGACTCTTCAAAGCCGCTGCGCGGGCGTCGGTGATTATTTTCAGCATCGCCTGGTAGGTCGCGTTGGTCGTGTCGGCGAATGTCGTGACGACCTTGCCTTCGGGATTGGGAGCGGGCGTTTTTCTCGGGGCGAAGACGTCCGGCGGTTGGGTCCACTTGCCGACAAACGGCATGGACGGTTTTGCGGCCTTGCGGTCGCGACACGACGCCAGACCGAGCGATTTTTCGCCCTTTTTCATCGGAGCTCGGAGTATGCGGCTTCGTGCGGGTGTTTTCAGGTTCACCCAATCGCTGCCGATTTCCGATGGGTGGCACTTCAGGCATCCGCCGGTTTTGATCTGTCCCAGCAGGGGGCCTCTGGTCGACAGCAGCGCATTTGCGACCGCGTGTTGAGAGTAGTTCCAGGTTCCGTAGTAGTTGCAGTTCCCGTCCATCCACGCCAGAAGCAGATCGATTTCCTTTTGCGGCATGTCCTTGATGTGTTTCTTGTGTCCGCCGAGCAGCAGTTTGGTGAGCGGTGCGGCGCCCGAACCGTGGGTCAGCGGATCGAGTATTTTCGTGGCCTGAACCGCTCCGTTCTTACAGTTCAGGAATCCGACAAGCGTGTTCTTGATGAGCGTTTCGTAGCTGATATTGAACGCATATGTCCATCCGCCTGACAGGTCGATCCCGCCGGCGATGCCTTTTTCGCCACCGTGACAGCTTACGCATCGCTTGTCGAGCACCGGTTGGACCATCGTCGGGTAGTCGAGAAAACCGTCGCCCCACGATTCGGTTTTGAGTTTGGCAGGGGCCTTTCGGGCTGCCATCGGGCGCATGGTGGCCACCGCCGGGGCCGCGTTGTCTTCCTTGATGTGGCATCCGGTGCAGGATCGTGCGATTCCCGGGGCGGCCTGGACGAACGTCCGCTGCGACTGGAGCATCCGCCCCTCGGCGTCGAGTGCCTGGAAGTAGATCGCTTTTCCGGGGGGCGCTTCGAAGTACGCCGAGCCGTCCTTCTCGACCGGAACCAGGCCTAGGAAGTATTTGATATCGTACGATCCCTGCCAACTGGCCAGGAACGCCTGGTTCCACCATCTCCCGCCGCGCGGGATACCGCTGACGCGAGCAGTGGTTTCGATCACGCGCAGTTTCTTTACGCGTCCTCGTTCGATACCGGTCAGGCCTTTATAGATATCGTGGACAACGAAGGTCGCGGGCTTGCCCGGCTGGATAAGCGAGATGACGTCCCGCGGTCTGGGGCGGGGTTTTACGAGCATGGGCGCGTAGCACGAGAGGTCCGGCTCGCGGTGGATGACGGCGCGGAGACCGAATCGGTCGACCAGTTCGATAACGCCGTGGGCCCCGTGCGACGGGGCGTTGTTGGCGAAGAGGACAACGTCTTTCGACAGCGGCCAGGGGTCGCACGGTCCGCGCCTGAGGCCCTGGTCCATTTCCTTGGGATATTCGGGCGTGAAGTTCGTTATCGCGTCAAGGCTGTTCTTGCCCACTTTCGAATCGATCATTGCGATGGCGCCGACGGCCTGGCCGTTGTGGGGCGTCAGCGACGCGACGACCAGATCGGTTCCGGGCACGGCGCGTGCGTCCAGTACGGCCGTCGGCTTGGCGAGGTTGTTTGCGAAGAACGCGGTCTCGTTGCTCCCGTCGGGATTCACGGTCCAGAGGCTTTGCATGTAGAGTGCGGACTTGTCGATGTATTCCCATCGCCCGTAGATGATCCGCCCGTCGGGCAGGACTGACGGGTCGAATTCGGTCTGGTTGTTGACCGAGATGCACCTGATGTCGCTGCCGTCGCCGTTCATTGTGTGCAGGACGTCGATGTAGTTGCTGAAGCACATCACGTGCGCGCCGGTGCGCGTTGAAGTAAAGGCGATCCGCCCGCTGGGCAGGTAGCACGGAGTGACATCGTGCTGCCCCCTGCCGTAGAGCCCCTGGGAGGGCTTTCTATCCCTGCAGTCGTACCCCGGATTGGTCAGGCGCTTCAGGCCCTTACCGTCGACGCCGATTTCGTAAATGCTCGTATTACCGTCTTCGCCCTTGAATGCGAATACCAGGCGCTTTGCGTCGAATGACAAGTCCGGGTCGCGATAGACTCCCACTCCGAGCGTTTCGGGGGTCTTGGGATCGATGATCGCACGGACGATATGCTGGTCGATCGGTGCGGTGGGGTTTTCGATCACGTAGATACCGCCGCCGGGACGGTAGGGCAGGTAGTCATCGTAGATGTGCGGGGCGTAGTAGGGATGCTGCTTTACGAAGAGCAGCGGGGCGTCGAGCTCGGCGACGCGAACGGTTCGCACGATCGCCCATAACGCCTCGGTGCGTTTCATGGCTTCTGGTTCCCCGGCGTCGAGGCCCTTGCTGATCTCGTCGAACGATTTGATGCACGATTGTATTTCGGCCAGGGCCTTTTTGGCGGCCGCGGTGTTTCCGGAACCGGCGGCGATCAATTTGGTGATTGCCTTCTCTAATGATGCGAGAGTTTCCCTGCTGAACTTTTTCTTTGGCGGTTCGGGGGTATTTGGGATGATGCTTTTCCCGATGATCTTGAAAGTTTTGCTCTTCTTGAACGACTTGGCGTCGAACACCTTGAAAACAACGCTGCCCTTGTCGCCGGCGGTGTGGTTGATGCCCACCTGAGCTTCAAAGCGAACGTACTTTCCGCTGAGTTTGTAGACCACCGCGCTGTTTGCGTGGGCGAACAGCCCGCGGGGGATCTTCACCCCGCCGATCGACAGGGGTCTGTTGTCGGGACCCTTGTTGCGGGAGAAGGTTCCCCATCCGACGCGGACGGAGGTGGGCTTCAGATCGACCAGGCGGGTTTCTGCGCCCTTGGCGTCGACGAGTTTGGGGTTTCCCCAGACGGCCTGGCCCCAGGAGTATCCCACGGCGGTCAGGGTGAGGGCGTCGAATCCGGTGACGTTGGCTGAAAGCTGCTGCGGTTTCTGTCCGCCGCGTTTCACTTCGCTGGTCGCCACAGCGCCGTCCGTCCTGGCGGGGGGTTTGGCGGGCGTTTCGATTGCGCCGGCGAATACGATCAGGACTATGCAGAAGGGCAATAGAATTCGGTACTTGCGGCTCATGATGTCTCCTTGCGGCAGGCTGTCGGTCGATCATGGTGACCGCCCGGGGCGGTACCATGTATTATAATGATACCGTCTTGTGCAGACTCCGTGTCAAGTACTATCCCGCCGACCGATCCGATTGCTGGTGGTGCGAATTGAATATGTGCGTTGGCGGTCTTGACATGTTGGGCAATAATCGTAATAATAGACCGTTAATCCGGTAAACTTGCCTCGCCGGTTGGAGGTGTCTGGAGTTCTGATTGTATTGAGTTTGGACGGACGTACATGCATAATTACCGAACGACAGTGGTAGCGATGAGAAAAATTACGAGAACCACAAGTTGCGTGTTGCTGGTGTCGCTGGTCCTGGTCGGACTGGGCGATACCGAATCGCTGGTTCTGTGCATCGGTTATGACGGTCACATTTCGCTTGAAGATACCAGGACGGGCGTCTGCAGTCACACGCTGGCGAAAGTGGCAGAGGAACTCGGTCTGCCGATAACCCACCAGAGGGTCCAGGACCTCGCCAGGTGCTGCCCGTGTGCCGACATGGATCTTCCGGGCCATTCTCTGGACTACCCTGAAGTGGCGCCGGTGGATGTCGTTTACGTGCCCGAACCTGCTGATATTCCCGTGCCTGTGTTTGCGCCCGCATGGGCGGAATATGTATACGTGTCGTGCGGCGAGATCATCCCGCATCCCCCCCCGCCTGACCCTGGAGACAACGCGGCCCGACTCGCCCTGAGGAGCGTGGTTATCCTGGTTTGATATGCGGGATAATGTCCGGGCCTCCCGAGAGGCTTCCGGTATCGTCAGGTTTCGACCGACCGCCGACGTGCGGTAAGCCTGGTCGAAAAACGCATTGTTTCCGACTACTTTACGATATTGATCACGAGGAAAAAGCATGGACCAGCTTGCCTCCTATACAACGCAGTCAACCCGGAGCGGTGAATCGGTCATGGATATCCATACCCTTGTTCGTCCCGAGTTGACCGAGCTGTTTGTTACCGCCAGTTCGCAGAACGGCAACCCATACGGGATATTCGCCGATGCGCTTCAGGCAATTAAAGAAAATGATGCAACAGTTGTTTCGCAGCACGTTTTCGCTCCGATAGGCGCAGACGGCGCCGGCACGAAAGCCCTTACCGATGCCGCGGGGCGGTGCGACTGGCCCGTTACGTGGATAGACAGCGGGCACAAGAAGGGTTCGCACCTTGCCGGAACGCAGTTCTACGCCGTTATCGGCGGTGATGTCGAGTCGATCGAGGACGGCGGGCGAGTTGTCGCCAGCACCTTCGAAGATTCCGACGCCAGATACTGCTACCTCGGCGACATGCGAGCATCCGACACATCCGAGACTCGACCCGACCAGGCGAAGAGAACTTTCGATCTCATGGAAAAATCGCTCGATAAGGCCGGTATGGATTTCTCGAACGTGATTCGAACCTGGATTTACCTCGAAGACCTGCTGGACTGGTACGGTCCGTTCAATGAGGTGCGCACGAGTTTCTTCAGCGATCGCGGCGTTTTCGACCGTCTCGTTCCGGCAAGCACTGGTATCAGCGGCGCCAATCCATACGGGGCTGCCATGATGTCCAGCGCCCTGGCCGTAGCGCCCAAACACGAACAGTTTACGGTCGAGGCCGTTGCCTCTCCGCTGCAGTGTCCGGCGCCCGCATACGGTAGTTCGTTCAGCCGCGGTGTCGAGTTCGGTACGCCCGGCTGCCGGCGCCTCTCGGTGTCGGGAACGGCAAGTATTGCTCCGGGCGGAGAGACCGTCCACCTGGACGATATCGCCGCCCAGATCGAACTTACCTTCGATGTTGTCCAGGCCATCTTAGTCTCTCGAGGGATGGATTGGGGCAATACCGCCAAGGCGATGGCGTATCTCAAAGATGCCAGTTACATCACCGCTTTCGACGACTACTGCCGCGCCAAAGACGTGGAGAATATCCCGTTCGTGATCACCGAGAACCATGTCTGCCGCCATGACCTGCTGTTCGAAATGGAACTCGATGCCGTGGCGGTCGATTAGAACTTGTTGTCGTAATTGTTCCGGGGGCGGCTCGACCAACCGAGGGCCCGGTGTCGCTGATATCCGGACAATCCTTGCGTTACGCTCACAACCGCGGTAGAGTTGCGCCTTACCGGCGCCGCGTGGCGGCGGACCGCAGTTTTCCAATCAGGATATCCGAGCAGGGACAATGAACGACAACGGTTTACTTAGGGAAACGGACCCCAAAATCGCGGGCGTTATCGCCGCCGAGCGGGACCGGCAGAACGACACCCTTGAATTGATAGCCTCCGAGAACCACGTGTCGGGCTCCGTGCTTGAAGCGTTGGGGACTGTCCTGACTGACAAGTACGCTGAGGGATATCCCCGGAAGCGATGGTATCGCGGTTGCGAAAACGTCGACAGCGTTGAGCAGATCGCCATCGATCGCGCCAAGAAACTTTTCGGCGCCGAACACGCCAACGTTCAGCCTCACTCGGGCACCAGCGCAAACCTCGCGGTGTATGTGGCGGCATTGAAGCCCGCCCAGAAGATAATGGGCATGCACCTGGCGCATGGCGGGCACCTTTCCCACGGACGGGACAACAATATTTCCGGTACGCATTACCGGGCGGTTCACTACCGCGTTCGGGAAGATACCGAGACCCTCGACATGGACCAGGTCCGCGATCAGGTGCTCCTCGAGCGTCCGGATATCCTGGTCTGCGGCGCCTCGGCGTATCCGCGAACTATCGATTTCGAGGCGTTCGGGCGGATCGCACGCGAGGCCGGCTGCCTGCTGCTCAGCGACATCGCCCACATTGCCGGTCTGGTCGTCGCCGGTCTGCATCCGGACCCCGTACCTCACAGCGATTTCGTCACGACCACGAACCACAAAACGCTCCGGGGACCACGCGGTGGTATTATCCTCTGCAAGGAGCAGTGGGGCGGAAGAATCGATTCGGCCGTCTTCCCGGGTATCCAGGGCGGACCGCTCATGCACGTTATCGCCGCCAAGGCCGTTGCCTTCGCCGAGGCGATGCACCCGGAGTTCAAGGACTACGCCCAGGCTATCATCGACAACGCGACTACGCTTGCCGACGAACTCATGGCTCGAGGGTGGCGCCTCGTGACCGGAGGGACGGACAATCACCTGATGCTGGTCGACCTGAGAAGTCGCATGCCGGAACTCACCGGACACCAGGCGGCGATATGGTTGTCGGACGCCCACCTGGTGACCAACAAGAATGCAATACCGTTTGACCCCAGAACTCCGTTTGAGAGTTCGGGGATTCGGCTGGGTACGCCCGCAATCACCAGCCGCGGATTGCGAACCGAACACATGAAAGTAATCGCCGGATGGATTGACGAGATACTCTCTTGCGGTGGTGACGAACAGAAAATAGCGGAAGTCCGAGCCGCCGCACGGGAATTGTGCAGCCGGTTCCCCGTACCCAACAGCAGCTACTAAAGCGGCTTGGCAACTGGCAATTGGCGAACGACATAACGGCAGGCTTTTTCCGCCACGGATGAACACGAATAAACACAGATAGGCGGTTTATCTTAAAAGAAAAAGACAATATCCGATTCATCCGTGTTCATCCGTGGCTAATGCTAATAGCTGATAGTCGATAGCAAATATGGAGCACAGGGAAATGAAAGAGCTCTATCGAATTCTGGACGCGAATTTCAATCGTGCGAGAGAGGCCCTTCGTGTGGCTGAAGATTGCGGCAGGTTCGTGTTGAACGATCCGGCTGTTACCGCCATGGCCAAGAACCTCCGCTCTGACCTCCGGGAAGTTCTCGCCGCCATGCCGGTTAAGGAACTTGTCGTTTCCCGCGACGCTCCGGGCGATATCGGTACGGAGTTATCGAGCCCGACTGAGCTGGTCCGCACGGATATCCCTGACGTGGTGACCGCCGCCTGCAAGCGCATGACCGAGGCGCTGCGGACGCTCGAAGAATACAGCAAATTCGTATCGCCCGAACATACCCATCGCTTCGAGCGGATGCGATACGATTCCTACACGCTCGAACAGCGACTCCTCGGGCGGTTGTGGGGCGGTAGGAGATTTGCGGATGTCGGGCTCTATCTGCTGGTCTCAAGCAAGATAATCGCCTCGCATCACGGTAGTGTCCGCGAGACGGTGCGCTCCGCAATCGCAGGGGGCGCAGGCGCCATCCAGCTTCGCGAGAAACCCGGAGACAGCAGCGACGCGGTGCTCCTGGCGCTGGCCGCTGAACTGCGGGAACTTACCGACGAAATGGGCAGGATACTGATCATAAACGATCGCCCTGACATCGCCGCAATCGTCGGCGCCGACGGTGTGCATCTCGGGCAGCGAGATCTTCCTCTGGCGGACGCCAGGAGGCTGCTGCGCCCGGGCGCAATTGTGGGCAGGAGCACACACAATATCGCACAGGCCAGGGCGGCCGTCCAGGAAGGCGCCGACTACGTGGCCCTCGGACCGGTGTTTGACAGCGACACCAAGGATGCCGGTCCCGCTGCGGGAGTCGATCTGCTGAAACAGGCCCTCGAAGATCCGGTTGTCAGTGCAGTCCCACTCGTGGCGATAGGGGGGATCAACGCCGACAATGCCCCACAGGTAATCGAGGCGGGTGTAACGTGCCTGGCGGTGTGCGGAGCGATCTGCACATCGGATGACCCCAAAACCGCCGCCGCCGAAATCAAGAAACTGATACCATGAAGAAAACCTGGACGGAAGGTCTTTGCAAGGCGACCGCCTACTTCTCCATTTTCACCGGATTAGTCAGTTCACCGATACCGCTTATCGAGATGGTGACCGTGTCGCCATTGCGGAGGAAGACTTTGGGACTGCGACCTTCTCCCACGCCGGGCGGAGTACCCGTCAAGATCACGCTGCCCGGATACAACGTCATGCAGCGCGAAACGTAGCTGACCAGATAACTGCAGTTAAACAGCATGTTGGATGTGTTGGAATCCTGCATTATCTTGCCATTCAGTTCGGAGCGGATAGCGACGCTGTCGGGGTCCATACTGGTCTGGATCCACGGTCCGAGCGGGGCGAACGTGTCGAAACATTTACCACGCGCCCACTGGCCATCCTTACGCAATTGACAGTCGCGGGCCGAAATGTCGTTAGCACACGTATATCCGAGAATGTACTCGTCGGTTTCATGAGGTGGAACCTGCTTGGCTTCCTTACCGATCACGATCGCCAGTTCCGCCTCGTAGTCCACTTCGCCAGGCGCCATCTTGGGAAGGAGGATCGGCTGGCCCGGATCGGCGATCGTATTGAGCGTCTTTATGAATACGAGAGGTGCGTCGGGTACTTCGGATCCTGTCTCGGCGGCGTGCCCGGCGTAGTTACGTCCGATCGCGACGATTTGCGGCGGGTCCACCGGCGCCGCCAAGACCGCGGCGTCTTCAGGAACGAACTCGCCGGTTACCTGAAACTTACCGAAGATATCACCGTCGATGAGATGGAATCCTCTTTCAGCCGTGGCTGCATAGTCGAGTCTGTCTCCATGCTCGATTCTCGCGATCTTCATAACCGGATAATCTCCAACAGGGGTTAGGGGTTAGTGAATCTTAATACATATATCGGCGCATTGTAGCAAGTCCATCGTTTTTCTTTCAAGCCGGAGGCACAATTTTCGCGCCCTGTAATCCCTTTGGCGTCATCGGGTTGCCTGGTTGGTGCGGGCAATAAATATTTCTTTGAAAATGGCGCGAGGCAAATTGAAAGATTCGCTTTACAAACACGTTATGCAGGTTAGCATGGTATACTATGGCGCCCGGTGGAACCGGGTGAGGGGGCTCTGTAAATTCGGTATAGGAGTCTGCGATGACTGTTATTCGGTTTGGCGGAATCTTACCAGTTGCTATATTACTGGCGATCAGTATGCCGCTGTCGACCGCCATCGGCGCCGATGCACCAGGCGGTATGGAAGCCTGGAAGCATCAGATACAGGCCGACTGGCTGTTGCAGGAACGCTTCAACGTTGGCGCCAAGGTTCCCGTCGGTAAATCTCCATCCGCCCGGCCTGCCAAAACGAAGATGACGAAAACGGCAGATGCCGCCGGCGGTTGCGACGGCGTGAAGAACGGCAAGTGGGGCTTCCATACTGAAAATGAATCGAATCCGTGGTGGCAGGTTGATCTGGGCAAGTCTCAGGCGGTTGGCAAACTTGTGGCGTGGAACAGATGCGATTCGCCCGCAATGGCTGTCCGCACCAACCGTATGATGGTGCTGCTGTCGGACGACGCCAGGAAGTGGCGGAAGGTCTACACGCACAACGGTAAAACGTTCGGAGGCGTCCCGGACAAGAAACCGCTGACAGTGACGCTGGCGGACAAATCCGCCCGCTACGTCCGCCTCCAGTTGTCCGGAAAGACATACTTCCACCTGGACGAAGTGGAGATCTTCGCTCCCGGAGGGACGAAGAACCTCGCCCTGCGCCGGCCTGCCGACCAGAGCAGTGTCTCGCAATGGTCGAATGTCGGATCATCGGCAGAGCGGGCTCCCGCGTCGTCCGGCAAGGCCGGCGAAAACATCTGGGCCCGACGCGTCGCCGACATCCTCAAGAAATCTCGACTTCGCGTAAAGGAACTTCGCCGCGATAGTGTGGACGTTTCCGCCCCTGCCGGGCGACTGGACAAACTCATCGCCCGCCTCAAGGGTATGGCGCCGGATAAGATCGACCAGAAAACCTATTTCGCGGCCCGCTGGATACTGCGGGAGATGACGCTGGCCGATCCTCTCCTGGACTTCCGTTCGCTCCTGGTGACCAAGCGCGTGCCCGGTTCGTACTCGCACATGTCGGACCAGTATTACGGTTGGTGGTCGCGACCGGGCGGCGGCCTCTACATCATCGACGACGTCAGGAGCAATAACCCCAAGCTGCGATGCATCAGCGGTTCGTTCAAGCAGGCGGGAAGTTTTCTCCGGCCGATATTGTCTTACGACGGCAAGAGGGTTCTCTTCGCCTGGTGCAGGCACTATCCGAATCTGAGGGGCGAGCGAAACAAGCTCGATAAGTCCCGGATCGCCGAGGACGCATTCTATCACGTCTTCGAGATGAACATTGACGGCAGCGGCGTCCGCAAATTGACTAAAGGCAAGTACGATGATTTTGACGCCCGCTACCTGCCCGACGGGCGGATAGTGTTCACCTCGACCCGCAGAGGTCAGTTCCTGCAGGTTGGCATGAAAAGCGCTGCTGCGTCAGTGGTCAGTGCGGAGTGCCCGGACGTATACGTCCGATGCGGAGGCGGGTCGTCCCGCCCGGTTGCGGCTTTCACCCTGCACACGATAAACGCCGACGGTTCGTCCCTGTGCGCGATCTCACCGTTCGAGGAGTTCGAATGGACCCCCAGTATCGCTGCCGACGGGACCATTCTTCACGCCCGATGGGATTACGTGGACCGCCACAACAACGCCTGGATGAGCCTCTGGGCGGTCAACCCCGACGGAACGAACTCGCGGATTGTCTACGGGAACTATACCCGCAGCCCGCACTGCGTCTTCGAGGCTCGCGCCATCCCCAACTCGCACAAGCTGATCTTCACTGCCTCGGCGCACCATGCCCAGACCATGGGCTCGCTTGTGCTGCTCGACACCACTGTGGATATCGACGGTCAGGCACCGCTGAAGCGCCTCACGCCGGAAGTTACGTTCCCGGAAATCGAACGCACAGCCCCGTCGCAATACGCACACCCCTGGCCGCTCTCGGAACGCATGTACCTGACATCATGGGGGAGCGAGTCGACCGTCAGGGAAGGGCGCACAAGGGTCAACAACGGCTTTGGCGTCTACGTGTTTGACGCCAAGGCGGGGACCATGGAACTGATGCACCGCGACCCGACAATTTCCACGATGTATCCCTTGCCGATCGCGCCGCGAAAACGCCCGCCAATCCTTCCGGAGAACATCGACCGCAACGGGCCGCAGGAAGGCGTATTCGTGATCTCCGACATCTACCGCGGTTTGAAAACGGTCAAGCGCGGCGAGATCAAGGCCGTTCGAATAATCGCCGTGCCCCCGAAGTGTCAACCCACCATGAACCGCCCGTCGATCGGCGTGACGGGCGAAGACCCGGGCAAATGCATTCTGGGCTCCGTGCCCGTCGAGGCAGACGGCTCGGCGCAGTTCCGCATGCCCTCGGGCGTGATAGTATTCTTCCAGGCGATTGATTCGCGCGGGATGGCGGTTCAGACCATGCGGAGCACCACGCACGTTCAGCCCGGGCAGACGCTCAGTTGCATAGGTTGTCACGAGCGGCGCAACGAGGCGCCCGCGTCGCGACGCCTTCTCGCCCTCAAACGCCCGGCGTCCAAAATCACGCTGGCCCCGAGCGGTTCCTGGCCGCTCAGGTTCGACCGCCTCATCCAACCGCTCCTCGACGCCAAGTGCGTCACATGCCACAACCCGAAATCAAAAGATGAGAAGGGAAGGAAATTTGACCTGACTGGCGCAAAGGCTTATGCCTCGCTGTGCAGATATGGAAAGCCCTCGCTGCAGCAGCACGTGTTCGTTGACTATCGCAAGGGGATCTCAGAGGAGGGTAATTGTGCGGCCGCCAATAGCGCTCTTATGGCGATGCTTGATGGTCCCAAAGGACACTACAAAGTGAAACTCACCGGCGAAGATCGCCGCCGGCTTATTGTATGGATGGATACCTATGCACAACGGGCCGGGTCATTCAGCGATGACCAGGAATTGCAATTAACCGAGTTGCGAAGACGTTATGCCGACATGCTGATTGGCGGTGACAAGACCGAACGGAAAAGGAACCAGGCGACTATTGGGCTGTTTTTGTGGCAGAATAAGAATAACAAAAAAAAAGGCTTGCGTTAACGGCAGGCTTTCGAGGAGAATCCGAGTCTCCTGAATTGGAATAACCGCAAAAGAATAGGGAACCTGCCATGAATCGATTAATGAAAATGCTGTTGTGTCTCACCATCACTGCAATCGCCGCGGTCGTCGGTTATCTGCTCACCGATGCTCCAACAGTTACCGCCGCGCCCGCGGCGGCGTCCGGTCCGGTGTATCTGTCTCCCGTTGCCATTGTCGCCGACAAGGCTGGTAAGACGCTATACATCGCTGAGTCCACCGCCAATCGGATCGACGTCCTCGATGTCGCCTCCGAGAAGGTCGCAAAGAGCATTCCTATGGGTGCTCCTCCCAGTGGTTTGTATCTGTCGGCAGACGAGGCCACACTCTACGTCACCGCAGCCCTTTCCGAAGGACAGCTCTGCGTGGTTGATGTCAAGAGCGGAAAGATCACCGCCAAGATCCCCGTCGGGCATACGCCGATGTCGCCGGTTGTAAGCCCCGACGGTAAGATAGTGTACGTGGCCAACCGTTTCGGCCGCCAGAGCAGCGGCAGGTCGGTTGGGACGATAAGCGTGGTTGACCTCGCCGCCGGAAAGGAAATCAAGACGATAGTTGTCGCTCGCGAACCGACCGCTCTGGATGTCTCCCATGACGGTTCGACGCTGCTTGTCGCCAATCACCTTCCGGCCACCGCGTCCGATCAGGACTACGCAGCCGCGGAAGTTACGATTCTGGATATGGCGGGCAAGGCTGACCCTGTTAAGATCAGTTTGCCCAACGGCGCGATGGCCCTTCGCGGACTGAAGATCTCACCGGACGGAAAGCTGGCGGGCGTTACGCACATGCTGGCGAGATTCCACCTGCCGACCACACAACTCGAACGAGGTTG